>NZ_CP042261.1:1507500-1882283 GCF_007855645.1 Qingshengfaniella alkalisoli
CCGCCAGCAAGTTTAGCTTCATAAAGGGCTACGTCGCACGCGTTCTTATGTCAGCGGGCTTCACCCCGAATGCGCACCCAGACATTGCACCGCCCGCGCTTGTTCCAATGGACACGAAACCAAATGACATCAAGAACGGCTGACAGAGCCGCCGTGCAAGCGATCTCGCGGAATGAGCACTGCCCAACAAACCTATCACAAGCGTGAGTTCGTCTCCGCGCAGAGGACAATCAGGTCTTCCGATCGTACGCCATGCACCAACATTTCAGCCACATGCTGCAACGCTTACGGCCAGCAGCATAACCTGCCAACATGAAGCCACCGACCTGCCGGAAACACGCAGTCGAAATCGATGTCAAACTCACCGTCTGCACGCCCTGGGACGTTTACTCCAGGCCAGCATGTCGGATCACTGGTTGAAAACGCTCAAAGCACGGCCTCAGGCCGCGCCCCGCTGTCCGCCATATTAAGCCCGCTGAGCCACACAGGCAGGCTCGCGATGCTGGGCAGAACGATATCCGCCAAGGGTTCCAACGCGGATCTCTGGGCACTGCCCGTCAGCACACCGACGCATCGCGCTCCGGCACCGCGCCCGCAGTTCAAATCGTGCACGCTATCACCAACCATCACAACTTCTTCCGGGGGAACTCCCACATAGTCTGCGAACCCCAGAAGCATTCCCGGCTCAGGCTTGGCCCCGTACCCACTGTCACATCCGATTATGTGATCGAAGAACCCTTCAATTCCGGCCTGCGCGAGATGTGCTTCGGCTGGCGCCACACAATCATTGGTGGCGACGCCAAGCTTCAACCCCGTTTGCCGAAGATCCCCGAGCAGCGACTTGAGAGGTGCCGCTTCCTTTTGCGGAATCCGTGCCGTTTCAGAATTCATTCGACTGACCAGCGAAAACGGTGTCGCTCCAGGCAGATGCGGCAAGAGTGCATGAGCGATGTCATCCGGCGTGCCGCCAACAACAAGCGCCCCATCAAGAAAGCTCCTGGTGTCGAGATCAAATCCGATCGCTTCACCCAAGATACGGGCCCGCTCCAGATCACCCCCAGCGAGCCGCAACAGAAACCCGGCAGACCATTCGCTCCAAGTGGCATGGAAATCAAACAAGGTTCCATCCTTGTCGAACAGGATCGCCCTGACTGGTGACATACTGTTCCTCCCCGATGGCCGCACTATGCCCCGAGCGGTCCGCTTACGCAAACACGGAAAACAGCACATCGGGTCTCAAAGCCGCAGTCGCGAAGAATCAGGTCCAATGCGGCACTTCCCCACCCGAAAGGGCCACGCGCGCGGTTAACGGTTTCTCGGGCGAAATGCCGGTATCGCTGCAAAACGCGAGAACCCATCGGTCATCCATAAGCAAGAAATCCAAAACCGACGCCAATGCCTCCGGTTCAGCGACATTGTCTGACAGTTGCTCTACCGAAATACCTGAACTTCCTAGAAAAACCGGCAACAGGTCGTTCGTGCGTGCGATCCAGTCCAAAGCCTTCGCGGCGATCGTAATGGCCTCATCGTGGCGCAATTCGTTTCAAACCTCTCTAAAATCGGAAATGCTTTCTTAACACTTCAACCCGAAAACTCGATCCGTCACAACAGCGCGGAGACGGCAAAAGCTCATGTCCGGACGTATTCTCATATATGACGGGATTGCGACGAACCGGATCCTGCTGCGTTGTAAACTGTCCGCTGCCTGCTACGTGGTTTCCCAAGCGACGACACCGGATGAACTGGCGCGCGAGATCAGTCAGAACAAGCCGGATTTGATACTGTTAGATATCGACTCCGATCCCGGCGGCAAGCTGGCGATTTGCTCCGCGACACAGGGCACGCACAATAATGCGGACGTGCCACTCATCCTTTTGGCAACCAATCTGACCCCCGACCTGCGCGTGGCAGCGCTTCGTGCCGGGGCCGCAGATATTCTGCCCAAGCCTGTGAATGACAGCCTTCTGATGGCCCGCATCCGCCGCACGCTCCGGCAAAGCAATACCGCTTCAGAAATCGAAGCACGTGACATCACGAGCCGCCAGCTAGGGCTGGCCGAAGCGGGCGCAACATATTCTTCGCCCGGTCACATTGCACTGATATCGCCCAATGCGCAGGCCGCTCATGCTTGGTCGGCGCGCCTCGAACCGGTTCTTTCTCACCGACTATCCGTCATGACACGGGAAGACGCGCTGACGACAACCGCACGGGCAACTGCGGCAGATGCGTTCGTGATCGGCGCATCCAAGGAAACCTATCAGGACGCGCTCCGCTTGATCGCCGAACTCCGCAGTCGGGAAGACACGCGCGGCTCTGCCATGCTCCTGCTGCTCGAAGATGCCAGTAGCGATCAGGTCGCCATGGCGCTCGATCTGGGCGCAAGCGATATCATGGCAAGCGGTTTTCATGCCGAGGAATTGGCCCTTCGTCTCAATGCCCAGATCCGGCACAAGCAGCAAGGGGACCAATTGCGCCGAAACATGCAGACCGGTTTGCAAATGGCCACGCGCGATCCGCTGACCGGACTGTTCAACCGTCGCTTTGCAGAACGGCATTTGCAGTCCATTGCCGCTCAAGCACAGAGCGCAGGCCAGCCGTTCGCGCTGATGGTACTCGATCTCGACCGATTTAAGGCCGTGAACGACACCTACGGCCATGCTATCGGCGATATTGTTCTGCGTGAAGTATCATCCCGCCTGCGCTCCAACCTGAGGGCGCAAGACCTTGTGGCGCGCATGGGCGGCGAAGAATTTCTCGTGGTGATGCCCAACACCAACCATGACGAAGCCCTGACGGCGGGCGAGCGTTTGCGGCAACTTGTCAGAGGCACGCCGATCCGCCTGCAGGGCGACGTCAGCGCATTGACGGTAACAGTCAGCATCGGCGTCGCGGTCGGAACAGGAAAAGTCAAAGACACCACCGAACTGTTCGACCGCGCGGACAAGGCGCTCTATGTCGCGAAAGCAGACGGTCGGGATCAGGTCAGTCTCGATCGGCCCGCAGCCTAGTAATCACGGCGTGGACGCCCATCCTGCCTGTGCGCCGCGCCTTTATGAATCTTTCCCAGCCGGTTGGCATAGCTGCGCCGTTCTTCAGGCGTCATAAGCGCCAACTGAGACGCCAGCGCCTCTTCCAGTCGCATGTTTACACGATCCAGCGCTTCCCGACGTTTCGCCAGCAGCACCCGAAAATGGTCGGGGTCAAATGGCTCGGAACGCAACGCCTCTCGCAGGACTTGCAACTGATTGCCGTCAGGAACAGGGCGTTGATCTCCAAAAGCATCATCTAGCTCCCGCCGCAATTCCTTACGGTTCTCGGGCGGCAAGACGGCAAGCAGGCTGAACATCCCGGTGCGATGGATCATTGCCCCCCCGCGTCCATTGTCCGGACGTCCCCAAAGACTCCCGAGCACGGCACCGAGCACCAGAATGTTCACACCCAGCGACATGGCCAGCAGCAGTTTCAGGCCAAGCCCTTTCTTGCGCACCCAGTTCATCTCAATACCCCGATAGATAACCCGCAACCTGCGGGAGATAGTAGCCGATCTCATAGGCAAGATCGTTGCGTAGTAGCAGATCGCTTCCGCTGCCCGAATACCCGAACTGCGACGCGCCGATCCAAAGGCCAGCCGCCAGCGACGCGGCCAGGCCCATCGGCCAGCTGACCCGCTCGACCGAACGCCAACGCTTTCGCGCCGCCCGTCGCATCTTCGACTCGCGATCTGCATCCCCGATGATACGACCAAGAAGGTCCTGAGGTATGGTGCCGTCCAGAGTTTCCCGATCCCCTCGGAAAAGCCGGTCCAACTCTTCATCGGTCAATCTGCTGTTCCGTTCAACCATCGCCAAAACCCAGCTTATCTCTTGCCCCCGCAAGCAAACCTTTCAACCCACGTCGACCGCGCGTGGTCAGGCTTTCGACTGCCTCGACCGACAGCTCCATCACAGCGGCGACTTCCGGATTTGTAAGCCCTTCGATGTGCCGCAGGATAACGGCCTGACGCTGCCTTTCCGGCAAGGCACCCAATGCCTGCTTCAGGGCCGTCACACGCTCTGCCTGTTCCATGCGGTCTTGCGTGGACGGCGCTTGCGACGCCGGGTCGAACCCCTCGGGCCAGGGCTGGGTCGTCTTGCGCCGCAACCGGTCCAGACACAAGTTCGAGGCAACCCTGTACAGCCAAGTGGAGGGCTGCGCTCGGCCGTGCTCCCAGTTCGGGGCTTGCCTCCAGAGACGCAACATCGCGTCCTGGGTGACATCCTCGGCCTCTGCCGCATCGCCAAGCATGCGAACCGCACAGCGATAGACCCCCGGCGCCAGCCTGGCCGTCAAAACACGCGCGGCATGAGCATCTCCGGCAGCATAGTGCATCAGCAAATCCTCATCAGAGGCTTCCGGCGCAGCTTCGAACGGCATGGTCACCCGTACCCAATACTAGTAGTGCGGGGCGCAAGCGAGCGCCCCGCCTTGATGTCAGCGCTCCGCCGGATCAATGAAGCGCCCAACGCGCCCCTTATGGCCGTGCTCGTCGCCGCGCGGCCTCATTCCACGGGGAGCGAAATCTGCGAACTCTTCGTGGGTCACGGAGCCATCGCCATCAGTATCCATCCGTTCAATGAGCCCTCGCGGAACCTGCTGGCGCTCCGGTGACATCATCTCCACCGCATTGATCTGGCCATCACCGTCTTGATCCATACGCGCGATCATGCGTTCGACACGATATATCCGGCGCTGGTCTGCACGAAGCCGTTCATGCGCGACCAGTTCATCCGCAGTTAACATTCCGTTCCCATCGGTATCTATTGCATCGAATCGTTCCTGACGCGCCGCGTCGAGATCAGCCTGTGTGATCTGGCCATTTCCGTCCGCATCAAGTCGTTCGAACATCTCTGCCCGGTCCTGTGGGGCAGCCAAGGCCATGGACCCCAACAAGGTCGTAGCCAGTGCGAATCCGATTGTACGCGTTACAGAAGTCATTGTTCACCCCTTCTTATCATGCCGACGAAAGGCGTTTGCCTTGTCATTGCTCTTATTGAACGGCGGGGCACGGGTTCTCCGTCGGCCAAGGGCGATTTTTTCTGCGCGACTTCCAACCGCATTCAAATTCGTCAACGGATGCGGCATATAGGTATACAGCATAGGAAGTTCAGATCATGCATGACGCAATCATCGCCGACCCACCCCAACGCGACACCAAGCAAGCCGCATTTCGCGGCTTGCGTTGCAAATGCCCCAACTGTGGCGAAGGAGGCCTGTTCCAGGGCTACCTAAAGGTCCGGCCTGCCTGCCCAAGTTGCGGTGAAGATCTGACACCGCAGCGCGCAGATGACGGCCCGGCCTATCTTGTTATCTTGATTGTTGGACACATCCTGGCCGTGTTGATTCACGTCTTCTACGCCTCGTGGCGAATGGACCCGCTGACAATGGCGATCACGCTCTCGATACTCTGTGTCACGCTTTCGCTGTTCCTGCTTCCGCGCTTCAAGGGCATGATCATCGGGATACAGTGGGCCAAGAGGATGCACGGTTTTGGTGAAAGCTGATCTGCCGATCCGCGACGCGGCCAGCATCATCCTCTTCCGGAACGACCCAGAACCAACTGTGCTGATGGGACGGCGACCCAAGAAAGCGGCATTCATGCCGGATCTTTACGTGTTCCCCGGTGGAGCAGTCGATTCTGGTGACAGCATGATCAGCCTTGTGCAGCCCCTGCGCCCGCCTATCCGTCGGCGGCTCGCAGACCGGTCCGCAGTTCCGCCCGAAGCCATAGTGGTCGCGGCCATACGCGAGTTGTGGGAAGAAACCGGTCTCGTTCTCGGTGCACAGGCGCGTTGGACCGATATTCCTGAAGGATGGTCGACATACGCCGAAACCGGCAATCGCCCCTCGGGTGCCGGACTCGAGTTCGCATTCCGGGCGATCACGCCTCCCGGACGAAGCCGAAGGTTCGACGCACGGTTTCTGATCGCAAACGCCAAGCTTCTGGCAAGCGACGCCGATGACTTTTCCAAGGCCGGTGACGAACTGACCGATCTGGCCTGGGTGCCTCTGTCGGACGCGAAGCACCTGCCCGTCCCGTTCATCACCCAGATCGTTCTGGCGCAGATCGCGCCTCTTGTTGTGTCGGGCGAACCTCCTGCACAGGTACCGTTTTTCGCGCACCGACAGGAGGATCGCTTCGTCGACTACATCGACTGATCAATAAGGCATCGGATACCGGCGGTGGACAGCCGCGATATCGTCGAGGACCTCTTTTGACAGCGTCAATTCCGCGGAACCCAGCGCCACTTTCAACTGATCCAGATCGGTCGCGCCGAAGATTGTCGAGGTCATGAACGGGCGCTGGCGGCAGAAAGCCAACGACATTTGCGCTACATCAAGCCCATGCTTTTCAGCCACTGCGACATAGGCCTCAACCGCCGCATGAGCCGCATCGGTTGCGCGGCCGCCAAGCCCCGGAACAAGCGACATGCGCGACCCTTCCGGCACCACACCTCCGCGATACTTGCCAGTCAGCAGTCCGGCGGCAAGCGGCGAGTAGGACAGAAGCCCGACCTGTTCATGCATGGCAACTTCTGCAAGGTCAGTGTCAAAGAAGCGGCAGAGCAGAGAGTACTCGTTCTGAATGGACTGCATGATCGGCCAACCATTTTCCTTCGCCAACCGCACCCATGTCGTCGTGCCCCATGCCGTTTCGTTCGACAGGCCAACATGGCGGATTTTTCCGGCCTCAACCTGTTTGGCCAACGCTGCGAGCACCTCGTTCATATTGTCTAGAACGACGTCATGGTCTTGCTTGAAGGGATCGTAGGTCCAGCTCTGGCGGAAGCTGTAGCTCCCACGGTTGGGCCAGTGCAATTGATAGAGGTCTATGTAGTCCGTCTGCAGGCGCTTCAGGTTTTCATCCACAACCCGCCCGATCGAGTCCGCCGTGATCGGTTCCCCGTCACGCGGATTGTCAGCGCCTTCGCCGGAAATCTTGCTGGCCAGGATGATATCAGACCGACGACCGGACTTGGCCAACCATGTGCCGATTATCTTTTCTGTGTCGCCCACCGTTTCGCGACGCACCGGGCAGGTGGGATACATCTCGGCGGTGTCGATGAAGTTGATCCCGTGATCGAGGGCCATGTCGATCTGCGCATGCCCTTCAGCCTCGGCATTCTGGTTACCCCAGGTCATCGAACCAAGGCACAGATCCGAGACTTCGATATCCGTGCGGCCAAGCTTTTTATACTGCATGCGTCACCTCTCTAATTGGCGATGCAGTTATCAGACAACCGAACGAGGGCAAGCCCAGAGCGGCACATCGCGCCAATTCCCGGACAAGTGACGCAGCAACACCACGCTGCAGCGCGGCAACCCTGACGCGAGACACCGCTAGAAACCCGATCACGCCTGCGTTAAAGGGAGAGCCGCGCAAACAAGGGCAAGAACCACATGGCACGCATTCTGATCACCTCGGCACTTCCCTATATCAATGGGATCAAGCATCTGGGCAATCTGGTGGGCAGTCAGCTTCCCGCTGATCTCTATGCGCGCTACATGCGGTGCCGCGGCAATGAAGTGCTGTTTCTATGCGCCACCGACGAACACGGCACGCCCGCAGAACTGGCGGCCGCAAAAGCAGGCAAGCCGGTCGATGAATACTGCAAGGAAATGCATGCTGTTCAGACGCGACTGGCGCAGGGGTTCCGGCTGTCCTTTGACCATTACGGACGGTCGTCGAGCCCGCAGAACCACAAGCTGACACAGCATTTCGCAGGCAAGCTGGCCGAAGCCGGACTGATCGAGGAAGTGAGTGAACGGCAGGTGTATTCTAACGCCGATGGCCGCTTCCTGCCCGACCGCTATATCGAAGGCACCTGCCCCAATTGCGGCTATGACAAGGCGCGCGGTGACCAGTGCGAGAACTGCACCAAGCAGCTTGACCCAACCGACCTGATCGACCCGCGTTCCGCAATCTCCGGCTCCACCGATCTGGAGGTGCGCGAAACCAAGCATTTGTTCCTGCGTCAATCGGCGATGCGCGGCAAGCTGAACGACTGGATCGACAGCAAGACGGATTGGCCGGTCCTGACGACCTCGATCGCCAAGAAATGGCTCAATGACGGCGACGGGCTACAGGACCGCGGGATCACACGCGATCTGGACTGGGGTATTGCCGTAAAGAAAGGCGATGAAGACTGGCCGGGCATGGAAGGCAAGGTTTTCTATGTCTGGTTCGATGCCCCCATCGAATACATCGCCTGCGCCGCCGAATGGGCCGAGGCACAAGGGATGGACGAGTCCGCGTGGCGTCGCTGGTGGCACACCAGCGAGGGCGCCGAAGACGTGAACTACGTCCAGTTCATGGGCAAGGACAACGTGCCGTTCCATACCTTGTCCTTCCCCGCCACCATCATGGGCTCGGGCGAGGACTGGAAGCTGGTCGATTACATCAAGTCGTTCAACTACCTGAATTATGATGGCGGCCAGTTCTCAACTTCGCAAGGTCGTGGCGTGTTCATGGATCAGGCGCTTGAGATCCTGCCTGCCGACTATTGGCGCTGGTGGCTGCTGAGCCACGCACCGGAAAGTTCCGACAGCGAATTCACGTGGGAAAATTTCCAGGCCTCTGTGAACAAGGACTTGGCCGATGTGCTCGGCAATTTCGTCAGCCGTATCACCAAGTTCTGCCGTTCCAAATTCGGCGAGGCCGTGCCGGAAGGCGGCGCAATCGGTCCGCGCGAGGAGGTGCTTGCGGCGGAACTGTCGAAGCGTCTGACGGCCTATCAAAAGCACATGGACGCCATTGAGATCCGCAAAGCCGCCGCTGAACTGCGCGGGCTTTGGGTTATCGGCAACGAATACCTGCAGGAAGCCGCGCCGTGGGCCCTGTTCAAGACCGACCCGGAAGGTGCTGCCGCAGTTGTGCGCACCGGCCTGAACCTGATTGCCTTCTACGCGACCATTTCTGCACCGTTTATCCCCGACGCATGCGCCACGCTGTGCGACGCCATGAAACTGGACAACGACGACTGGCCAAATGACATGGATGCCACGCTTCAGCTTCTCAAGCCGGGCCATGAATTCACTGTTCCCGACGTGCTGTTTCGCAAGATCAATGATGAGGAACGCGAAAACTGGCAGACCCAGTTTGCTGGTCAGCGCAGCTAAGATGACCTTACGGCATGCTGGCCGATTGTCAGCATGCCGTCACGAACACGACACACTAGTTTCAAGAACCGCGACGATATACCCTCCGTTACGTAACCTAAACGGGGGATAAAATGACAAGCTTGACGAAACTTCTGTTCACGACGGCAATTGCCCTGACCGGAACCGCCGCCAGCGCCGAGAACATTCAAGTCGGCCCGCGCCCGCTCTACCTCATCAACAAGATGCAGGATGGCGAATTGAAGGATAAACTGCTGTCCTGCTCGGAAAGCCCGGTCACTCGCACCAATTTCTCAATCGGTCACCGCGGTGCACCGCTGATGTTCCCAGAGCATACGGTCGAATCGAACGTGGCTGCCGCGCAAATGGGCGCAGGTATCCTTGAATGTGACGTGACCTTCACTGCTGACAAGGAATTGGTCTGCCGTCACGCACAAAACGATCTGCACACGACGACGAACATCCTCGTTACGGATCTGGCGGAAAAATGCACGGCCGGCTTCACGCCTGCATCGGGTGACACCGAGGCTGCAGCCGAGTGCCGCACATCCGATCTGACGCTGGCCGAGTTCCAGACGTTGACGCCAAAAATGGACGCTGCAAACAAGGCCGCAACCACGGCAGAAGAATACCAGGGCGGCACCGCGGGATGGCGCACGGATCTGTATTCAGCCGAACCCGCAACGCTGATGACCCATGCCGATTCGATCGAGTTGTTCAAATCCCTCGGCGCGAAGTTTACGCCAGAACTGAAATCGCCATCTGTAGAAATGCCGTTCGACGGGTTCTCGCAAGAAGACTATGCCCAAAAATTGGTCGACGAGTACAAGGCGGCGGGCATCCCCGCATCCGATGTGTGGGCGCAGAGCTTCAATCTGGACGATGTTCTTTACTGGATCGAGGCCGAGCCTGAATTCGGTGCCCAGGCGGTTTACCTGATCGACGACAGTTCCATCGAAGGCCTGAATGGCGATGATCCCGCGACGTGGGGTTTCGAACCTGCCGAGTTGAAAGCGCAGGGCGTGAACTACGTTGCTCCGGCGATTCCGTTTCTTGTTTCGCTAAACGACGCTGGCGAAATCGTCCCATCCGCGCTGGCAACCGCGTTGAAGGAGGCAGACATTGAACTGATCGCTTGGACGCTTGAACGGTCCGGCCCTCTGGTCGATGGTGGCGGCTGGTATTACCACTCCATCACGGATGCGATCAGTGGCGGCGGCGACTACTACGAAGTTCTCGACGTTCTGGCTCAGGATGTCGGCGTTGCGGGTGTCTTCAGCGACTGGCCTGCCACTGTCAGCTACTACGCAAGCTGCATGGGCATGAACTGATCCATAGCTGACGCTTTCGTCTCCGGTGTCACAGCTCTGTCACCGGAGACGTCTTTAATGCCCGCATGCTGACACGCGCATCTGCATCCCGGTATCGTACGCTGTTCATCTCCGACATCCATCTGGGAACGCGGGGCTGTCAGGCGGAAATGCTTCTGGACTTCCTGCACCACTTCGAGGCGGAACGCATCTACCTCATCGGCGACATCTTCGACGGGTGGCGCCTAAGACGCGGCTGGCACTGGCCTCAAGCGCATAACGATGTGATCGAGGCGATTCTGCACAAGGCACACGCGGGCGTGCAGATCATCTACATCCCCGGAAATCATGATGAGGTTGCCCGAAACTATATCGGCACTCATTTCGGCGGGATCGAAGTCCGGCTGACTGACGAGCATATGGCAGCCGACAAGCGCCGTTTCCTTATTACCCATGGCGATCAATTCGATATCGTCGTCAAGAATGCCGATTGGCTGGCCCATCTGGGTGACCGCGCCTACAAGTTCGTGCTCGGGCTCAACACGACCGTCAACCGCATCAGGCGGCTATGGGGTGGTCAGTATTGGTCCCTGTCCAACTGGGCCAAGCAGCAGGTCAAGCAGGCAGTGAACTTCATCGGCGAATATGAAAGCGTGCTGGCGGAAGAAGCACGACGCAGCGGCTATGATGGCATCATCTGCGGTCACATCCATAAGGCAGAGATGCGCGATATGGATGGTGTCCTTTACATCAACACAGGCGATTGGGTCGAAAGCTGCACGGCTGTGGTCGAAGATCAGTGTGGTCAGCTTCACATGATCGACTGGACCTCATTGACCCCGAGGCGTCAACAGGAAGACAAGACACGGCCGACCTCTAGCCAAGTTCCGCCAGAAAGCGTAGCAGCCCGTCTTGCCCCTGCGGTTGCCAACCAAGACCACTGAGGCGCGTGCAGTCCATCTGGCTAACCATCGCCGCATCCGAATGGTCGGGCAGAGGACGGTCAATGCCCTTCCGTGTCGCATAGAGGTCCAGCAAATCACGCCGATCCAGACAGAGGTCAGAGACGTTGAACCTCTGCCCAGAGACTTTGGACCGCTCGGACATCAGCACCAATCGCACGGCCGCAGCAAGGTCCGCCCCATGCACCTCGGTTCCGATGCGAGGAGCGATGTTTTCACCTGCTTCAAATGCCTGGAACAGATCCTGCCATTTGTGCCATCCGCCCTTTTGCGACGTCCCATAGATGCCAGTGGCGCGCAGGCTCGATGTGATCAGCCCTGTCTCGGCCAGGGCAACAAGCGCTGTCTCGACGTCGAACTTTGCGCGCCCATAAAGCGAAGCGGGATCAAGCGGCAGATCTTCGGTCAATACCGTCCCTGCTGGATGCCCGTCATAGACCGCGCGCGACGACAGGAAGACAATCCGCTCTGCCCCCACTCGACGCGCCGCCTCAAACAGCTTCAGAGACCCCTGAACGTTTCGCGCCAAAAATCCCTCCGGGTCATCTCCCTCTCCGCCGCGATAGCGCCCTGGCACATGATCGAAGGCACAGTGAACCAGCGCATCGATACCAACGGGAATTTCGGACATGTCGCCGTTTAAATCGAACCGCAACGATGTCGCCGCACCCGCGACCTGTCGTCCAAAGCGCGACAAGGCGATGATTTCATCATCATGTGCGGCAGCATCCGCGAGAATGAACCCACCGACATAGCCCGTGGCACCACTCAGCAGTATCCTCACACGTGCTCCCCTGGGCTCGGCAGGTCTTGGAGCGCGGGCACATGGTCATCCCCCGCATAGCATTTCCACAGATCAATCAGTGGGGCGAGTTGTGTCACCTTCGGATGCGGCACCTGCCACGGCTTCTCATATTGGAAGTGAAGAATCTTGATGTCTTGCCAATCCCACAACTCCGGCATGTTGAACCACACATATTGCAGCATGTTGTAGAATACCGGTAGCCCGTGCCAGTCTGGGAAATAGTGTTGCAGGAAGGTCTGGTCCGTCCGCCGCCAGAACGCATCCGGCTGGTCCAGCGCTGCAAGCATAGCTTCGAAAGCTTCAGCGGATGGCTTGGCCGTGAAAACGCCCGAGTTCATTCGATGAAAATCGGAAAGACTCTCGTAGACATTCGGCGCGGCGCAAAACTGGGGATAGTCGAACAACAGGTCACAGTTCTGTAGCACCAGCGCATCCGCATCTATGAAAACGATGCTGTCGTATTCTACCAGCTGCCACAGCCGCAGCTTGGCAAAATTGTCGAGCGGCGTATGGAAATGCGGTTTCTCGCCCTTGGTGAAGGGCGCGGCCTCGTGCTGGTTCTTGCGCGAGTGGCGCTGGTTGAAGGCGTCTGAGGTTGGCAACAACTCCGTCCGCACCAATCGCGCACCGAGCGCCGCATGAGACGTCAGTTCCTCTCGCCTGACCGCGCCCGTATGTAGCACGACGATATCGGCATCCGTGCCCGACAGCGAAAGGGATCGAACCAATGCCCGCGCGCCAAGCACATAATCAGCGTTGGTGACCAATGTGACATAGGCCCGCGACGACTGCGCGGGCCGGTCGGCATTCAATCCGCCAGACATTCAGGATACGGATTTCAGACGCTTGCCTTCGGGGTCCTTCTCGACCCGCTCTCCAATTTCCTTGGTCCATGCGGACACGGCCGGAACGCGGGAACGATCCACGCGGTAGGCGTACTTCCTGGCAACCTCGACGACCTCGTCCAGCAAGCCTTCCTGCAAGGTGATCGGATCAAGCCCAAGCGCAAGGAACTGGTCATTCTTGACGATCAGATCGTTCTCCGCCGCTTCCTTGCGCGGGTTCGGCAGGTATGCAACCTCGGCCCCGGTCATCTTTGATACGAGCTCCGCCAGATCACGCACGCGGTGCGTTTCCGTCATCTGGTTGAAGATCTTCACGCGCTCGCCGGCTTTGGGCGCATCCTTCAACGCCAGCTCGATGCAGCGGACGCTGTCCTGGATGTGGATGAAGGCGCGCGTCTGGCCGCCTGTGCCATGCACTGTCAGCGGATGACCAATCGCGGCCTGAATGAGGAACCGGTTCAGAACCGTGCCGTAGTCGCCGTCGTAGTCGAAGCGGTTGATCAACTGTTCATGACGTCTGGTCTGATCCGTATGCGTGCCCCAAACGATCCCTTGGTGCAGGTCCGTGATCCGCAGTCCGTCATTCTGGGCGTAGAACTGGAACAGGATCTGATCCAGCGATTTGGTCATGTGATAGACAGAACCCGGCTTGGTCGGGTACAGGATCTCCAGCCCTTTTTTCTCGCCCTCAAGGTTCTCGATTTCCACATCAAGATAACCCTCGGGAATGGCTGCACCCACGCTGGAATAGCCATAGACACCCATCGTTCCCAGATGCACCAGATGCGCGTCAATCCCCGTTTCCACCAGCGCAGCCAACAGGTTATGCGTCGCGTTGGTGTTGTTATTGACCGTGTAAACCTTGTGGCGGTCGGTTTTCATCGAATAAGGTGCCGCGCGTTGTTCGGCGAAATGGATCACGGCGTCCGGCCTGTTGTCCGCGAGCCAGCCCTTCAAACGCTCGTATTCTTCGGCGATATTGATCAGGTGGAAATGTAGGGTCTTTCCGGTTTGCTCACGCCAGATCCGGCAACGTTCCTGAATGGAATCCATCGGTGTCAGCGACTGGACTCCCAGCTCTGTGTCGATCCAACGCCGCGACAAGTTGTCGACAATGTGAACATCATGCCCGAGATTCGACAGATGCAGCACCGTCGGCCACCCGACAAAGCCATCCCCACCAAGAACCGCGATCTTCATAGCCCTGCTTCCTTCAACTGCTTCGTCCCTCACCGGCATTGTGAGCTTGCCCTATGAGTAGCTTGTATGAAAGTCGAATGAAACTATTGCAACAAGATCAGCATCAGCATGCTTGCGCGGCGTTCGCATTGCATCGGATGGCGGAAAGGTTATGTAGCCATGATGGGTTACAACAACCGGTGAGACATGATCCGCTACTCTCTCAAATGCGCCGAAGGGCATGAGTTTGAAAGCTGGTTTCAATCGGCTTCGGCTTTCGACACGCTGCAAAAATCGGCCATGGTGGAATGTCCGGACTGCGGAAGCAATGATGTATCGAAGTCGATCATGGCGCCTCGCGTAACTCCCGGGCGTAACAAGGTGGATGTCCCTGCCAAACCTCAGAAGAGCAGCGAGCCCACGCCTGAACAGGTGAAGGCCGCTATCTCAAAGCTGAAAACCGAAGTCGAAGCCAACTCCGACTATGTCGGCGATCGCTTCGTCAAGGAAGCGCGACAAATGCATTCGGGAGAAGCACCAGCACGCGCGATCCACGGCGAAGCGAAGCCAGCCGAGGCACGCAAGCTGTTGGAAGACGGGGTACCGGTGATGCCCCTGCCCTTTATCCCGACACGGAAGACCAACTGAACGATCTACGCCCCTTGCGTTGGATTCGGCGCTTCCTTAAGAGACCTGCGACCAATCTGGCTTGAGCCGCGAAGGAACGCCAATGCCAATCCTAGTGATGAAGTTCGGGGGCACCTCGGTTGCCGATCTCGACCGCATCCGAAACGCCGCTGAAAAAGTACGGCGCGAGGTGGAGCGCGGTTACGACGTCATTGTCATCGTATCGGCCATGTCGGGCAAGACCAATGAGCTGGTCGGCTGGGTCGAAGAGACCTCGCCCCTGTTCGATGCGCGTGAATATGATGCGGTCGTCAGCTCTGGCGAGAACATCACTGCCGGCCTCATGTCTTTGACGCTTCAGGAAATGGACGTGCCCGCACGCAGTTGGCAGGGCTGGCAAGTTCCGCTGAAGACGACATCCGCGCATTCGGCGGCACGCATCAGCGAGATCCCGCGCGACAACATCGACCAGAAGTTTGCCGAGGGCATGAAGGTGGCAGTTGTCGCCGGGTTCCAGGGTATCAGCCCCGAGGGCCGAATCACGACACTGGGACGTGGCGGGTCGGATACGACGGCTGTGGCCTTCGCCGCCGCCTTCAATGCCGAGCGCTGCGATATATACACGGATGTCGATGGCGTCTATACGACCGACCCACGTATCACCGACAAGGCACGCAAGCTCGACAAGATCGCGTTCGAGGAAATGCTGGAACTCGCCTCGCTGGGTGCGAAGGTTCTGCAGACCCGCTCGGTCGAACTGGCTATGCGGTATAAGGTAAGATTACGGGTTCTGTCGTCATTCGAGGATAGCGACGAAAACAGCGGCACGCTTGTCTGCGACGAGGATGAGATCATGGAGAACAAAGTTGTAAACGGCGTTGCTTACTCCCGCGAGGAAGCCAAGATGACTCTGGTATCGGTGGCGGACCGCCCGGGAATCGCAGCAGCCATCTTCGGACCGCTGGCCGAGGCTGGCGTGAATGTCGATATGATCATTCAGAACATCAGTGAAGACGGTCGCACGGATATGACCTTCTCCTGCCCGATCAATCAGGTCGCGCGCGCTGAAAAGGCAATGAACGCAGCCAAAGAAGCGGGTGAGGTCAACTTCCACGAACTGATCGCCGATACCGATGTCGCCAAGGTCTCGGTCGTGGGAATCGGGATGCGCAGCCACACCGGAGTCGCGGCGCGCATGTTTAAGGCGCTTCGTGATGAAGGGATCAACATTCGTGTGATCGCGACGTCCGAGATCAAGATTTCTGTTTTGATCGACCGGAAATATATGGAACTTGCGGTTCAAGCCCTGCATGATGCCTTCGAGTTGGAGAAAGCATCGTAAGAACAGGGTTGTATGGTTCAAGCCACCGAAACTGAAAGCCGTAAGCTGCTCGGTCGCCTTCGGGATGCCTTGGCGGAAGAAGGTAAAGGACAGGAACGGCTCGACCATATCACCAGGCTGATCGCCGATTCGATGCGCACGGAAGTGTGCTCGATTTACCTTTTTCGTGACGAAAAAACTCTGGAACTGTGCGCGACCGAAGGCCTGCGCGCGGAGGCTGTTCACCAAACCCGGATGCGCGTGGGTGAAGGTCTGGTCGGGCGCGTTGCCAAGAATAGCCGCCCCATCAATTCCGCGAACGCCCCGCAAGAACCCGGTTTCCGTTTCATGCCGGAAACGGGCGAAGAGGTCTATTCCTCCTTCCTGGGGGTTCCAATTCAGCGGTTGGGCCAGAAGCTGGGCGTGCTGGTCGTTCAGTCAAAGACTGCGCGGTCCTTTTCCGACGATGAAATATACGCGCTGGAAGTTGTCGCCATGGTTCTGGCGGAAATGACAGAACTCGGGGCCTTTCTCGGTGATAGTGACGCACTCGCCCCCCTTCATCAGCGTCCGGCAATGTTCCGCGGCAGCGTCGGGCAAGAAGGCAGTGCCGCTGGCCACGTCCTTTTGCATGACCCTCGCGTGGTCATCAGCCGCCCGATCGCGGACGACCCGGATGCCGAACTTGACAGGCTGCATACCGCGCTGGATCAACTGCGGTTATCGGTCGATCAACTGCTGAACGCCGAGCGCATCGGTGGCGGCGAGCAGGTGCAGGTGCTGGAAGCCTATCGCATGTTTGCCAATTCCAAGGGCTGGATGCGGCGGATGGAAGAAGACATCGCGCGCGGTCTGTCTGCCGAAGCCGCTGTTGAAAAGGAGCAGTCTTTGGCGCGCGCGCGTCTCGATCAGGTCAATGATCTGTATCTGCGCGAACGTCTGCACGATTTGAACGATCTATCCAACCGCTTGTTGCGCATCCTAACCGGTCAAGGGCGAGACACCGGAAACGACCGGCCGGACGATCCAATCCTTGTCGCTACCAATATCGGTCCCGGCGAGCTGTTGGAATACGGGCGCAGCCTGAAGGGCGTAGTACTGGAGGAAGGCTCCGTCGGATCACACGCCGCTGTCATTGCGCGGGCATGGGCCATTCCGCTGGTGGTCAACGCGAAAGGAATCGTGGCCGAAGCCTTGAATAGAGACCCGATCCTTGTCGATGGCGATCAGGGGATGGTTCATCTGCGCCCGGATGAGACGATCACGGCGGCCTTTGCTGACAAGCTGGCCATGCAGACCAAGGCGCAGGAAAGATACGCCTCGATCCGCAAACTGCCTGCGCAGACCAAATGCGGCACTGTCATCACGATGGAGATGAATGCCGGGCTGATGGCCGACCTGCCAAACCTGAGCAGCTCAGGCGCGGAAGGCGTTGGACTTTTCCGGACAGAACTGCAATTTCTCGCCCGCAACAAAGTGCCTCGTCGCGGGGATCTGGCGCAGCTCTACGCAAAAGTCATGGATGCCGCCGATGGCAAGCGTGTCGTCTTTCGCACGCTCGATATCGGGTCCGACAAGGTGCTGCCCTATATGAAGCCAACCGAAGAGCCCAACCCTGCGTTGGGCTGGCGCGCCATACGCGTAGGACTGGACAAGCCCGGTGTCATGCGAATGCAGCTGCAGGCTCTGATCCGCGCGGCTGCGGGGCGTCCATTACATGTAATGTTCCCCTTCATTGCACAACTTGATGAGTTCGTCGAAGCCCGCGATCTCTTGTTCCGGGAACTGGATCGCGAACGGCATCTCGGCCATGTGCTGCCCGCCGATGTAAAGGTGGGCGCCATGCTGGAAACTCCTTCGATGGCGTTTTCACCGAAAGCGTTTTTCGAGATGGCCGACTTCATTTCCATCGGCGGTAACGACTTGAAACAGTTCTTCTTCGCCGCTGATCGTGAAAATGAACGGGTCCGCCGCCGCTACGATACATTGAACGTCAGCTTTCTGAGCCTGATCCGAACCATCGTCGAACGCTGCGCCGAATCGGGCACCCCGCTCAGCTTCTGCGGCGAAGACGCAGGCCGCCCGATCGAAGCACTTTGTTTCGCCGCACTCGGGCTGCGCACTTTATCCATGCGCGCGGCATCTATCGGTCCGGTGAAACACCTATTACGCAACAGTGATCTGAGCGAGATCCGTGCGGTAATCGAGGAGGTCAGCGAACGCGGCGAGCAGTCCGTGCGCCCCGCGATCATGGAATGCCTTGGCAAGCAGGCCTGACTCACACGACTGCTTTTCCGACTTTTCCCGCAACCATGTCCCAAGCCCCTTCGATCAGGTCCAACCCCAGAACGCGTTCGGGGTTCGTTGGCGGGGGCATCTGCACATCGGCCAATTTAGAAAATCCGAACCGCTTGTAATACGGCGCGTCGCCGACCAACAGGACTCTTTCCCAGCCCATCACGGCCGCTCGCGCCAGGCTCTCCTGCATCAATAGCGCCCCAAGCCCTTCGCCCTGACGTGTGGGATGCACGGCAATTGGCCCCAGCAACAGGGCTTGAACCCCGGAAATCTCGATCGGCCAGTAACGGATAGCCCCCGCCACGATGTCACGACGATCACGCGCAACCAACGACAGATCCGCGACTTTCGGTACCCCGTCCCGCAGACGGTAAGAAGACAGCGCCTCGCGGCCCGGCGCGAAACACAGATCATATAGCGCCTCGACTTCCCACCAGTCGTCTTCCTGCTCCTTCGTCAGTCGAAACACCGCCCTGCCCCTGCTTTAAGCTGGCACTCGCAGTAGCATGGCGCTAGGCGTTGAAAAAGGACGAAGAAACGCATTCGGAGATTTCATGTTCTATACGCCTGCGGAGGGGCACGGACTGCCGCACAATCCATTCAACGCGATCGTGACACCGCGCCCGATCGGGTGGATATCGACACGCGATGAAGCCGGGCGCGACAATCTTGCGCCCTATTCGTTTTTCAACGCGATTGCCTACACTCCACCATTGGTCATGTTCAGCTCTACCAACGCAAAACCCGACCGGGGCGACACGAAAGACAGCGTAGCCGTGATCCGCAAGACAAGTGTATTCTGTGTCAATATCGTCGAGCACGGCATGCGCGATGCGATGAACGCGACATCGAAAAGCTTCCCGGCAGGTGTGGATGAATTTGCAGAAGCCGGCATCGACAAGGCGGCATGCGAAACGATCAACTGCGCACGTGTCGCTAAGGCCCCTGCAAATCTGGAGTGCCGTCTGGTTCAGATCATCCACTTGCCCGGTCAGTCCAACCGAATGGTGATCGGCGAGGTCGTCGGCGTGCACATACGCGACGACTGCCTCCGCGACGGGCGCTTCGATGTCACCGCATTCAACCCGCTGTCACGTCTGGGCTATCGCGACTACGCGAAAGTAAGCGAAGTTTTCGAACTCATCCGGCCCGATGACTGATAGCTTGCAGCCGTAACCGACGTAATGGATCGATCATGAGTACCGACATTAAATCCTACATTCGCACCATCCCCGATTTTCCCAAGGAAGGGATCATGTTCCGCGATGTGACAACGCTGTTCTCCGATCCACGCGGTTTCCGGATGGCCGTCGACCAGATCGTGCAGCCCTTCGCCGGACAACGGATTGATCAGGTTGTCGGGCTGGAAGCGCGGGGCTTCATTCTGGGCGGCGCGGTTGCGCATCAGCTTTCCGCTGGTTTCGTGCCTGTCCGCAAAAAGGGAAAGCTGCCGGGCAAACGCCTGTCAGAGGACTACACCCTCGAATACGGACAAGAGACTGTCGAGATCCATGAAGATGCGTTTCAGCCGGGCGAAAAGGTGCTTTTGGTTGATGATCTTCTTGCGACCGGCGGCACTGCAGAAGCGGGTATTCGGCTTATTGAACGATTAGGCGGCGATATCGTTGGCTGCGCCTTTGTGATCGATTTGCCTGATATCGGGGGACGGGCGCGCTTGGAACAGCTCGGCATGGATGTCCACTGCCTATGCGAATTCAGCGGTCACTGATCCGCTTCGGTGCTGGACAGGTATCGTGGCTCCAGCACCACCACGGTCGGGCGATCCGGCAGTGACGACAGCGAGACCTCAAGCTCGCTGCTGCCAGCCCGGACGATGGCGAACTCATCCATCATACCGGTCAGAAACGCGTCCAGCGTTCCTGTCCCGAACCAGTGCATAGGTATGATGATCGACGAACGGAACCTCTTGAGCGTCCGGATCATCGTCGGAAGGTCAACTGTATAGCCGCCATCGACAGCGGCAATAACCACATCCAGCCGTCCGATCGCCGCAAACTGCTCAGGCGTAGGTTCGTGATGTAGATGACCCAGGTGCCCAACACACAGCCCCGCCACCTCGAAGATGAAGATGGAATTGCCAGCTTCTTCTATCCCGCCATAGCCACGGATGTCAGTAGACACGTTTCTGACAAGCATCTCGCCGAGATCAACATGATGGTAGATCGGTCCGCCGTCCGCATTCCAGCCCGGCAAGATGTGCGGCACGCGCGCATCGGGCATAGAGGTCCAGTGCGATGAATGGGCGTGGTTCATCGTCACGACGGTCGGCACAAAGTCCACATCGCCCAGATAGCCGGTGTAATCCGTCACGACGCTCAGGCCGCCCGCAGTTTGCAACAGAAAGCTCGCATGGTCGATGTAGCGCAGGCGGATTGTTTCGTCCTGGACCGCATCAGTAAACGCCGCCTTATGCAGATACTCGATACCCTGCGTGTGATCCGCCAGAGCAATGCAATGGCTTGGAATACGGTCTTGCGCCAGCGCCGCGGAGGGCAGGATCAGAAGTGTAGCTAGAAGGGCTCGCAACATTCGCCATCTCCGATGTGTCACGAAGCCACTGGCCGGCTGAGGGTCGTCAGCAGTCAGCCCGTTTCGGTGCGGCCCCGCCTGTCTGATCGCAGGATGGCATACAGAACGTGATTCCGCCAACGCCCGTGAATTTGCAGGTAGCTTTGCGCAACACCTTCATACTTGAAACCGCACGCTTCCAGCACACCGCGCGAGGCAGCATTGTCGGGAAGGCAGGCTGCTTCGATGCGGCTCAGATCAAGTTTCCGGAAGGCGTGATCGGTCACTGCGCGGATCGCTTCGCGCATGAACCCTTGGCGCGCGTATCGTTCCCCGATCCAGTATCCCAGCGTACCGGACTGCGCGGGACCGCGTCGGATATTGTCAAGCGTGATGGCCCCCATCAGCGCATCGTCGTCGCGCCGGATCAGAAACAATGGCAACGCAGAGCCGCCGCTGACTGATCGCTGCGCCCAGTAGACCCGATTGTTGAACGCCCGGCGGGTCAGATGGTCGGCAGCCCATTGCGGTTCCCAGGGTTTCAGGAAAGACGCGCTTTCGCGCCGCAACTCCGACCACTGGCGATAGTCCCCATGCACCGGCGGTCGGAGTTGCATACGCTCGGATGCGAGCAACACCTGCCGTCGGCGCAGGAGCATCATGCTGCCAGACGCTCCCTGAGACTATCGAGCGATGGCGCCGTCGATACCGGGCCATAAAGCGCCATGGCGGCGGGGCTCCTGGCATTCAGCTTCCCGCCAAATTCCCGAAGGTCGGCCAACGTAACCGCGTCGATCCGCTCGACCGCCTCGTCAAGCTCCGGCACCCGATCCCAGATCGACAGCATACGGGCCAGACGTTCCGCACGCGCAGACGGGCTTTCGAGCCCCATCAGCATCCCCGCCTTCATCTGCGCGCGGGCACGTTCCAATTCTTCGGTGGTCATGCCATCTGCGGCTTTCCGAAGCTCGTCAATCGTGACTTCGGCTAGCCCCTGAAGTTGATCGCCACCCGTGCCGGCATAGATCGTCAGCATACCCGTATCAGCATATGCCCCTGCCTGCGCGAAGATCGTGTAACACAGTCCGCGCCGCTCACGCAGTTCCTGGAACAACCGCGATGACATGCCTCCACCAAGGGCGTTGGCATAGATTTGCGCGGTGTAAATTTCGGTGTCACGGTAGTTCGGGCTTTCCAGGCCAAGGGTGAAATGTGCCTGTTCCAACTGTTTCTCGCGACGGAACTCGCCACCAGAAAAACGCGCCGCGATGGGGTCCAAGAATTTCACTGGTGTCATGTGCCCGAAAATCTTCTCGGCCTCGCGCACGATCTGGTCGTGATCAACGGCACCGGCGGCGGACAAGATCATCTGCTCCGGCCCGTAGCGTTCTCCAACAAAACCCGCAAGATCATCACGACCGAAGCCGCCCACACGTTCGGCCGGGCCAAGAATCGTGCGGCCCATAGGCTGATCAGGATATGCGACTTCCTGCAACCAGTCGAAAACGATGTCGTCGGGCGTGTCGAGCGCCTGCCCGATCTCCTGAAGGATCACGCCGCGTTCGACTTCGATCTCGCGCTGGTCGAAGACGGGGTTCAGCACGATGTCGGAAATGACATCCAGAGCCAGTATCACATCGTCTTGAAGTACGCGCGCGTAGTAAGCGGTTACTTCTCGGCTGGTATAGGCATTGATATAGCCACCCACATCTTCAATCGCCTCGGCAATCTGCAATGCGTTGCGGCGCTTGGTGCCCTTGAAGGCCATGTGTTCCAGAAAATGCGCGATGCCATTCTGCTCGGGGCGCTCGTGCCGCCCGCCTGCCGAGACCCACAAACCAATGGAGGCGGATTTCAACCCCGGCATGGATTCGGTCACGATCCGCATGCCGTTGGCCAGTCGATGTATATTCACGCTCACGTCGCGATCTGCTCCTTGATCAGCGTCTCAATCGCGGTCAGGTCATTGGCGACCTGCCGCATACGTTCCGGACGCTCATACAGATCAGCCATGTGTTTTGGAAGGCCCGGACGGATACCGATGGCCGCCTCGACCGCGTCGGGAAACTTCGCGGGATGTGCAGTCGACAGGGTGATCATCGGAACGTCACCCGCCAAATGCTCCTGCGCGACCTTAACCGCGACGGCAGTGTGCGGGCACATGATCTCGCCTGTGCTCTCATACATCGCGCGGATCGTGGCCGTGGTTTCCTCTTCGGATGCGCGCCCACTGTCGAACAACTCTCGCAGGCGATCGATCGCGCCCTGGCTGATCGTAAAGCCACCCCCGGCCTGCAAGTCCTGCATCTGCTGGGCAACCGCAGCGCCATCGCGCCCATAGGCGTCAAACAGGGCGCGCTCGAAATTCGACGACACCTGGATGTCCATCGAGGGGCTGATCGACGGGGATACGCCTGCTTTGGTATAGGCCCCCGATAGCATGGTGCGGTGCAGGATATCGTTCTGGTTCGTCGCGATGACCAGCCGCTTGATGGGCAGCCCCATTCGCTTGGCGATGTAACCTGCAAAGATATCGCCGAAATTGCCGGTCGGAACGGTAAAGCTCACTTCTCGATGCGGCGCACCAAGCGCGGTCGCAGATGTGAAGTAGTAGACGACCTGCGCCAGTACCCGCGCCCAATTGATCGAGTTTACGCCCGCAAGCTTCACGCCATCACGGAACTCGAAATGGTTGAACATGTCCTTCAGGCGCGCCTGGCAATCGTCGAAATCGCCGTGCAACGCCAGGGCATGGACGTTGGCATCATCAGGGGTTGTCATCTGACGACGCTGCACCTCGGACACACGGCCATCGGGAAACAGGATAAACACGTCCACCGCATCGAGGCCACGAAACGCTTCAATCGCAGCGGACCCGGTGTCGCCACTGGTCGCCCCCACGATCGTAACACGGTCGCCACGGCGTTTCAGCGCCGCTTCGAACATCTGGCCGATCAACTGCATGGCGAAGTCTTTGAAGGCGAGGGTCGGGCCGTGGAACAGTTCCAGCAGAAAATGGTTCGCACCAAGCTGCACCATCGGCGCGCGTGCCGCATGGTCAAAACCGGCATACGCGCGCGCAATGATATCGGAAAATTCTTCATCCGTGAACGCGTCGCCAATGAACGGCTTCATCACCCGGAAAGCGACCTCCTCATAGGGCTGCCCTGCCAGCGCGGCGATATCAGCCGGCGTCATGGTCGGGATCGTCTCGGGGACATACAACCCACCATCGCGCGCGAGCCCCGTCAGCATCGCTTCTTCGAAACTCAGGACAGGCGCGGAGCCTCGGGTGGACACGTATTTCATATGCGCGGGCCTTCCGTTGTTCGTGCTCGCAATGTGTAAATCAAATAGCCGGTCATGACAGCCCACACCACGGCCAGCAAAAACCAGGTGATGGCGTATTCGAGATGGTCGTTCGGGATGCCGCTGCTGTCTACCGGCAACGGGATCAGATCGGCGTTGTCGTCATCGCTGGTGCGCAGAACAAGCAACACGGGCTCGGTACCCAGGTAATCCGAAAGCGACGGAATGTCCCGCGCAAACCAGAGGCCGGTTTCGATGTCCGGCTCCGGGGTGAAACCGTCGACCTCATCGGGCCAGTGCAGATTGCCGGCAACCGTCAAGTCAACTGGCGGGAAATCAGCTTTTTTGTCCGCGGCACGAAGGAACCCGCGATCCAGCAGGATGCGGCGTTCGTCGGTTTCGAACACCTCGATCAGGCGGAACCCCGCGCCAAGTTGCTTGTGGCTGGATTGGACCAGAACGCTCTGCCCGGTGGTACGCCCGCTTGCCTTCACGGGCAGGAAACGGTCATCCTCGGGGTCAGGCTGATCAGGGATGTCAACCGGCGCGGCACCGATGCGCGCATCGATCTCGGCCAACACGCCTTCCTTCCATTCAAGCCTATGCATCTGCCAGATGCCAAGCGACACCAATACAGTCACACCAAACGCTCCGAACAACAGCGGCAGGATCAGGCGGCGTAACAAATGGCGGGCTCCGGAACAGAAAGACGCGGCCAGATTGGCCGCGCCTGATTTATGCGATTTGCTGCGAGGGTTTCAACCGCCGATCAGCCGCCCCAGATGTAGATCGCACCGAACAGGAACAGCCAGACCACGTCTACGAAGTGCCAGTACCAAGCGGCTGCTTCGAACCCGAAATGGCGTTCCGGCGTAAAATCGCCTGCATAGGTCCGCATCAGGCAAACGAACAGGAAGATCGTACCGATAATGACGTGCGCGCCGTGGAAGCCCGTCGCCATGAAGAAGTTTGCACCGTAGATGTTGCCCGCAAATCCAAAGGCTGCGTGGCCGTACTCGTAGGCTTGGAAGAAGGTGAACAGCGCGCCCAGTGCAATCGCAAGAATCAGTCCGTGCTTGATGTCCTGACGGTTGTTATTGTCATGCACCAGCGCGTGGTGCGCCCACGTCGCTGCACAACCCGAACAGAGCAGGATCAACGTATTGATCAGCGGCAGGTGCCAAGGATCAAACGTCTCGATCCCGGTGGGAGGCCATGTCTGGTACTCGGCGGGTAATTCTGGGCCACCTGGATACAGTGCATGCTTGAAGAAAGACCAGAACCACGCCGCAAAGAACATGATCTCGGACATGATGAACAGCATGAAGCCGTAGCGAAGCCCGATCAGCACAACCGGCGTGTGATCCCCTTCGCGGTCTTCGATGATCGTATCAGCCCACCAGCCATACATGACGTAAGCGATAACCGCTGCACCGATCAGGAACAGCCACGGACCGTGGCCATGCATCCAAAGCACCGCGCCGGACAGCATGAAGAACGCCCCGACAGATGCCAGAAACGGCCACAGCGAGGGCGATAAGATGTGAAAGTCGTGGTTCTTTGCGTGAGCCATTGTTCCCTCGTTGGCTTCTAGTTCACCGACACCGTTGACTCCGTGCTCAACGCAGCCGCGGCCTCGGGCATATCGGTTTCATGGAAAGTATATGAAAGCGTGATCGTATGGACAAACTTTGCTTCGCGGCCCTCGACGATTTCCGGGTCCACGTAGAAGGTCACCGGCATCTCTACCCGCTCGCCGGGTTGAAGAACCTGCATCTTGAAACAGAAGCAATCGATCTTGGTAAAGTAGCTACCCGCCGAAAATGGGGCGACGTTGTAGCTTGCCGTCCCCGCGATCGGATGATCGGTCGGGTTGTAAGCTTCGTAAAACGCCAGACCTGTTTCACCGATCTTGAGTTCCATCTCGCGTTCAACCGGCTTGAATTCCCAGGGCATGCCACGTTCCAGCGACGCGTCGAAACGAATCTTTACGGTGTCTTGGAGGACAACGTCGGATCCGGCGTCCGCCGCCGCCGTCGTGCCACCATAGCCTGTCACACGGCAGAACAGGTTGTAAAGCGGGATCGCTGCCCAGGCCAGGCTTCCCATCACGACAATGACCCCGACGGTCATAAGGGCCGTTTTCTGTTGCTTTTGCAGCGCCACTATTGATCTCCTTCGACAGTCAGCGAAGGACGAACAGCGTGATCGAACCCTTCGCTCATGTTTCCGGAGGTGACCTTAGCAACGGTCAGTCCAAAGATGATCGCGACAAAACCGAGCAGGCAAAGCCCGACACCCAGGTTGCGCCCGAAGCGACGTCGATGCAGCTCATGTTCCTTAGGAAATTCCATCAAAACAGCTCCAGCCCGAAACGCACCAGCGCAGTGTCGAGCAGCAAGGCACTAAACAGCGCGAACAGGTAGAACAGCGAAACCCAGAAGAAGCGTTTCTCAACAGCGTATTTGTCTGCCTCGGCCATCGCCTCGTCGCGGCGCCAGATCGCCACGGCACCCTTCAGGAACCACAGGTTCACGACAATGGCGGTCGCCGCGTAGACCGGGCCGCCAATGCTGGAAAACGCCACGCCGCCAGCAACCAACGCCAGAAGCACCGTGTAGACAAGTATGTGCACCCGCGTGGACCGGCGACCATGTGTGACGGTCAGCATCGGCACGCCCGCATCGTCGTAGTCCGACTTCATGAACAAAGCCAGCGCCCAGAAATGGGGCGGCGTCCACATGAATGTCAGTGCGAACATCAGGACGCTTTCAATCGAAATCGAACCCGTTGCCGCCGCCCATCCGATCATCGGGGGGAACGCGCCCGCCGCACCGCCAATGACGATGTTCTGTGGCGTCCAACGCTTCAGCCACATCGTGTAGACGACCGCGTAGAAGAAGATAGTGAAGGCAAGAAGCCCGGCTGCCAGCCAGTTCGAGGCCAGCCCCAGCATCAGGACGGACAAGCCCGACAGTCCAAGCCCAAGCGCAAGTGCGTCATCTCGCGTCACGCGGCCGGACGGGATCGGGCGACCACGGGTCCGCTTCATCACTGCGTCGATATCCGAATCCCACCACATGTTCAGCGCACCCGACGCACCGCCGCCAAGAGCAATGAACAGCACCGAGGTGAACGCGATCATCGGGTGAACGGGGACCGGAGCCACCAACAAACCCACCAGCGCAGTAAAGACAACCAGCGACATCACGCGTGGCTTCAACAACGCGAAATAGTCGCCGAAACTGGCGTCTCCGGTCTGAACTGAAAGGCTCGTATCGGTCATGTCTTACTCCAAGGCGGCCGCTTGGGCCGCCTCATGCCAGTCCGCTCAGTTGAGCGCCAGCTTATACGTCGCGGGAATTCCCGCATATTCCTCGCGCGCACCTTCCAGCCATTGCTGGTAAGCTTCGTCGCTGACAACCTTGACGGTGATCGGCATATAAGCGTGATCCTTGCCGCACAGTTCCGAACACTGGCCGAAATACACGCCCTCTTTCTCGGCTTCGAACCAAAGTTCGGCCAGACGACCCGGAACGGCATCCTGTTTCACGCCGAAGGCAGGGACGGTCCAGGAATGGATCACGTCGGCCCCGGTGACTTGAATGACCACGGTCTTGCCCACGGGCAGAACAAGCGCATGGTCAGCCGCCAGCAGGTATTCATCGTCATTATAGCCATATTCTGCCAATTGATCACGCTGAAGCATCAGCGCATCGAAGCCGAAGCCCTCGTCGACGTATTCATAGCCCCAGTACCACTGGTAGCCTGTCGCCTTGATCGTGATGTCCGCGTCCGGGATTTCCTGTTGCTTGAACAGAATCGGCAGCGAGAACGCACCGATGAAGACGAGGATCAGGATCGGCACGATGGTCCAAGCCACCTCTAGCGGCGAGTTGTGCGTGAACTTGGCAGGGTTCGGGTTGGCCTTGCGGTTGAACCGCAGAATCACCCAAGCCAGCAATGCAACGACGAACAACACGATGACCGTAATGATGATTAGGATGAAATGGTCCAGCCATTGCAGATCGCGGGCCAATTCGGTCGCCGCTTCCTGAAAGCCCATTCCGCCTGCATGCGGTTTACCTACCACCGGCAGATCGGCCAAGGCGTCTTGAGCGTTTGCGGCCGTAGTCGCGAACAGCGTAGCGGCGGCGGATGAAAATCCAATGAACGGCAGTTTCAGTGGCATATGTGCTTCCCGTCGAATGTCGTGTCTGGGGGCTGTCACGGCTGGAATCCCGGTCCCGCAAACACTCCTCCATTGCTCTTGCGCGGTGAAAAACCATATTTGGACGGAACCGACAAGGCTACAGCGTGGTTTCCCGCGCCTTTAGCGTTGCTTTTGTAACAACACAGGATACCCGTCGACATGCCCAGCGACCGCTTCAGACCCTTTGATACCATGATTGATGAAGCCGCCGCACTGAAAACCTTGCGGGCTGCGACGAACGGAGCGGACGACGGAGAAATCTTCTTCGAACGCAACCGTTCTGAAACGCTAAGCTTCGATGACGGACGGTTGCGCAATGCGGGATACGACGCGTCCGAAGGCTTTGGCCTGCGCGCCGTGCGAGGCAAAACAACGGGTTACGCTCATTCGACAGAAATCTCCGAGGAATCGCTTAAACGCGCCGCCGACACGGTTCGTCTGGCAGTAGGCGATGGCGGCGGGGTTTTGGCCCCTGCCCCGCGGGGCAGGAATGAGAAGGTTTACAGCGACACTGATCCGCTGCTCGACGCCACTTTCGCACAGAAGGTGGATATCCTGAAACAGATCGACGCCTATGCCCGCGACCTCGACCCGCGCGTGGTCCAAGTGTCCGCAAGCCTCGGCGCATCACAGCAGGAAGTGATGATTCTGCGTCCTGATGGGTATCAGGTGTCGGACATACGCCCGATGACTCGGCTGAATGTCTCGGTGATCCTGGAGGAGAACGGACGTCGCGAAAGTGGCATGGCCGGCTCCGGCGGACGGGCGGGGCTGGTGGGATTGATCGCGACCGACCACTGGCAAAAAGCAACGCAAGAAGCGCTGCGAATCGCGAGTGTGAACCTGAAGGCCGAATCAGCCCCTGCCGGCGTAATGGATATTGTCCTTGGCCCCGGCTGGCCTGGAATCTTGCTGCATGAAGCGATCGGACACGGGCTGGAGGGCGATTTCAACCGCAAGGGATCCTCCGCTTTTGCCGGGTTGTTGGGCCAACAAGTCGCATCCAAGGGAATCACCGTGGTCGATGACGGAACGATTCCCGACCGGCGAGGATCTATCACCATAGACGACGAAGGTACGCCATCGGCGCGCAATGTCCTGATCGAAGACGGGGTTCTGGTTGGCTACATGCAGGACCGACAAAACGCCCGCCTTATGGGTGTCCCTGCGACCGGCAACGGTCGCCGCCAAAGCTTTGCGCACCCTCCTATGCCGCGTATGACCAACACTTATATGCTGGCGGGGCAAAGCGCCCCTACCGATATCCTGGCGGATCTGAAGGATGGTATCTACGCTGTGGGGTTCGGCGGCGGTCAGGTGGACATTACCAACGGCAAGTTCGTTTTCTCCTGCACCGAAGCCTATCGCGTGAAGAACGGCCAAGTCGGCAATCCGGTGAAAGGTGCCACGCTGATCGGCGACGGTCCAACCGCGCTGCAACATGTGCGCGCTATAGGCAACGACATGCAACTTGATCCGGGCATTGGCAATTGCGGTAAGGCCGGACAATGGGTGCCGGTCGGCGTCGGACAGCCGACATTGATGATTGGCGGTCTGACCGTCGGTGGAGCCGCAGCGTGAAAGTTTCGTGACAGCTGATCCGTTTACCTTGAATTAACCCAACTCGCGCACTGATGGCGTCACCCCTTGGGCGAAGCCATGATGAGAGAAGAACTGTTTTCCTCCAACTTCACACCCCTCACCCCACCAGAGACGGACGAGGACAGGTTATCGTGGCTTCGCCTTTATCGGTCCCGGAAGGTGGGTCCGGCGACATTCTTTAGATTGATGCACGAACACGGATCGGCGACCGCAGCGATTGACGCTCTGCCCGAAATCGCCAGGGCTGCACAGATCAAAGATTACAGCCCTGCTTCCGAAGTCGACATCGAGACAGAATACAACCGCGGCCAAAAAAGAGGCGCCACCCTGATCTGCTTTGGCGAACCGGATTATCCAGAAAGTCTCGCAAAGATTGACGATGCCCCACCGATCTTATGGGCCATAGGCGACAAGGGTATCCTGAGCCGCCCAATGATCTCAATGGTTGGTGCTCGCAACGCCTCGGGACTGGGAGATCGCATGGCGCGTCAACTGGCCGCGGAGCTCGGCGAAGCGGGATACATTGTCGTGTCTGGCTTGGCGCGAGGGATCGATGCCAGTGCGCATTGGGGTGCCCTACCAACGGGGACACTGGCCGTCTTGGGCGGCGGTGTGGACGTACTTTACCCGGCCGAGAATCGCGAATTGTTCGACCGCATCGGGATTTCCGGCCTGCGGCTGTCCGAACAACCTATCGGGTTAAAGCCCCACGCCCGACATTTCCCACCCCGCAACCGACTCATTTCCGGATTGGCTCAGGGGCTGGTGGTCGTTGAGGCGGCCGCCCGATCCGGCAGCTTGATCACAGCAAGGAACGCTTTGGACCAAGGGCGCGAGGTCATGGCGGTCCCGGCGCATCCCTTCGACGGGCGAGGAACAGGCTGCAACATGTTGTTGCGAGACGGAGCCCGCCTAATCAGAAACGCAGCGGATGTGATCGAAGCCCTCGGCGCGCAGGATGACCCTCCCGGCCCGGCTTATTGTCCCTTGCCTCGTACGGATTGGCGATCTCAGGCTCGCGTTGCGCTCGACAGGATCAAAAGTGGCGGCCATCCCCAGGGTCCGAGGACGACATCCACGAAACAAAAGGCACAGCGGCGTGCCTCGGCCGATGACCTCCAGAGCACGATACTTGCACGGCTAGGCCCGACTCCACTGGCCGAGGATCAACTTATCCGCGACCTGAAGCAGCCCGCGCAGATCGTCTCGCCTGTTCTGCTGGATCTTGAACTCGACGGGATGATCATTCGGCATGCGGGCGGAATGATATCGCTCGGTGAAACAGCCTATTCTAGCGACCAACATTGACATTCCCCGGTCAAGCACCCCATCTAGCCCGAAGTTTTCTTATGGGCCTTCAAGGGGATCCACATGCCGGTCGTCGTCGTAGAGTCGCCAGCTAAAGCCAAGACAATCAACAAATATCTGGGCGATGACTACACCGTTCTTGCCTCTTACGGGCATGTTCGAGACTTGCCGCCCAAGGACGGATCAGTCGATCCGGAGCATGATTTCGACATGAAATGGGAGATCGCGACCGACTCTCGCAAACATGTGAAGGCCATCGCGGATGCGCTCGCAAATGACGACAAACTGATCCTGGCGACCGACCCGGATCGCGAAGGCGAAGCCATCAGCTGGCACCTCCAGGAAGCGCTGTCAAAGCGCAAGGCGATCAAGAAATCCACCGAGGTCAGCCGGGTCGTCTTCAACGCGATTACCAAATCCGCCGTGACCGAAGCGATGAAAAACCCCCGTCAAGTCGACGCGCCGCTGGTGGAGGCGTACCTGGCCCGCCGCGCGCTGGACTATCTCGTGGGCTTCAACCTGTCGCCTGTGCTGTGGCGTAAACTGCCCGGCGCCAAATCGGCTGGACGCGTGCAATCAGTTTGCCTGCGCCTGATCGTCGAACGCGAGATGGAAATCGAAGCTTTCCGCCCACAGGAATACTGGACCGTGAAAGCCGTGCTGGAAACACCGCGCGGTCAACGCTTCGAGGCGCGGCTGACGGTTCTGGGCGGCAAGAAGCTCGACAAATTCGACATCCCGAACTCCGAAGCGGCTGAACTGGCGGTTCAAGCGGTTACGTCGCGCGACCTGTCCGTGCAGTCGGTTGAAGCAAAGCCTGCCAACCGCAACCCGTCAGCGCCCTTCATGACCTCGACATTGCAACAAGAAGCCAGCCGCAAGTTCGGCTACGGCGCGCGTCAGACAATGAGTCTTGCACAACGCCTCTACGAAGCTGGTCACATTACCTATATGCGGACTGATGGGATCGACATGGCACCCGAAGCCGTGATGGCCGCGCGGGACGAGATCAAGTCGCGCTACGGAGATGACTACGTCCCCAAGAGCCCGCGCATGTACAAGAACAAGGCCAAGAACGCACAGGAAGCGCACGAATGCATTCGCCCCACGGACATGTCGCGCGATCCGCGTTCGGTGCGCGTAACGGACGATGACCAACGTAAGCTGTATGACCTGATCTGGAAACGCACGCTGGCCAGCCAGATGTCTGCCGCTCGTCTGGAGCGCACGACAGTGGATTTAGGCAGCAACGATGGTCAGGTCGTACTGCGTGCAACCGGACAGGTCGTGCTGTTCGATGGCTTCCTGAAAGTCTACGAGGAAGGCCGCGACGACGTGGTCGTTGATGACGACGACAAGCGCCTGCCCCAGATGTCCGAAGGCGACGCGCTCAAGAAGTCCGACATTCTGCCCGAGCAGCACTTTACACAACCACCGCCCCGTTACACCGAAGCCACGCTGGTCAAACGAATGGAAGAGTTGGGCATCGGACGTCCATCCACCTACGCCTCCATCGTGACCACGATCCAGGATCGCGGCTATGTGGTGAAGGAAAAGAACCGGCTGATCCCGGAAGACAAGGGGCGGTTGGTCACGATCTTCCTGGTCAGTTACTTCCGCAAATATGTGGGTTACGACTTTACCGCCGATCTGGAAAACCAACTCGACGATGTGTCGGCCGGTGCTCGCGACTACAAGGACGTGCTTCAGAACTTCTGGCGCGACTTTGCCGCTGCAATCGCCGAAACGGCCGACCTGCGGATCGGCGAAGTGCTGGACAAGATCGACGAAGTGCTGGAGCCGCACCTGTTTCCGCCAAAGGAAGACGGCTCCAACCCGCGCTTGTGCCCGAACTGCGGCGATGGCCGGTTGTCAATGCGAACGGCGCGATCAGGTGGGGCTTTCATCGGATGTTCAAACTATCCCGAGTGCCGTTATACACGCCCCTTCGGTCCTCCGGGGATCGAAGACAGCGAAGGTGCGGGTATTCCACCGGAAGGCAAGCTGCTGGGTGAAGACGAAGGCGACAATATCTACGCGTTCAAGGGGCGCTTCGGCCCTTACGTGCAGCGAGGCGAGGTCACCGACGACAACAAGAAGCCACCGCGCCAATCAATTCCCAAGAGCTGGCCCGCCGAAGAGGTTGACCTTGAACAGGCTCTGAAGCTGCTGTCCTTGCCCCGCCAAATCGGGCCACACCCTGAAGACGGTGTGATGATTTGGTCTAATATCGGACGCTATGGCCCGTATCTGAAGCATGCCGAGAGTATCTCGTTCAAGGGCGGCACCAACGCCAACCTCGACGACATCGAGGATGTGTTCACGATCGGGATGAACCGTGCGGTTGAAGTGCTCGCCTCCAAGCCCAAGCGCGGTCGTGCCGCTGCTGCAACGCCATTAAAAGAACTGGGCGAACATCCGGACGGTGGAGCTGTCGCGGTCATGAAGGGCCGCTACGGACCCTACGTCAAATGGGAGAAGGTGAATGCGACCCTGCCCAAGGATGTCGAACCTGAAGACATCACACTGGAACAGGCGCTGGAATTGATCGCAGAGAAATCCGCCAAGAAGGGCACGAAGAAAAAGCCTGCCACCAAAAAGAAAGCGATAGCGAAGAAGAAAACCAAGGCCTCCTGATGGTCGGCGCCGATTGTTAACGCCACCACGTTGACAGCCAATGCTGCAAGCGCGAAACCTATGTCAATCGATGACACGGGAGGTCTGACATGAAGAAGATTTACCCCGATGCGAAAAGCGCCCTCGACGGGCTGCTCTTTGACGGGATGACGATTGCGGCGGGCGGCTTCGGGTTGTGTGGCATTCCGGAACTGCTGATCGCTGCAATCCGGGACGCAGGCACCAAGGATCTGACCGTGGCCTCGAACAATGCGGGCGTGGACGATTTCGGGCTTGGCATCCTTCTGCAGACGAAACAGGTCAAGAAGATGATGTCGTCCTATGTCGGCGAGAACGCGGAATTCATGCGCCAATACCTGTCGGGCGAACTGGAACTGGAGTTCAACCCCCAAGGCACATTGGCCGAACGGATGCGCGCAGGCGGTGCTGGTATCCCGGGCTTCTACACGAAGACGGGCGTCGGGACGCAAATCGCCGAAGGCAAGGAGCACAAGGATTTCGACGGCGAGACGTATATTCTCGAGCGTGGGATTGTCGCGGATATCTCGATCGTGAAGGCGTGGAAGGCGGATGACACGGGCAATCTGGTGTTCCGCAAGACCGCGCGCAACTTCAACCCGCCGGCGGCAACCTGTGGTAAGATCTGCATCTGCGAGGTCGAGGAAATTGTCCCACGCGGATCTCTGGATCCCGATCACATCCACCTGCCGGGCATCTATGTCCATCGCCTGATCGAAGGCCAGCACGAAAAGCGCATCGAGCAGCGCACGACACGCAAGCGGGAGGACAGCTGATGCCCTGGGATCGCAATCAGATGGCCGCGCGCGCGGCGGAAGAACTCGAAGACGGCATGTATGTAAACCTCGGGATCGGCATTCCGACACTTGTTGCCAACTATGTCGGCGACAAGGATATCACGCTGCAATCCGAAAACGGCATGCTGGGCATGGGGCCCTTTCCCTACGAGGGCGAGGAAGACCCCGACCTTATCAATGCAGGCAAGCAGACCATCACGGAACTCAGCCGTACCGCCTATTTCGACAACGCCCAGAGCTTTGCCATGATCCGGGGCGGCAAGATCGCCTGTGCCATCCTCGGGGCAATGGAAGTTGCGGAAAATGGTGATCTGGCCAATTGGATGATTCCCGGCAAGCTGGTCAAAGGCATGGGTGGTGCGATGGATCTGGTCGCGGGCGTGCAGCGGGTCGTCGTCGTGATGGACCATACAAACAAGCATGGCGAGTCAAAGCTGCTGAAAGAATGCACTCTGCCCCTGACAGGCGCTGGCGTCGTCGACAGGATCATCACGAATCTTGGCGTTCTCGACGTCGTCGACGGCGGGCTGAAGATCGTGGAAGTCGCCGACGGCGTATCCGAGCAGGAAATACGGGACAAAACGGAGGCCACCATCGTCCAGTAGCAGACACCCCCGTCCGCAAACGGATAGTTATACTTGTATCTCGATCCAATCAGGCGCGGGCAGGACTACACAACGTCTCGCCTGCGTGCGTAGTTCGGCTTTGTCTTGCAGGCTGCTCCGCGCGATCAGGAGCCTCGCTGCTGGGCGCATATAGTTGCTTACAAACGAGCGGCGCCCCACAATAATTGGTGCCGTAGCCTCGTCCATAGAAGATGACCTGGAACATATAGGCCCGGCTCCGAGGCGTTCCAAGATATCGGCGGCGCGCGCATTCACAAGCGAACCCGAGAAGCGAACCACACCGCCGATGCGTCGATGCAAGCGGACAACATCCAGTACAGACCGGTCAACCTTTACCACGCCACGCGACCTCGCAAGGACAAGGCAGTCAAGTTCCACCAGCATCCAGCACGGCACTACGCGCCTAATATCGCGGACAGTTGATACCGGCAGCACTCCGCACGACTCGTACAACACCAAATCTTCCAACCCTCAACGCTCCAAGCCCCTGTTCTATCGCTGGCGCGGAAAGGTTAAGAAAGTCTGAATGGAAGCGCCTACAGTCTGACGTCAGGCAAGTCATTCTGCCGACAACAAGCCGTAAGCGTGTTCGCCAGCAGACAAGCAATGGTCATGGGGCCGACACCACCCGGCACGGGCGTGATTGCTCCTGCAACTGCAGCCGCCGCTGCGTAATCTACGTCACCAACAAGGCGAGACTTGCCGTCTGTCGTCGGGATGCGGTTGATCCCCACATCGATCACGGTCGCACCCGGTTTGATCCAGTCGCCCTTGATCATCTCTGGACGCCCGACCGCCGCAACCAGAATATCGGCGCGGCGGGTCACTGCAGGCAAATCCTTGGTGCGAGAATGTGCCAGTGTTACCGTGCAGTTCTCGCCCAGCAAAAGCTGCACCATGGGTTTGCCGACGATATTCGACCGTCCGACGACGACAGCCTCAAGGCCGGACAAATCGCCCAACTGATCCTTCAGCAACATCAACGACCCCAGGGGTGTACAAGGCACCATCGACGCCTGCCCCGTGTTGAGGAGGCCGACATTAGAGACATGAAACCCGTCAACATCCTTGTCAGGGCTGATCTCCGCGATGACCAATGCTTCGTCCAGTTGGTCCGGCAGCGGCAACTGAACGAGAATACCATGCACCTTCGGGTCGCTGTTCAGGTCGCGGATCAATGTAACAAGCGTTTCTTGATCGGTCTCGGCAGGCAAACGATACTCAAAGCTCTCCATGCCCGCTTCGACCGTCTGGCGACCCTTGGAACGCACATAGACTTGGCTGGCAGGATCTTCACCGACCAGCACAACCGCCAAGCCTGGCACGACCCCATGCTCTTCGCGCAGCCTCGCGACTTCGCCACCGATCTTTTCACGAAGCCCTGCCGCGAACGCTTTCCCGTCGATCACCTTCGCCGTCATGTCAGTTTCCCTCGTTGCGCCCTGTTTGGGCCATCAATGTTTCTTCGTACCGAATGGACCAACGGATCAGCTGTTTCCAGATCTGCGTCATCAGTTCTCGGTCCACGCCCTGTGCGTCGGCGGACACCCCGACCTTCTGGAGCACATCTTCGACGCGTGCAGGGATGTCTGCGGGCAGACCTTCGCTTGGCTTCAGTTCCGCCGCCCTCGCGATACAGCGTTGCCTGAGTGCCAGTACCGCCACGAGGTCCCGGTCCAATCGGTCGATGACGTCACGCAGCTCTGCCATGGTCGCGCAGTCGCGCGGGTCGATATCCGTCATGTTGTCAGGAACATCCTTTGCTTTGACGTCCTCGTGCCTCTTGCCCCGGTTAAGGTCAAGTGACCCAAAAGAAAACGCCCCGACCTTTCGGTCGAGGCGCATTCACGTCGCGATACATCACGCAGACGGTTCGGGCTCCAGGCCAGACTCATCCGCCTTCGGGCGCGGCTTTGTCTTGGGGACCGCCGTTAGCGAGGGTTTGTCGTCGGACGAACTTCCGTCCTCGTCGTCCCCGCGGTTAAGCGGCTCACCAGCGATCACCTTGGTGATCTCGTTTCCGGTCAGCGTCTCATATTCCAGCAGACCCTGCGCGAGCCGATGCAGATCGTCGTTCTTCTCGGTCAGTATCCGCTTAGCCGTCTCATAGCCTTCATCAACGATCTTGCGGACTTCGGCATCGATCTTTTGCTGGGTCTCCGGCGACGCGTTGGGCGTACCTTGATAATTGCCCAGATAAGACTGCTGTTCGTTCGCATAGTCGATATGGCCCAACTCATCCGAGAACCCGAACTGGGTGACCATCGCGCGGGCAATTTTCGACACCTGCTGGATGTCCGACGCCGCACCCGAAGTCACGTTCTCCTTCCCGAAGATCAGCTCTTCTGCGACCTTGCCGCCCATCGCCATGGCAATCTTGGACTTGTACTTGGTGTACGTGACGGAAAGCTGGTCACGTTCCGGCAGTGACAGCACAAGACCGAGCGCCCGTCCACGGGGAATGATCGTGGCCTTGTGGATCGGATCATGTTGCGGAACGTTCAGGCCGACGATGGCGTGGCCCGCTTCGTGATAGGCAGTCAGCTTCTTCTCGTCCTCGGACATCACCATGGAACGGCGTTCCGCGCCCATCATGACCTTGTCCTTGGCGTTCTCGAAGTCTTCCATCGTCACGAAACGTCGTCCCACACGCGCGGCCATCAGCGCCGCTTCGTTGACGAGGTTCGCCAGATCAGCACCCGAGAAGCCCGGACAACCGCGCGCGATGATGCGCAGGTCCACGTCGGGGCCCAGCGGTACCTTGCGGGCATGGACGCCCAGGATCTTTTCGCGGCCTTTGATATCGGGGTTAGGCACCTGGACCTGGCGGTCGAAACGGCCAGGACGCAGGAGCGCGGGGTCTAGGACGTCGGGACGGTTGGTCGCGGCGACGATGATGATCCCCTCGTTGGCCTCGAAGCCGTCCATCTCGACCAGCAACTGGTTCAGCGTCTGCTCGCGCTCGTCATTGCCGCCGCCATAACCGACGCCACGGCTACGCCCCACGGCGTCGATCTCGTCGATGAAGACGATGCAAGGCGCGTTCTTCTTCGCCTGTTCGAACATGTCGCGGACGCGGGACGCGCCGACGCCAACGAACATTTCGACAAAGTCGGACCCAGAGATGGTGAAGAATGGCACGCCAGCTTCACCCGCAATCGCGCGTGCGAGCAGCGTCTTACCCGTGCCCGGAGGGCCGACCAGCAGGGCACCCTTGGGAATCTTGCCGCCGAGGCGGGAAAACTTCTGCGGATTGCGCAGGAATTCGACGATCTCTTCCAGTTCTTCCTTGGCCTCGTCGATACCCGCCACGTCGTCAAAGGTGACGCGGCCGTGTTTCTCGGTCAGAAGCTTGGCCTTGGACTTGCCAAAACCCATCGCCCCGCCTTTGCCGCCGCCCTGCATCCGGTTCATGAAATAGATCCAGATCCCTATCAGCAGGATAAACGGCAGGAAGGTCATCAGCAGCGCCGTGAAGCCCGACTGTTCCTGCGGACGCGCACTCACAGCCACGTCATTGTCAATCAGGCGCTCGGTCACTTCGGTGCCTTGCGGAACGACTGTCACGTAATCCTGACCGTTACTGCGGAACAGAACTTTTTCACCATCGACCGTTGCGGTACTGACTTCGCCGCCTTCAACTGCTGTCACAAAGTCCGAATAGCTCATGGACCGCGACGACATGGTGGACTGGCCACCACTGAACAGGTTGAACAGCGCGAGGATCAGAAGAAACAGTACGACCCAAAAGGCGATGTTTCTGGCGTTGCCCAAGTGGGATCTCCTTATAACCGTAAGAACAGCGCGACCGGCGCGCAGCGTTTCCGCCTAAAATAGACATCAAGACGCTTAGTTCAATGCGACATCAGCCCACGGAGGTAATCTTCCTTGGTATAGACCGGTGTCGCACTCCAATCTTCAGGATACCCCAGAACCGGCGCGGCCACCAGCAGATCACCTTTCCAAACTGCAGGCGTTGCGATTGCCGAATGAAGCGGTAGCCCAGAAGCTCGCCAATCCGGGGAAATCGGCAAGGCCTACTTCTCCAACCGGCTTCACCTCGATTCGTTCCAACGGTCCTGAAATCCGCCACCGCCCATCCCAAATTGCTTCTGGAACCACTCTGGCGTCAGGTGCCGCAGCGGCTTCGCGCGTGATCCGCCAAGTCTTGCCAGGTGAAAGCACGCAGCCGTGTAGCGTCGCACGTTTTCCCGCGGTCAACCCTGCTTCGATTTCTCGTAGCGTCGACAGACGAGGACGATAGCTGGTGTCGGAAACCAGCTTCAGCGCCCCCGAAAGCAGTCGCCACCGAATCTCTGCGGGTTGAACCATCAACTGCGCCGCATCGAACACCACATCGCCCAAATGGACCTCGGCAATACGCTCCGCGACCGAATTGGCCATATAGCTCAAGGCCTCACGCGCCAATGACATGCGCTCGGCGGTCTGTGACAAGGTCGCAGTATCCAGCCCAAGCTTTGCGAGTTCAGGCATCGACGAACGCATCTTGATACGGTCGAAATGCGGATTGTTGTTGCTGGGATCATCGAGCCAGTCCACGCCCCGTGCGGTAAGATCGTCTCGCAATTCCGCGCGGCTAATTCCCAGCAGTGGGCGTAGCCACATCACCCCCAAGCCGCCGTCCCGGCGCTCAGACATTGCCGCCAGCCCGTCAACACCAGACCCACGCGCCAAGCGCAAAAGGAATGTCTCCGCCTGATCATCCTGTGTGTGCCCGATCATGACGCTATCCAACCGATGCGCTACCGCCCAATCCGCCAGCAACGCATATCGGGCTTCGCGGGCGCGGGCTTGCAGGTTGCTGCCGCCCTCGGCCCGATCCCATTCCAGCGTCTCGTGCGGGAGCCCCAACTCCGCACAAAGGGCCGCAACCTGCACCGCCTCCTGCGCCGATTCGGTCCGTAACCGATGATCCACGGTGGCCGCATACAGTCCGACGCCATTTCGTCGCGCCCAATCCTTCGCCAAGATCAACAGGGCGGTGGAATCACTTCCGCCCGACACCGCGACTCCAAGTGCGGCGGGGGAAGAACCGGCCAAACAACGCTGCATGGCCTGCGCAAACCTGTCTGCCAATGTCAGGGGCAGCTCATCCCCCCAAGGCGTTCCGATGCGCGAGGCGCTGCCGCGGTATCCGGATAACGTTCTTTGACCTGACCTAAAGTCACGCAGGCTTCGCGTGTTTCGCCCAGATCGGACAATGAACGGCCCAGTTGAAACAACGCATCCGCCGCCAGCCCCGGATTGGCATTTTCCGCCAACGAGAAGCTTTCCAGATAGGCGCGACCGGCATTCGCCACATCGCCCACTTCGCGCAAGGCATTGCCGCGATAGAACTGTGCCTCGGCGGCCAGCGGGCTTCGGGGATAGTTGTCTACGAAACTCGTCAGCGCCGCCAGCGCGTCGGCAGGGGTACCCTTGTCGACCAGGCCTAGCGCAGCTTCGAAATCCGATTTCTCGTTCATCGCAAGCTGCGGCTCATTCGACGGTGCTGGCTGAGGAACAGCAACTGCCGGTGCGCTGTTCTCACCACCTAGTGGCGTCGTCTCACCGAGTTGCCCCAGATCACCGCCTTCCAATTCCGTCAGACGAAACTCCAGATCGGAGATCCGGTTCGTCCCGTCATCGACCACGCGATTGATCCGGTTCTCCAATTCCTCGGCTTTGGACGTCATCCGGCGCACTTCGGTTTCCAACCCATCCAGACGCTCAAGCGGCCCTGAGCCGGCGGGCAGGTTTGATACACCGCCGGTCGTGGATAATTCACGCTTCAGTTTCTGTAACTCGACCGACAGGACCGTCAATTCTTGACGAATATCCGCCAGCGTCGCATCACGGTCCTGAGCCGCCGCTGTCAGCGGCAGCGCTACTGCGACCGCAAGAAGAACGGCCCGAAAACTCACGATCCGGCCCCGAGCGACAGCACGGTCACCGCGCGGCGGTTCTTGGCATAGCAGGCTTCTTCGGAACATATCTCAAGCGGGCGTTCCTTGCCGTAGCTGATCGTCTTCAGACGGCTTGGCGCAACGCCTTGGGTCACCAGATATTCCTGCACCGCATTGGCACGACGGGCACCGAGCGCGATGTTATATTCGCGCGTGCCCTGTTCATCAGCATGGCCTTCAATTGTCGCGTTGTAGCTTCCATTGGTCATCAGCCACCGCGCCTGTTCGGCCAGCGTCGCGCGTGCGGCCGGGTTCAGCGTGCTTTCATCGACCGAAAAAAGAACGCGATCCCCAACCGCCTGCTGGAAATACTCGGGCGAACGCGGGTCACCATAAGCGCCCGACCCATAAGCCCCGTTGGCCCCATAGGCACCGGGTTCATTGCCCTGACCAAAACGAGAATTGCTGCAAGCCGAAACCGCAAGCGCGGCGAGAAAAAGAATGGCGGTGGTCTTACGGTTCATGTTTCGCCTCTGCGAAGAGTTATGACGGTTTCGGCACGCACGCTATCAGCCTTCACGCCGGTTGGGAATGCGTCGTCAATCAAGAAGCGGCGACCAAGCGGGGTCGGATGCCGCGCCCGGTGTTGATACACGCTTCAGGTTGCGACCGGTTATGTCTACGGAATAAAGTGCAGTGTTGCCCTGCGATCCAGGTGTCTCGCGCGAGAACATCACGACGCGGCCGTTGGGTGCCCATGTCGGGCCTTCATCCAGAAATGACGCGGTCAGCAGGCGTTCTTCGCTGCCATCCGGACGCATGACCCCGATATGAAACCGCCCCTGATTCTGCTTTGTGAAGGCGATCAGATCACCGCGCGGCGACCAGACCGGCGTGCCATAGCGCCCCTCGCCAAAGCTGATCCGCTGGGCCTCGCCTCCTGCTGCCGGCATCACGTAAAGCTGCGGACTACCGGATCGGTCGCTCTCGAAGACGATCCGGTCCCCTTCTGGCGAATAGCTGGGTGAAGTATCGATGGATGGCGAACTGGTCAATTGCCGCGCGCCGCCTCCATTGATCCCCTGCACGAACAGATCCGTGTTGCCGCTGTTACTTTGCGAGAACAGCACGGACGACCCATCAGGGGAAAAGCGTGGTGAGAAGGTCATCGGTCCGCTCTGCGCCCCGAGCGCCCGTGACTGGAGCGTACTCGTGTCCAGGATATAGATGCGCGGCTCACCACTGGCGTAAGAGGTGTAGACCACCTTTGAACCGTCACGCGAAATACGCGGAGCCAGAACGATCGAACTGCTGTCGGTCAGATAGCTCAAATTGGCGCCGTCATAATCCATCACAGCCAGACGCTTTTGGCGCGCGTCTTTTGGCCCCGCCTCGGAGACGAAGATAACGCGGCTGTCGAAATAGCCGCCCTCGCCCGTAATCCGGCTGTAGACGGCATCCGCGACCTTGTGTGCCATGCGCCGCCAGCTTCCGGTTGATCCCCCGAATTGCAACCCATCGCCTAGCGGAACTTCCGAAAACACGTCGAACAGCCGGAATTTTACACTCAGATTTTCGTCGGACCGCGTGACCTCGCCTGTAACGACACCTTGTGCATTGATTGCCTTCCAGTCGGCGTATTGCAGCGGCGCATTGAAATCAGATACCTGCGAGATGAACGCCTGCTGGTCGATCGCACGGAACAGGCCACTACCTTCCAGATCGTCAATGATGACTTGCGTGATGTCCCGCGCGAACTGTGCCGCGTCACCGCTTCCGGATACAAAGGGCGTAATGGCAATGGGCAGCGGTTCGATCACACCTTCGGTAATCTCGATCCGCAACGGCCCCTGGCCCTGCGCCACCCCCGTAACAGGAGACAACCCTGCAAGAAGGATCGCCGAAATCTTCGCTAACCGTCCGAAAACGTTCATCTGCTACGCATCCTTTCAGGGTTGAATGTCATTTCGATCTCGCGCCATTGCTCGTATTTGTCGGCGGGCAGAGGATAGCCATTGCCCGAACACCGAAGGATAGCACGACGCGCCGTTTCATAGGCTTGCTGGGCCGCAGACTCGGGTCCACCTTCATAAGAGATCATACGCAAACTGCCCTGCACGGGTTTCCCGTCCTGTGTCATTTCCATGCCCACGACCACGGTAACACGCGCGGCGTCGGTGGAAAGGGCAGAAAAATTCCAGCATTGCCCGACGGCCAGACGCAGACCTTCGCGCTCGCCCGAGGTGAGTGGTGGACCGACAGGCGCGTTCGAACTGACAGGCGCGGGATCGCTCGACGACAACGCCTGCGCGACCGCATTGGCGATGGCGTCTGCGTCCTGCTCGGGCTCGGGCTCGGGCTCGGGCTCGGGCTCGGGCTCGGGCTCGGGCTCGGGCTCGGGCTCGGGCTCGGGCTCGGGCTCGGGCTCGGGCTCGGGAGATGGTTCCGGCGCTGGTTCAGCCTCGGCAACAGGCGTCTCAGGTTCAGGTGCAGGCTTGCGGTTCGGGCGCGGCGCTACGCCCGGAGCACGATCCGGCTCCGGTTCCGTTTCAGTGGCTTCCGTTACAATCTCTGGTGCCGCCGCCTCAGGGGCTGCGGCGTCCTGCTGTTCGACCTGTTGAACGGGCTGTTCGGGCGCGATTTCGGGCGTAATCGCTTCTTGCTCCACCTCTGCCGTATCGACGTTCTCGGGGGGCTCCGGCATGGGTACGGGTGCTACGCGATCAACGGGCGGTGGTGGCGCGCCTTCGGGCAGCGGCGGCGGGCTTGCCGCGGCCTCGGCTTCGGGATCCGGTGCAGGCTCGGGTGCATCGGGACGAGCGGTAGGCGTCGGCGCGGCAGTAGGCGGTTCGGGGGTCGTTTCGGCTTCAGGCGCCTCTATCGGTTCCGGCGCGTCCGGTGCCTCAGATTCCGGGGCGCTGGCTGTCAGATCGGCGGACGAAACCAGCGACACGCTGACCGAAGCCGGCAAGGGTTCATCCGGCTGATCCATAAATGGCCAGCCAAGCACCGCACAAAGCAGCAATGCGGCATGCGCGCCGCCCGAGATATAGAGCCCCGTCTTCAATTGGCCCTCGATTTCTAACCGTTGCCGTCGAGCGTGGGGCCGCCCGGCTCGGTCACCAGACCGATCTTGTTGAAACCAGCCGCGTTCAGCGCGCCCATCACCTGCATCACACGCTCATAAGGGATCGACCCGTCCGCACGCAGGAACAACTGATCGTTGCTGCGTTCTTCCATGATCGCCCGAAGACGGGTGACCAATGCATCCGAGGCAACCTCCGTCGTCTGGATCATCACGCGACCGTCTTCGGCGAGCGTGATGGTCAGCGGTTCTTCATCTTGCGTGGGCAATGGAGTCGCCGCCGTTTCCGGCAGCTGGATCGGAACACCTACCGTCATCAGCGGGGCGGCCACCATGAACACGACCAGCAAAACCAGCATCACATCCACGAAGGGTGTGACATTGATCTCGCTCATTGCCTGCGCTTGCACGCGTGACCGCCGGCGCGACCTGCGACCGCCACCTTGCTGCTGTGGTTTGACGGAAGCACCCATGTCAGTCGTCCAGTTCTCGCGACAGAAGCGTCGAGAATTCGTCGGCGAAGGCTTCGTATTCTCCGACGATCCGCGCGCTGTCAGATGACAGCTTGTTGTAGAATATCACCGCCGGGATCGCGGCCAGAAGGCCAAGTGCCGTGGCAAACAGCGCCTCCGAAATACCTGGCGCAACGACCGCGAGGCTTGTGTTCTGCTGCAGCGCGATCTGCTCGAAGCTGTGCATGATGCCCCAGACCGTGCCGAACAGCCCGACGAATGGCGCCGTGGACCCAACGGTGGCCAAGAAGGACAGCCCGCTGGTCAAGCGCTCGGTTTCCTTGGCAATGGCGACATCCATGGTCCGGTCAATGCGCGACGTGGCACCCGGGATAAACCCGCCATCACCGCGAAAGGAGCGGTTGAATTCATCCATCCCCGCCACGAAAATGCGCTCTGACGCCCCGCGCGGCTTACCGCCGATGTCCTGATAGAGACGGTCCAGCGGCTCACCCGACCAGAAGGCACGATCAAACCGCGCCGCGCGACGTTTCGCCCTGCGGTAGGTAAGGTGCTTCTGGATAATGATGGCCCATGCCCAGACCGATGCGGCGAACAGCATCAGCATCACCAGCTTCACGGTCAGTGTCGCACGGGCGAAAAGCGCCCAGAATGAGAAATCGATGGGGTCCATAACTCTGCCTGTATTTCCAGCCGTTCAGCGGCGGCTCTTTTGCAGCCGATTCTATAGCAAAGCCAAGCCCGATGCTATGACAACCGCGTTACCTGACCCAACGCGGCAAAGACTCGCGAAGCGACGCCGGCAAGCGTGCGGGCCGCCCATCGGCACGCAGGCACACCAACTCGACGATCGCGGAGAACAAAAGCCTATCGTCGCGCTTGACGTCTTGCTGCAGCGTGATCCGGGCGCCGGACTGCGCGGCCACTGTCGTCTCAACCGCCAACGCATCGTCGAACCGCGCGGGTGTGACGTAATCCGCCTCTACCCGCCGCACGGCAAACACCAACCCGTCGTCCTGCTTCATTTGCGCCTGATCCAACCCAGCATCGCGGATCATCTCGCTGCGGGCGCGCTCGATGAATTTCAGATAGTTCGCGTAGTAGACGATTCCCGCAAGGTCCGTGTCCTCATAATAGACTCGGCAATGAAACAGGTGCGGCCGGGCGCTCACGCGTTTTTCTCCTGCGGTGCCATCTGGCTGACACGCGCATAAACCCGTAGCGCGTGGGTCGGATCATCGGCGACGGCAGGCAGGACCGGATCATAGGCGGCATTGATCACGGCACCAATGTCGGGTTGCAGGACCGTTTGACCCGAATCAGGTAACACCGCCAATGGCGACCGGTCGGAAAAAGCCACATCCGACCACAACAGCATCGATTGCGCCGCCTGCGCGAGAGCGATGTCTTCGGCCGGAAGTGTCGACATGGTGGGCGACATCCGCACGAAGACGAAGCAAGCTCGAATCGCGCCATTCTCGTCAAATCGAAACAGGCGGTACTGGCTGGCGTCAGCCTTTTCCAGGCGCTGCACTTGCCCGGCAAGATCAGGGACCAACTTGTCGAGATCGGGTGTCTCGGTTAGTTCGGCCCATTCGTTGAAGAAGAATATCATCAGATTGACGCCGAGTTCCGCATCGGTTTCTACGATCTCCAGACCAGCCAGATGCGCGACCGCCTCCACTGCACCCTTCACGATGGACAACGTTTCGTCCTGAACCCCGAACACCACCGGGGCGATCGGACGCCCCCACCGCGCGAAGGCGTAGCTGCCGTCGCTGCGGGTAAACATCGCGCGGATATCGTCGGGTGTCATATCTGGACCTCGCATCTTGCGCGGGCGCTCTAGCAAAGTGACGAACCAGTGGCCAGCGCTTCAATCCTCGAACAGCGTGCCTTGATCCGTTCCGGGTCGTGGCGCGGCAAGTCCCAGATGGGTCCACGCCTTGTGCCCCAGCATCCGTCCGCGCGGCGTGCGCTGGATCAGACCCTGTTGTAGCAAGAAGGGCTCAATCACCTCTTCCAGAGCATCCCTGCTCTCCGAAAGCGCGGCGGCAATGGTTTCGATGCCCACGGGGCCGCCACCATAATTCTCGGCCAGAAGCAGCATGTACCTCCGGTCTGCTCCATCCAGCCCCAACTGGTCGACACCGAGTCGTGTCAGCGCCGAGTCCGCCAGTTCCCGCGTGATCTTCCCATCGCCTTCGACCACGGCAAAATCAACAACGCGACGCAGCAAACGTCCGGCGATTCGGGGTGTACCACGCGCCCGGCGCGCGATCTCCAACGCACCGCCGTCATCAGCAGGCACGCCAAGCTTGCGCGCGCCGCGCGTGACAATCTGGTGCAACTCCTCGACCGTGTAGAACTGCAACCGCGTCGGGATTCCGAACCGGTCGCGCAGCGGCGTAGTCAGCAAACCCAGACGCGTCGTCGCACCCACAAGTGTAAATGGCTGCAAATCGATCCGCACGGTCCGCGCGGCGGGCCCTTCTCCGATCACCAGATCCAGCTCGAAATCCTCAAGCGCCGGATAGAGCACCTCTTCCACCACGGGATTGAGTCGGTGAATCTCGTCGATGAACAACACATCACGCGCGTCGAGATTGGTCAGGATCGCGGCCAAATCACCAGCCTTGGCCAGGACCGGCCCAGATGTCATGCGAAAGTTCACGCCAAGCTCACGCGCGACAATCTGCGCAAGCGTCGTCTTGCCCAGCCCCGGCGGTCCGTAGAACAGCGTGTGGTCCATCGCTTCGCCACGTTGACGTGCCGACTGCATGAAGATCTTGAGGTTCGCCCGCGCCTCGGCCTGACCGATGAATTCATCCAGCGCCTGCGGACGCAGCGCGCGATCTCGATCATCGGGTTGCTCTTCCGGGCTGAGCGTGAAATCGGTCACAGGGCCATCCATCCTTTGCTCACCCCGTCGGAGCCAGTCGTTTCAGGGCCAAGCGGATAAGTTCCGATGTCCCGGCGTCCGGCTCATCACGCGCGGCCTGGGCCACGGCAGTCGCCGCCTCGCCGGGGGTATAACCCAAATTCGCCAGAGCTGACAGCGCATCGGCCTGATCGGCGGCTCGGCTGGGTGCGACCGGTTTTGGTTCATTCTCTACAACGGCTGCGTCGGAGCTTTCCGTCACGGGCAGAACAGCCGATGCCGTTGCGCTTTCATCCTGCCCCGCCATCGCCATCACAGAAGGCGCCTTGTCTTTCAATTCATTTACAACACGTTGCGCGATCTTGGGTCCAATACCCGGCGCAGACTTCACCGACGCGGCATCGCCAAGCGCAATTGCCCGCCCGACTCCTTCAGGACCCAGCACGCCGAGGATGGCCAAAGCAGCCTTCGCGCCGACGCCCTGAACAGACAGCAGCAACCGGTACCATTCCTTCTCCACCAGCGTCTGAAAGCCGTAGAGTTGCAGAAGGTCTTCACGCACCATCAAGTCGGTATAGAGCGATGCAAACCCGCCTTTCGCAGGCAGCGAGGCTATCGTGCGATCCGAGCAGTAGATGAGATAGCCAACCCCGCCCACATCGATCATTACGTGATCAAGTCCGCGATAGGCGAGTTGTCCCGAAATCCGTCCAATCATGCAGATGCCCGACGCAAGGCCGCCTCCAAACGTCCGGAGTTCTGGATATGGAACGAATGGCAGATTGCTATTGCCAAGGCATCAGCCGCATCCGGCCCGTCCAGCACGGCTCCCGGCAATTGCAGCGACACCATATGGCTGACCTGTTCTTTGGCAGCGTGGCCGACGCCCACGACCGCCTTCTTCACGGAGTTGGGGGCGTACTCTCCCACCTCAAGTCCAGCCTGCGCAGGAACCAGCAGCGCGATGGCCCGTGCCTGCCCCAGCTTCAAGGTACCCGCCGAATCACGATTCACAAAGGTCTGCTCGACGGCGGCATGATCGGGTGAAAACCGATTGAGCACATCCGTCAGTTGCTCATGCAGCGCCAGCAGCCGAACCGCCAGTGCACCGCCTCCGGACAGGCAGGTGCCATTCCCGACATGGGACATACGACCGCCGGACACATCTATGATGCCCCATCCGAGACGTCGCAGCCCGGGATCAATGCCCATTATACGCATGTTTCGCCTGCTCTTGTCGCTTTTCCTTGCGCTAGCACGGAAGGAGAACATTTGCAAAACAGAATGCACATCCGCCACAAACACCGGACAGAGCCATGCATCTGCGGCAATTCGCCCTCCGTGACGCTACGGCGTTCAGTCCGGACACCCCTTGAACGCGCTGAATTACTTGCATCGCGTTATTTACAAGGGAGTTTTGCCATGCATCCAGCGCAAGACCGGATTGCAAATTCGTTCGTTGTGACAGCGTCAGCGAGGGACTATCTGCCTCCGTGAAGACGAAACGATGCTGCATCTGCACAATGTTTCGCCAAGTTGAGAATTACGAGGAAAACAAACATGGCTACCCTTGACACAACTCCGGTTATCAACGCCGCACCTGAATTCAACCGCAACCCGTTCGCACGTCTGATCGACGCTGTAATTGCATGGAACCAGACCCGCGTTACCCGTGACGCTCTGTCCCGTCTGAACGACCGCGAACTGGCTGACATCGGCCTGAGCCGCAGTGACATCGAATACGTTGCACGTCACGGCCGCCAAGGCTGAATATATGCTTCACGACTCCCTCCCTCGCGTGAAGCGAGACGGCCGCCAGATTTGATCTGAGCGGCCGTTTCTCTTTTATGGGGGACCGGCCCGGCGACTGGCCGCGGTCTTCGGAAATCAAGTACGCTTCATCGTCAGCGTGGACCATTCCCCAATGTCTTCCCGACGATGAAGGTCGAACCCGGCCACACGATAGGCCGCATCGACCTCGTCCGCTTGCTCGACCAGCAAGCCCGACAAGATGCAGTATCCGCCCGCTTGCAGGCTGCGCGCCATGTCCGGTGCCAGATCGATCAGCGGCCCCTTCAGGATATTTGCGAAAACAAGGTCGAACCGGCCTTCGCCATCCAACTCCGGATGATCGAACCCCGCCGCTTCCACGCAGCGGACACGATCCCCCAGGCCGTTGCTCGCAGCATTCGCCTGCGCAACCTCGACCGCGACCGGATCAATGTCGCTTGCCAGGACCGAGAACGGCCAGATTTTCGCCGCCGCCATCGCGAGAACTGCTGTACCGCAACCGATATCCGCGACCGACGCACCCTCGAACCCTTCCGCACTCAACGCGTCCAACGCCTTCAGGCAGCCGAGCGTCGTGCCATGGTGCCCAGTGCCGAACGCCATAGCCGCCTCGATCAACAGCCCGATACGATCCTGCGGCAGCTTGTCGGCATCATGGCTTCCATAGACGAAAAACCGGCCCGCCTCGACCGGGCTGAGTTCACGCTTCACCTTGGCAACCCAGTCCGTTTCGGGCAGTTCCGACACCGTGAACGGCTTCGCACCATGCGCGGCGGCCAGCAAGTCAAGCGCTATCCCGTGGGGCTCCTCGACGAAATAGGCTCCCACTTCCCAAAGGCCGGACCCGTCCTCGATCTCGAAAACGCCGACACCCGTAGGCTCCGGCGTCAGGTTCTCCAGCGTCTCCCCCAAAGCTTCAGCCTTGGCCTTCCCCTCAAGTGTCGTCAATGCAGTCCAAGTCGGCATAGCTGCTGCTCCCAAGTGATTGCACGGCGATTAGCCCTCGCTCGCCATGCGGTCAAGCCAAGCGCTATAGGAAGCTTTGCGGATCGATATCGACAGAAATGCGCAGACTACCACTCACCCGAAACTGCGCCAGCCATTCCCGCAGCGCAGATTGCAGCGGTGCGTTCTTCGCAGCCTTGACCAGCAAGCGCACCCGGTGGCGGCCGCGGATGCGGGCGATCGGCGCGGGTGCAGGGCCATAAAGCTCAGCTCCAATGCGGTCCAGAGCCGCGCGTTGGCGCGCCATGACATTGCCGAATTCGAACACCTGCGCCACATCGGTAGAAGACAGGATGATGCCAGCCATACGACCGAAGGGTGGCATCCCCAACGCCTCGCGCTCATCCGCCTCCGCCTGCCAGAAGTCTTCTTCCGCACCCGACAGGATTGCGCGAACGACCGGATGCTCGGGCTGGAAGGTCTGCAGCAGCGCGACACCCGGGCGCTCCGCGCGGCCGGCACGTCCCGCAACCTGCCGCATCAACTGAAAGGTCCGTTCTGCGGCGCGCATGTCGGTACCCTGCAGCCCAAGATCCGCGTCGATCACACCAACGAGCGTCAGCAGCGGGAAGTTGTGGCCCTTGGCAACCAGTTGCGTGCCGATGATGATGTCCGCCTCACCCGCTGCAATCGCTTCGATCCGTTCCTTCAAGGCATGCGCCGAGCCAAACAGATCCGATGACAACACCTCGACCCGCGCATCCTGGAAAGCCTGCACCGCTTCTTCTTGCAAGCGTTCTACCCCCGGCCCCACCGGCGCGAGCTTGCCCTCGACCTTGCAGGACGGACAGACCTCCGGCAAGGCAATGCTCTCGCCGCATTGATGGCACATCAGCCGTTTCTGAAAACGATGTTCCACCATCCGCGCGTCGCAATGCGGACATCCGATCTGGTGCCCGCAGGCGCGGCAAACCGTGACCGGCGCATAGCCGCGACGATTGAGAAACAGCAGCGACTGCTCCCCGGCCTCAAGCCTCTTGGTCACGGCGGCGCGCAGGCTGGGAGAAATCCACGAGCTGGACGGCATGTCTTCGACACGCATATCGAGCGCAGCCATTTCAGGCAGAACAGCGGTCCCGAAGCGCGCAGTCAGGTCCACCCGCCTGTACTTGCCCGCTTGGGTGTTCTGCCAGCTTTCCAGCGATGGTGTGGCAGACGCAAGAACCACCTGTGCCTTGCAGATCGACGCCCGCAGCACAGCCATGTCGCGCGCATTGTAAAGGACGCCGTCTTCCTGCTTGTAGGAACTGTCATGTTCTTCATCCACAACGATCAGGCCGAGATTCTGAAACGGCAGGAACAACGCGGACCGTGCCCCGACGACAAGTTGCGCTCCACCTTCCGCCACCATACGCCAGCAACGTCGCCGCTCGGTCATCGTGACACCGGAATGCCATTCAGCAGGCTTTGCGCCAAAACGCGTCTCGACACGCGTCAGGAATTCCGACGTCAGCGCGATCTCGGGCAACAGGACCAAGGCTTGCCGCCCCGCCTCCAGACAGGCGGCGACCGCTTCCAGATAGACCTCCGTCTTGCCCGATCCGGTCACACCTTTCAGCAAGGTCGTCCCGTAGCTGCCCTTCGCAATACCGTCCTTCAGAAGATCTGCCGCCTGCGCCTGATCATCGGTTAACGGCTTGCCCGGCAAGGCAGGATCAAGTTGCAGATAGGGGCTGTCGCGCGGTGTCTCGACCTCGTCAATCGCGCCTTGCTTCACCAGCCCCTTGATGACGGAATTCGAAACGCCGGCTAAGTCACACAATTCACCGATCGCAAGCAACTGCCCATCCGACGCGTCCAACGCATCCAGAACCCGCATGCGGGGTTCGGTCACCCGATCCGGCTCGCCCGCCCCCCGTCGCAAGACCCGTCGCATGGACGGGCTGTCACCCAACCCCGGTGTCCGCGTCGCCAACCGAAACATCGCCGTCAAAGGCGTCAGGGTGTAATCCGCCACGCGTTGAAGAAAGTCCCGCATCTCCGCGCGCATCGGCGGCACATCCAGAACTTCGGACACCGACCGGATTTTCTTGGGGTCGAAGCCGCCCTGACCGCTGCCCCAGATCACGCCCGTCACCTTGCGCGGACCGAGCGGCACAATCACAAAGGCCCCTTCGAGGCATCCGCCCGCCGGCGCCTTGTAGTCCAGCAAGCGATCCAGCGGTTGAGCTGTCAGAACCGAAACCAGCGAACCTTCAGGGAAGGATATCGAACCGTCATTCATGCATCGGTCGATCTGAATTGTGCGTTCGGCGGGGCTTCGGCATCTTCGTCATGGCAAATGTTTAGGAAGCCGGGCGCTCAGTGTAAATCCCTACGCGTAGCGGGGCTTTTGCCTGCGCCCAGTTTGGGATAGACCATGCTCGAACGCTCACCGCCAAATCGAGAGAATCCATGAAATTCTTCGTAGACACCGCCGATATCGACGCAATCGCCGAGCTCAACGACCTGGGCATGGTCGATGGCGTCACCACCAACCCGTCGCTAATCCTGAAATCGGGCCGCGATATTCTGGAAGTCACCAAGGAAATCTGCGATCTGGTCGAAGGTCCGGTCAGCGCCGAGGTTGTCGCGCTGAAATCCGACGAGATGATCGCCGAAGGTCGTAAGCTGGCCGAAATCGCGGACAACATCACCGTCAAGGTTCCGCTGACATGGGACGGCCTGAAGACTTGCAAGGTTCTGTCGAGCGAAGGCAAGAAGGTCAACGTCACGCTGTGCTTTTCCGCCAACCAGGCGCTTCTGGCCGCAAAAGCAGGTGCGACCTTCATTTCTCCGTTCATCGGCCGTCTGGACGACATGAACCTCGATGGCATGGAACTAATCGCCGACATCCGCGAAATCTATGACAACTACCTGTTCGACACGGAAATCCTGGCTGCTTCCATTCGCACGGTGAACCATGTCAGCGACGCCGCAAAAATCGGCGCCGACGTCATCACCGCGCCGCCCGCCGTCATCAAGAAGTTGGCCGAGCACCCGCTGACCGACAAAGGGCTCGATGCCTTCATGAAGGACTGGGAAAAAACGGGACAGAAGATTCTGTAAATGTTAAACTGCCTCAAAACATAAAGCTTTGAGGCAAGAGCATGAGCACTCCCGAAAAAGGCGGCGACGCAAATGTGTCGCTGCGCGAGGCAATCCTGTCGGACCCCGTTGCAGTCTTGGAGGACCGCCAGATCCTTGAAGCGCTGGTGCGCGCTCAGGATGCCACGCACGGATCAAATGTCGTTGATCTTCGCGGCCTCGCCATGGCGCGGCTGGAAACCCGGCTGGACCACTTGGAAGAAACCCATCAAACCGTTGTCAGCGCGGCCTATGACAATGTCGCCACCACACGTCAGGTGCACCGTGCGATCTTGGCGATGCTGGAACCGCTGACCTTCGACGCGTTTATCCGCGCCCTTGACTCCGAGATCCGCGACTGCCTGCGACTACGCGCCGTCCGCCTGGTGCTGGAAACCGCGACACCCGATGATGAACATGGGTTCTCTGGCGACAGCGCAACCGTCTCGATCGTGCCGCGGGACTTCATCCTGAACCTGCAAGCGCAGGGTCGCAAAGCCCAACCCAGCGAAATCATTCTGCGTCAGGTCAATCACGGCCTGCCCACGGTCTATGGGGACGCCGCTGCCGATATCCGTTCCGAAGCGCTGGTGCAGATCAATCTGGGCGACGCTCGACTACCCGCCCTGCTGGTGCTCGGCTCGTCGCATCGGGATCATTTCTATCCCGGTCAGGCGACCGATCTTCTGGATCTGTTCAGCAAGGTCTGTGAACGGCTGCTGCGCAGCTGGCTGGCGTGAGCTTCCTGCCACCCGCGACGTCCGACCTGCTGCAGCGCTGGCTGACATCCATCGCTGCGCTGGACGACGCGTCCGATGCGACAACGGAGGCTTATCGCGCGGATCTGGTCCGTTTCTTCACCTTCATGAATGGTCATCTGGAAGAACCCGCCGCGCCCGGGCCGATTCAGTGTATCGGCATCACGGATATGCGCGCCTGGATGGCGTATGAGCGCGACCGCGGATTGTCGGCCCGTTCGCTCGCCCGTGCGCTGTCTGCCGTCAAAAGCTTCTACCGCTGGTGGGCTGAGCACGAACCCTTCGACCCGACCGCCATTCTGTCCACGCGCAGCCCACGCTTCAAGCGTAAGCTGCCCCGCCCGCTTGATGAGGCCTCGGCGAGGAAGATGCTGGAAACTGTCGAACTGCAATCCACAACCGGATGGGCCGCTGCGCGTGACGTTGCGGTCGTCACCTTGCTTTACGGTTGCGGACTGCGGATATCCGAGGCGTTGGGGCTTAAAGGCCGCGACTACCCATTGCCCGACATGCTGCGGGTCACGGGCAAGGGCAACAAGGAACGTCAGGTGCCGGTGATCGAAATCGCCAAACGTGCGCTCGACCGCTATGTTCGGATGTGCCCCTATGAGCTGACGCCCACTGGTCCGTTGTTCATGGGTGTGCGCGGTGGGCAGCTTTCGGCTTCGATAGTTCAGCAATCTGTCCGAAAATCGCGCATGCAGCTCGGTCTGCCTGAAACCGCCACCCCGCATGCGCTGCGCCATAGTTTCGCAACGCATCTGTTGAACCGCGGCGGCGATCTGCGCAGCATTCAGGAATTGCTGGGGCACGCATCGCTCAGCACGACAGAGGCATACACATCTGTCGATGCCGCACGGTTGATGGAAATCTATTCCAAATCCCATCCCCGCGCGTGACCTGCCCGCGCATACCGCGCGGGCAGGCCTTCGATTACAGACCTTCTTCGTTCAGAACCTCGTCACAGCGACCGCAAACGCCCGCATGGGAATGCGTTCCGACATCCGGCAGGATCTTCCAGCAGCGGTCACATTTCTCACCCTGGGCGCGTGCAAAGACGACCGCGACACCGGGAACTTCGTCCAGCGTGAACGCCCCCTTCGGCGCCACGTCGGTGGTCAGCGTGATCTGAGAGGTGATGCACAGATCGGCAAAGCTGTCCGCGTCGATCAGCGCAGCTGTCTCGGCGGGCACATGGACGACGGGGGCCGCTTCCAGCGACGCGCCGATGGTCTTGCTGCGACGTTCGATTTCCAGCGCACCGGTTACGACACGGCGTACGGCACGGCGCGCTTCGGTGCGCGTCCACAGATCATGATCGATCCATGATTCCGGCAACACCGGCATGTCCTGCAGGTGGACGGAGCTTTCCTCGCCGGGGAAGCGTTCCAGCCAGACCTCCTCCATCGTGAACACCAGTACCGGCGCCAGCCATGTTGCCAGGCTGTGGAACAGTGTGTCCAGAACCGTCAGCGCAGACCGACGGCGCAAGCTGTCGTCACCATCGCAATACAACGCATCCTTGCGGATATCGAAGTAGTAGGACGACAGGTCGATCGTCGCGAAGTGGAACACCGCCTGGAACACGGCCTGGAAGTCGTATTCGTCGTAATGCTTGCGCACGAGACGGTCCAACTCCGCCAGCTTGTGCAAGATCGCGCGTTCCAGCTCCGGCATCTCGGCATGCGGCACGCGCAGCTCTTCGCTGAAATCGCCAAGGCTGCCGAGCATGAAGCGCAACGTATTGCGCAGGCGACGATAACTGTCGGCCACCCCTTTAAGGATCTCCGGTCCGATCCGCAGATCGGCGGTGTAATCCGACTGAGCAACCCACAACCGCAGGATATCTGCCCCATACTGTTTGATGACCTGCTCCGGCGCAACCGTATTGCCCAGCGATTTGGACATCTTCATGCCTTTCTCGTCGAGCGTGAAGCCATGTGTCAGCACGCCGCGGTACGGCGCACGTCCCTTCGTGGCGGATGCCTGCAGAAGCGAGGAATGGAACCAGCCGCGATGCTGGTCAGTACCTTCCAGATAGAGATCCGCGATGCCGTCCGCACTTCCATCTTCGCGGTCGCGCAGCACGAAGGCATGGGTCGAGCCGGAGTCGAACCAGACATCAAGGATATCGGTGACTTTTTCCCAGTCGCTGGCATCATAGTCACTGCCCAGGAACCGCGCAGCTGCATCGTCACGGAACCAGGCATCCGCACCTTCCGCCTCGAACGCGTCCCTGATCCGCGCATTGACCTTGTCGTCGCGCAGGATCTCAACGCGTCCTTCACCCAGCCGCTTGACGAAGCATGTCAGCGGAACACCCCAGGCGCGCTGGCGCGACAGCACCCAGTCAGGCCGCGCCTCGATCATCGAATACAGGCGATTGCGGCCTGTTTGCGGCGTCCACTTCACCAACTGGTCGATGGAGGTCAACGCACGTTCGCGGATCGTCGCACCGTAGTCGTCCATCCCGTCATCGAGCGGCTTGTCGATCGCGGCGAACCATTGCGGTGTGTTGCGATAGATCACGGGCGCCTTGGACCGCCAGCTATGCGGATAGCTGTGGGTCGTCTTTCCACGCGCGGCCAGCGCGCCGGCTTCGACCAGCTTTTCGATGATCGCCTTGTTCGCCTTGCCTTCCTTGCCCTTGTGATCGAACACCTTGAGACCGGCAAAGAACGGAACATGTTCAGCGAATGAGCTGTCTTCCAGCACATTATGCGTCATCCGGTCCACCAGCCCGTTCTTGACGAACAGATCGTAGTCATCCGCACCATGGCTAGGCGCGGTATGAACAAAACCCGTGCCCGCATCATCGGTGACGAAATCGCCTTCGAGCATGGGGACGTCATAGCCCCAGTAACCGTCGGCACCGGCCAGCGGATGCTTGAGGATCGCGCCTGTAAAGTCGGGCGCATCGGCCACGCGCTCATAGGCTTCGACGCGAGCAACCTTCATCACGTCCTCGGCCAGTGGGTCGGCCAGAACAACGGTTTCACCCACCTTCAGCCAGTTGTCCTCACGCGCCTCGGTCACGCGGAACAGGCCGTAGGAAATACGGCTTGAGAACGCGACACCGCGGTTCGACGGGATGGTCCAGGGCGTTGTGGTCCAGATGACCACCTTCGCGCCATCAAGCGCCGGATCGCCGCTGGCCACCGGAAATTTCACCCAGATCGTGTGGCTGGTGTGATCCTTGTATTCGACCTCGGCCTCGGCCAGCGCGGTCTTTTCGACCGGCGACCACATGACGGGCTTTGACCCCAGATAGAGCGATCCGTTCATGACGAACTTCATGAACTCATCCGCGATCACCGCCTCGGCGTGATAATCCATCGTCAGATAGGGATTGTCCCATTTGCCGGTGACGCCGAGACGCTTGAATTCATCGCGCTGGATATCGATCCAGCCTTCGGCGAACTTCCGGCACTCCTGGCGAAAATCGAGGACCGACACCTCGTCCTTGTCCTTGCCCTTGGCGCGGTACTGTTCCTCGATCTTCCACTCGATAGGTAGGCCATGGCAGTCCCAGCCGGGAACATAGCGCGCATCGCGCCCCATCATCTGCTGGGACCGCACGACCATGTCCTTGAGCACCTTGTTCAGCGCGTGGCCGATATGCAGGTGTCCGTTGGCGTATGGCGGGCCATCATGCAGGATGAACGGCTTGCGATCCCCCGCACCGTCGCGCAGGCGGTCATAGACCCCAAGCTTTTCCCAGCGCGCCAGCCAGTCGGGTTCGCGCTTGGGCAGCCCCGCGCGCATCGGGAAATCGGTTTTGGGCAGGTTCAGTGTATCTTTGTAGTCGGGCGTTTCAGACGACATGGGTCAGCGTCCTTGAGAACGTGGAAATCTTGGGGTGATGCGGCGGCGCGTCAGGTCATACGCCTTGTCCCGGCGGCTCGACAGTTCAGAGCGCCGGGCTGGTAATTCGCGGAATAATCGCAAAGCCATGTATCATCATGCGCGCGGTTATAGGCGCAGCCAGATGGATCGTAAAGCCCGTGCAACGCCGTGCAACGCGTCAATCGCCAGTCGGGAACAGGCCCGTTAACGCCCGCTTGACGAGACTTGTGACGCGGGGGCGTTCCGAGCGGATGAAAGGCAAGGGGCGACAAACCTCGATTGCAGCCACACCAACCCGTGCGGTCAGGGCACCGTTGACCACACCTTCGCCAAAGCGACGGGACACGCGGCTCAGAACGCTCCCGCCCGCAACCGACCCGATCAGGTCATCTCCGACAGCGACCGCCCCCGTTGCAACCAGATGTGTCAGCACAGCCCTGGTCAGCCGCCAGGTCCCGAGCGTGCCGGACCGTCCCCCATAGATTTCCGCAATCCGCCGGATCATGCGCATATTCGATGTCAGCGCCGCAAAGACATCCGCGAAGGCCAACGGCACCAACGCCGTGACGGCCGCGACCTGCCGTGCGGCGGCCTCGACCTCGCGGCGAGCCTGCGCATCGAGCGGGATCAAAAGATGTGTTTCGGCCAGAGCCAGGGTCGCATCCGCGTCGAAGCTGTCTGACAGCCGCGACTCCATATCTTCGGTCTCCCAGCGAAGTTCTGGCCGATGGCGATAAAATTGCTGCAAGCGCTCCGCGATTTTCCGCGAGGCTGCCAGATCGTGATCGGCCAGAGCCTCCGTGGCCTGCGCGTGCACCTTGTCCAGCCGCGCAAGCCGCGCAAAGGCCGATAGTTCCTTGATGACAAGGACCAGGCAGACGAGCGCGAAAGCAACAAGCAGGACGGTCGCGATACCGCCGAGGACCGGATTTGACGCGAGCAGCGCTCCGACCCATGCCCAAAGCGCGGTCGTAGCCAGAAACAGGACGACCGCCCCCAGCAGCCCCCAGAACCACCGGGCGAGGACGCTGCCCCTACGACTGGCTAGCATCGCCAGCCGCTGCATCGCAGCCGCGTCGCCTCCTGGAATGCCTTCGTCAGGAACGGGCGGCGCGTCGCCGGGCGTTTGCTGCAGCTCGTCCTCTTCGACGTCAAACAGAACGGGACCCTTGCGTGTATCGGTCATGACCGTGCCTCCTGTCCCTGTGCGTCGCGCATCCAGCGCATCCGCATATCCGGAAGCCTTTCCTCATTGTCTTGCCCGCCAGTCCGGAGAACCTCCTCGAAACCTGCCCGACGGTAGAACCTGATGGCCGACGCGTTCGCCTGAAATGTCCACAACTCCAGACACGCGCGGCACGTCTTGGCATGATTCAGAAGTTGCGAGCCGATACCCTGACGTCGCGCGGAACGTGTTACATAGAGTGCGTCGATCTCATCCCCGCGCAGCGCTATGAAACCCGTGATCCTCTCCGCGTCTTCCGCAATCGTGACCACTCCCTCTGCGATGAGACCCGCACAAAAGTCTCGGTCCTCGTCGACCGTATGCAGACGCGGCATCCACGGCGTCGTATCTATGAACTCCGACAGTATGTCCCCAACCGCCGGGGTGTCGGCAGGGCTAGCTTTTCGCAACAAGACCATCACAGCCGGTCCCCGAACAGGAACTGCGCGGCCCGGTCCAGCCGAATATGCGGGGGCCCGTCTCCCGGACGCGTAGAAAGCGGTGCGGGCGCGAACTTCATGAAAGAGTATTCCGCATCCAACCATTGCTCTGCCCCTTCCCGCGCGGGAGCCAGAAGGCGATTGGGGTCGGACGGCAACTCCCCGGGATAGAAGGCAGCCTGCTTGCCAGTCTCCAGTAATCGCCCGCGCACGACATTCAACGCCTTTCCGCTATGTTCGCGTGTTTCTTCAACAGTCGCCCGCAGGGCCGCCAGCGACATGGCTGCAGTTTCGGCCCCGGCAAAATCCGCCCGATCGCGGGCATCGCGGGTCAGTGCCTCCATGATCGCTGTCAGCTGAGGATGCTGCGTGTGATGCAGGTGGTCTGCCTTCGTGGCCGCGAACAGGATCTTGTCCACCCGCTTGCCGCCAAGCAGCGAAGTCAGCATACTGTTGCGCCCGGGCCGGAACGCACCGAGCACCTCCGCCATGGTCCGGCGCAGATCCTCCACCGCCTTCGGCCCGGCATGGATCGCCCCGAGCGCATCCACCAAAACCACCTGCCGGTCGATGCGCGAGAAATGATCGCGGAAGAACGGGCGGACGACCTGTCGCTTATAGGCATCGTAGCGCCGTTCCATTTCGCGCCAAAGCGTCCCGCGGGCGGCTTTGTCTTGGGGCAGCAGCGGCGCAAACGTCAGAACGGGCGACCCAGCAAGATCACCGGGCAACAGGAACCGACCGGGCGTACAATCGGAAAACCCGGCCTCTCGCGCCGCATGCAGATAAGCAGTGTAGTTCTGCGCCAAAGCTTGTGCCTGCGGCTCCTCAAGCTTTGTGTTGCCATCGGTTTCTCGTGCCAACGACATGAAATCACGGGCAAGCGGCCGGTCGGCGATGCGATCCAGCATCTGCTGAGACCATTCGCTGTAGCTCCGCGACAGAAGCGACAGGTCCAGAAGCCATTCGCCGGGATAGTCGACTATATCCAGATGTACGGTTCTCGGCCCTGAAATCCCGCCCAGCAAGCCCCCTGACCGCAGCCTGAGAGACAGACGAAGTTCCGAGATCGCACGCGTGCTTTCCGGCCATTGCGGATCGGATCCGGTCATCGCGGCCAGGTGGGTTTCGTAGTCAAAGCGCGGAAGCGTATCGTCGGGTTGCGGCTGGAGGAAGGCGGCAAGCACCCTGCCTTGCGAAACGGCAGCAAGCTGTGCCATCCGGCCCCGATCAATCAGATTCGCAACCAGCGACGTGATGAACACCGTCTTGCCCGCGCGGCTCAGTCCCGTGACGCCGAGACGCACCACCGGTTCAAAGAAGGTTTCCGACACCGCGGCACCCGCGTTTTCTACCCGCCTCGTCAAATTGTCCGCGATCGTCCCTAGCACCACTGCCCGTTTTCCTCTCAGTTTCCCAAGACATATGAGCAGCATCGCCGCCGCGCAACGACGCTTGCGGCGCAGGATCGGTCAGATTAGATGGACGCCATGCCCAGATACGCCCTGAAAGTCGAATATCACGGTGCTCCTTTCGCCGGCTGGCAGCGCCAGAAGGATCAACCGTCCGTCCAGCAAACGCTGGAAGAAGCCATTCGCATGCTGGACGCCGACGCGCCCGGGATCGCGGCGGCGGGGCGCACGGATGCAGGTGTACATGCCTATGGTCAGATCGCGCATTGCGATATGGCAAAGAACTGGGATAGCTTCCGCCTGTCGGAGGCTCTGAACTACCATCTAAAGCCCCACCCCGTTGCCATCGTGCAGGCCGCGCCGGTCAGCGACGAATGGCACGCGCGGTTTTCAGCGGTTGAACGGCGCTACCTGTTCCGGCTCGTCAGCCGACGTGCGCCCGTCACGCATGACAGTGGACTGGTTTGGCAAATCGGGCATGATCTGAATGCAGAAACAATGCAACTCGGTGCAAACCGGTTGATCGGACGCCATGATTTCACGACATTCCGCTCCTCGATCTGTCAGGCTCAAAGCCCGGTCAAAACTCTGGATGAGTTGCGGGTCGAAGAAGTCGCCTATCCTGACGGGAGGGAATACCGGTTCCATGTCCGTGCGCGCAGTTTCCTGCACAATCAGGTGCGCAGTTTTGTCGGCACGCTTGAACGCGTGGGGGCAGGAAAGTGGACGCCAGACGACGTACAGTCCGCTCTGGAAAGCAGGGACCGCGCGGCTTGCGGCCCCGTCTGCCCGCCGCAAGGGCTCTATCTCGCGGGCGTAGGTTACCCCGACGAGCCCTTTACACTTGAAGATAACGGCCTTTCGCGGCCAAGCTGATCGCGCGCAGAACGGAGACACCCATGCCTGACACGCCCCGCTTTCTGACCACGAAGGAGGTGGCCAATCTTCTGCGTGTGAAGGAACGCAAAGTCTACGACCTCGCAGCGGCAGACGAGATCCCGCACCGGCGGGTGACCGGCAAGTTGCTGTTTCCAAGCGCCGATATCGAACGATGGATCGCTGGCAGCCAAGGGGTGGAGCGCCCCGCTCTCGTGACAGGATCGCATGACCTGTTGCTCGACTGGGCGATACGAGCCTCGGGCAGCGAGATGGCGACCTTCTATGACGGCAGCACGGACGGGCTCAACCGTTTCGTGAAGGGTGAAGCGGCGATGTGCGGGCTGCACATACCTGATCGTGATGGCTGGAACATCGAAGCACTTGAGGCAGCATCTGTCACTGACTGCGTGCTTGTCGGTTTCGCACGCCGCAGGCGGGGGCTGCTCATCTCCCCGGACAGCGATATCCGATCAGTTGGCGAACTGCGCGGGCGAGCCGTCATACTTCGTCAGCCAGGCGCCGGAAGCGCAACATTCTTCGAGCTCGCCTTGGTCCAGGCGGATCTGGCTGTCAGCGATCTTGCGCCGCTTCCGGTCATCGCGCGCACCGAAACCGAAGCAGCCGAAGCCGTCGCGGGCGGCACGGCGGAAGCCGCGATCGGGTTGGAAACACTGGCGGATCAATTCAACCTAGGGTTCGTGCCACTGACAATCGAGGCGTTCGACCTGCTGATCAACAGGCGCAGCTACTTCACCACGCCAGTCCAGCACCTGTTGGCCTTCATGCGCACGGCAGATTTTGCCGCCAAGGCGCGAACACTGAAAGGGTATGAGATCGCCGCCGCAGGTGAGGTACGCTGGCTGTCCGCCTGAGGCCTAGCCGTCCGACCCGGTCGCGTTCGGAAAAAACAGCTGCTGACCATCAACTTTGTAGTCGGCGATCGCCTGCTGCCCCACATCTGAAAGCATCCAATCGATGAAGGCCTGCCCGTCCTCGGCTTTCACGTTCGGATGTTTCTCCGGATTGACCAGAATGATGCCATACTGATTGAAGAGCTTCGGGTCGCCTTCGACGACAATCTCGTAGTCGCTCTTGTTGCCAAAGCTGATCCAGGTAGCGCGGTCGGACATGATGTAGGCGCCCATTCCCGTGCCTGTGTTCAGGGTCGCGCCCATCCCAGAGCCCGTTTCCTGGTACCAGTCCCCGGAAGCAGCACCGGGATCGACGCCGGCCTCATCCCAAAGCAGCAATTCCGCCTTGTTGGTGCCGCTGTCATCACCGCGTGACGCGAACGGTGCCTGCGCTTGCGCGATCTTGGTCAATGCCGCAACAACATCGTTCATCCCCTTCACACCCGCAGGATCGGAGGGCGGGCCGACGATCACGAAGTCATTATACATCACGTCGTGACGGCTGGTCCCGTGGCCAGCCTCCACGAATGCTTCCTCCGACGGTTTGGCGTGCACGAACAGAACGTCACCATCCCCGTTTTCAGCGTTCTTGATGGCCTGGCCGGTACCGACGGCAACGACACGGACCTCGATGCCGGAGCCGTCCGTGAATTTTGGCAGGATGTCATCGAACAGGCCCGAATTCTGTGTCGAGGTTGTCGATTGCACCACGATGAACGGCTCGTCCGCAAACGCACCAAGGGGCAGCAATGCGGCGGCGGCGAGCGACAGGATGAATGGTCTGATCATAGGTCCTCCAAAGGTCAGGGGTCGACATAGAGTTCTCCCGCAAGCCATGCCTGCGCGGAGGCTGATCTGGGGGTATTGAAGAAGTCCACGGCAGATTGTCGTTCGACAATGCGTCCTGCGTGTAGAAAGATGATATCATCAGCCATTCGCCGTGCCTGCCCCGCATCATGCGTCACCAGAACCAGCGTAACGCCATCCGCAGTTGCCGCTTCCAATTGAGCTTCGATCATCTGGGTGGAGGCTGGGTCGAGACTCGCAGTCGGTTCGTCCAGAAACAAGATCGACGGGCGACACGCCAAGGCGCGGGCACATGCCAGCCGCTGCTGCTCACCGCCTGACAACGAACGGGCCGGTTGGTCCGCCTTTTCTTGCAGACGGGCACATGCAAGGGCATCCGTGACCGATTGGCGGCGTGCGGTGCGCGCGACACCATACGCCTTCAGCGCAAAATCCAGATTGGCCCTGACCGACCGCCGCAGCAAGGTTGGCTTCTGAAACACCATCGCGTTCGGATGAAGCGTGTTCGTTTCGATGTGCCCGCTACTTGGAAGAATCAACCCGTGCAAAAGTCGCAGAAGGGTCGTCTTGCCCGACCCGTTCGCACCAAGAATGACGAGGCGCCGGTTGGGTTCGACCCGTAGATCTAGGTTGTGAATGATGGGCTTGCGATACACCGCATAGGACAAGCCGCGCGCTTCCAGCAGTGGCGGCGGTAGCGATGCCACCTCCGCGGTCGCAAGGTCATCGTCGATCAGATCACGCATGTGCCACCTGCCGCGAAGCTCCGCGGATCGACATCACTGCGGCGTTCACAAGAAAGGCAATCAGCAGCAGGATGATTCCGAGCGCCAGCGCCAGTTCCAGATTGCCCTTTGACGTCTCCAGCGCGATTGTCGTCGTCATCACGCGGGTAACGTGGTTGATGTTCCCGCCCACGATTATGACCGCACCGACCTCGGCCACGGCGCGACCGAAGCCTGCCAAGGCCACGGTCAGCAAGGCAAAGCGCCCATCCCAAAGCAGCGCCTTGACACGCTGATCCATTGGCAAGCGAAGGGCGGCAAATTCATCGGCGTATTCGGCATTCAGGTCCTCAACCGTCTGACGGGCCAGTGCGGCGACTATCGGGCACACAAGAACGGTCTGCGCAATAATCATGGCCGTTGGAGTGTAGAGGAGCCCCAGCACGCCAAGCGGGCCAGATGCCGACAGCATCAAATACACCATCAGCCCCACGACAACGGGGGGCAGCCCCATCAATGCGTTCATCGCCACAACGACCGCCCCGCGTCCCGGGAATCGCGACGCCCCGACGACAGCACCGACAGGAAAACCAATCAGACAGGCAAATACGACAGCAGTTATTGTCACCCTGAGCGATAGGCCGACGATTTCCACCAACGCGGCATCGGCGTCGAGGATCAGACCAAATGCCTGACCGATGATACTAACGGCTGAGTCCATGCAATCTCTTCCCTTGATCGGAAGGAAAGCATCATTTCAACACAAAATCCAGTCTCAAGAGTCTACCGAAACGTCTTCACCGTGACTGGATACCCCGCGACAACCAGCACGACCTCGTCGGCTACTTCGGCCACCATTTGCGCGGCAAACCCGGCAGCGTCGCGAAATGCGCGCGCCAGCGGGTTGTCCGGCACAATGCCAAAACCCACCTCGTTCGTCACCAGAACGACAGGTGAAGATTGTTCAGCCAGCGTTGCAACAAGCCCCTTTACCTCGGACCTCCAGTCGCCACCTGCATGGATCACATTGTTAAGCCACAGGGTCAGGCAGTCGAGCAAGCGTGGCCCGGCCCCGTCGGTGTCGCGCAACGCTTTTGCAATCGCAAGCGGCTCTTCGATCGTCTGCCATCCCTGCCCCCGGCGCTCGGTCCGGTGTTGGATGATACGCTCCGCCATCTCTTCGTCAAACGCCTGCGCGGTCGCGATATAGACAGGATCACCCGCCATGCTCCGCGCCCGCATTTCCGCGAACCGGCTTTTGCCGGACCGTGCGCCACCCGTGACAAGTAGAATTTGACCCATGCGTTCCTCCGCTATGTTGCGGCTATTGCACAGAATCTGGCTTGGTGTCATTCACTCTCGACCGTTCACGCGGCCCGATCCGCATGCAGACCGAAGGAGACCAACCTTGAACTTTGCCGCAGCCATGGCGATTGCCTTGCTCATCGACTGGATTTTCGGCTGGCCGGAAGCGCTGCAAAAACGCATCGGACATCCGGTAGAATGGATTGGCAAGATCATCGAAGATCTGGATCGCCACTGGAATACGCCGGACAGAAGCCGCGAGGATCGGCGGCGCGCGGGCATCTACACCACTGCCATCACGGTCGGCGGGACGGGTGTCATCGCGCTGACGCTGCAAATGGTGCTACCGGACAACGGCTTCGGGACGATATTTCTGGGCATTTTGTGTGCGCCTCTGATCGCAGCCAACAGCTTGCATAGCCATGTGCATGACGTGGCCACGCCGCTTCTGGTGGAAAAGATTCAGCAAGCGCGCGAGGCCGTGTCCCGTATCGTCGGACGCGATCCGGACCAACTCGACGAAGCCGGCATTGCGCGAGCGTCCATCGAAACACTGGCAGAGAACCTGTCCGACGGCGTCGTTGCCCCGCTGTTCTGGGGCACGATATTGGGGTTGCCGGGTATGGCCTGCTATAAGGCGATCAACACTCTGGACAGCATGATCGGTCACAAGAACAAGAAGTACCGCAGCTTTGGGCGCTTCGCCGCGAAGCTCGACGACCTGGCCAACTGGATCCCCGCGCGGTTGACTGGGCTGATTCTGTGCCTGACGACATCCGACCCGCAAACCGCCCTTCGCGTCATGTGGCGCGATGCGCGCAGTCACCGTTCACCCAACGCGGGTTGGCCCGAAAGCGCCATGGCCGCCGCACGAGGGGTGCGACTGTCCGGACCGCGAGCCTATGGCGACGCGACCAGCCCGGAGCCATGGCTCAACGAGAACGCCCCCGACCCTTCGGCCCCGACGATCTATGCCTCTCTGCATCACTACCGCCGTGCATTGTTCGTCACGCTAGGTGGTCTGATTGTCTGGGCGATCCTATGACGCGCCCCGTGCATGGGGGTGATCTAGGCGACGCGGTCAGCCGTTTCGGCGGAAACATTGCCGATTGGCTGGACCTGTCCACCGGCATCAACCGTGTTCCATATCCTGTGACCGAAATCAGCACCCATTTGTGGCGCAGCCTGCCTACCGCAGCCGATCACACAGCCCTGATCGATGCGGCACGCATAGCCTACCGCACAGATTGGCCTTGCCTCCCCGTCGCTGGCGCGCAGGCAGCGATCCAAATGCTGCCCTACCTGCACAACGCCGGTCGCATCGGGTTGCGTGGCCCCAGCTACAACGAATTCGCGACCGTCTTTGAAGGTGCGGGAAAGTCACTGGAGGAAGTTTCTACAACGACCGACCTTGAGGGCTTCGACATCGCCATTCTGGTCAACCCCAACAATCCAGATGGGCGACTTGAGACACCGGAAAGCCTTCGGAAACTCGCCAAGGTAGTGGGTTTGCTGATCGTCGATGAAAGCTTTTGCGACACGGAACCCGAGACAAGCCTGCTCAGCACGGGCGGGGCAGACAACATCATCGTGCTCCGGTCCTTTGGCAAGTTCTTCGGGTTGGCGGGCCTGCGGCTAGGGTTTGTCTTCGGAGCTGATAGCTATATCGCCCGCCTGTCGCAGCTGCGTGGTCCTTGGGCTGTGTCCGGTCCCGCACTCAGCGTCGGCGCGCACGCTTTGGCTGATCTGGATTGGCAAGCCCGGACGCGCGACCGATTGCGCAACGATGCGGAGCGAATGGACCAAATGGCGATCCGCGCCGGGTGGACGGCGGTGGGCGGCTCCACCCTGTTCCGGCTGTATCAGACCGATGGCGCGCGGGCGGCACGCGACCGCCTGGCCCGCCATCGCGTTTGGAGCAGGATTTTTCCCTACTCCGGCACATGGCTGCGGCTTGGCCTGCCGGGCGACGACGAAGAATGGCAGCGCGTAGAAACCGCGGTCGCCTAGACCTGCCCCGCCATAGAAAGCACGGAATCCAGATCCATGTGAAGTTCCAAATGCAAGGCCAGCGCATCGAGCGTCTGATCCACCCGCGCATCGTAAGACACCCCTGACGCTTGCCGCCCGAAAGTTTGCAGCCAAGCTGCCCTGAACTCGTCACTAGCGAATGCACCATGCACATAGGTGCCGCTGGTCAGGCCGCATGAAGACACCGCACCATCTGCCCGGCTGCCGATCATCGCAAAAGGGCGATCACAATCGGGGCCGTTCGTCACGCCCATATGAATCTCGTAGCCGTTGATCGGAACTGTCGTGCCACAGTGTGTTCCCGAAACCTGCCGCACATGTTTTTGCCCGGCCATCCACGTTTCAACGTCCAGAAACCCTAGACCTGCACTTTCACCCGCCATACCATCCACACCATCGGGGTCGCGCACGATGCGTCCCAGCATTTGATACCCGCCGCAGATACCAAGCACATGCCCTCCCCGACGTCGATGGGCCGTGATATCTATGTCCCATCCTTGCTGACGTAGAAGCGCCAGATCTCCGCGCGTCGATTTCGTTCCCGGCAGGATCACGACATCGGCATCGCCGGGCAAAGCCCGTCCCGGCGGCACCATGCTCAGACGCACTTGTGGTTCCGATTTCAGCGGGTCCAGATCATCGAAGTTGGCGATGCGTGACAGCATGGGGCAAACGATATGCAATCCGTCCCGTCCGCCGCCCGGCGCCATATCGACGGCATCCTCAGCTGGTAGAGCGCTCGCTTCGGTGAACCAAGGGATGACGCCGGCGCCCCGCCACTGCGTCCGGGACGCGATAAACCGATATCCATCTTCGAAAAGCGCCGGATCGCCACGAAACTTGTTTATAGCAAACCCACGGATCAGCGCCGCATCGGCCGGATCCAGAACAGCCTTCGTTCCGACGATTTGCGCGATCACCCCGCCCCGGTCGATATCGCCAAGCAAAAGGACCGGCACACCAGCTGCGCGGGCAAAGCCCATATTAGCGATATCTCGCGCCCTGAGGTTGACCTCCGCCGGGCTTCCGGCACCCTCGACCAGAACCAGATCGGCACCTTTGGAAAGGCGCTCGAAACTCTCGACAACTTTTGGCAGCAAGCGATCCCGCAGCGCCCCGAAGTGCCGCGCATCCTGATAGGCCAGCCGCTGTCCCTGCACTATGACTTGCGCGCCGCGGTCCGTTTCGGGTTTCAGCAATACCGGGTTCATGTCACAGGTGGGGTCTCGCCCGCACGCCAAAGCCTGAAGCGCCTGAGCCCTTCCGATCTCACCCCCATCAGCGGTGACAGCGGCATTGTTGGACATGTTCTGCGGCTTGAACGGCCGCACCGACAGCCCCCGTCTCGCGAACGCACGGCAAAGCCCGGCGACGATGACAGACTTTCCAACGTTGGAGCCGGTTCCCTGGATCATCAGCGCACGGGTCACGGCTTTCAGAACACCTTCTGCATGAAAACGCTATACGGGCTTTCGGGGTAGTCACCAAACGCTCCGCACAATTCGAAGCCATGCCTGTGATACAGCTTGTGAGCTGCATCCAACCCCGGTCCGGTTTCCAACTTGATCACGGGCAACCCGAGGTCCCGCGCGTGACTGTCAATCTGCTGCATCAACATCCCTGCCGCACCGGTGCCCCGCGCTGCGGGATAAACAAACATGGATTTGACCTCTCCGTAGCCATCCTTCACGGCAAGTGCGGCGCAACCTACTGTATCGCCGTCGCGCTCCACGACGAAGAAGTGGATACTTTCTTCGCACAACGCGTCAATCGACAGGTAGAAATTCGACTCGGCGGGGAAGAGCGACTGCATCAGGGCATGACTTGCTTCCAGCAAAGCGGTCGCTTGCGGATGTCGGGGATCGCCCTGGCGGATGGTTAGAGTGGTCATATCGGCACCTGTCCTAATCGCGATGCGGGTTGGTAAGAAGCGTCTCGCTCCGTGTCAATCGGAGCTGATACCTCTCGCCAAGCGCACAATCCGGCAATAGGTTGCGCCTATGACTGATCATGCGAAACCCGAGGTTCCCGCATTTGACTGGCCGGAGTTTCCGGCGGGCCTGGTTTGGCTCGTTGGCGCGGGTCCCGGCGATCCGGGTCTGCTGAGCCTGCTGGGTCTCCACGCGCTCAGGCAGGCCGATGTGGTTATCCACGATGCGTTGGTGAACCCCCAGATTCTCGAATGGCGCAAGCAGGGGGCCCAGGCGGAATACGCCGGCAAGCGTGGCGGTCGGCCTTCGGCAGATCAGCGTGATATCTCCGCCCGGCTTGTCGAACTTGCGAAGGCAGGCAAGCGTGTTCTGCGGCTGAAGGGCGGTGATCCATTTGTCTTCGGGCGCGGCGGTGAAGAAGTTCAGACCCTCCTTGACGCGGACGTCCCCGTGCGTGTCACGCCAGGTGTTTCCGCGGGAATCGGTGGGCTGGCCTATGCGGGTATTCCAGTCACACACCGGCTTACCAATCAGGTCGTGACATTTCTGACTGGCCACGATCTGAAGAACGACACCACCCCGTCAATCGACTGGCAGGCCATAGCGCGCGGCTCTCCGGTTCTGGTGATGTATATGGCACTTAGACATATTGATCGTATCGCGGCCCGTTTGATCGAGGCCGGTCGGGCCAAAGAAGAACCGGTTGCGGTCGTTACCAACGCGACGCTGCCAAATATGAAAGTGCTTGAGACGACGCTCGCCACCTGTGCGGCTGATGTAGTCGAAACCGGTCTGACAGCGCCGGCCATAATTTGCGTGGGCAAGGTTGTGTCTTTACGAGCCATGACCGACTGGCTCGGCTCTTCGGAAGGATAGACATGATGGACGGCGCAGTGCCAGTTTCCGAGTTCACGCAAGCCATCTGGCACAAGATCGACACCAAGACCAAACCACCCGGATCGCTCGGGCGGATCGAAGAACTGGCCGTGCAGATCGCAGAATTGCAGCAAAGCCTGACACCCCGGATGGATCGCTGCCAATTGACGATCTTTGCCGCCGATCACGGGATTGCGCATGCTGGCGTGTCGGCCTTCCCGCAGCAAGTCACGCGGCAGATGGTTCTAAACTTCGCCAATGGCGGGGCGGCGGCGAACGTCTTCGCCCGCACCAACGGTGTCGATCTGCGGATCGTGGATACGGGGGTTGTAGGGGGGCCTTTTGACCTGGAAGAAGTGCTGGGTCGCCGCCTCGGAGACGGCACAGCGAATTTCACGGGTCAGCCTGCGATGCCCGCAGAATCTGCTGAAACGGCTTTGGAACAGGGTCGCGCCTTGGGTCAGGATGGAGACTGGGACGCAGTCGCTTTCGGCGAAATGGGTATTGCCAATACTTCCAGCGCCACGCTCATTGCTCACAAGATCAGCGGCTTGCCAGTTGCGAAACTGACCGGTCGTGGCACCGGACTGGACGATGAGGCGCTAAGGTACAAGACGGATGTACTTGAAAGTGCCGCCTGTCGAACTGGCGATCTGACCCCGTTAGAAACGCTTGCCCAATATGGCGGGTTTGAGATCGCGACCATGGCCGGCGCAATGCTCGGGGCGGCAGGGGCGAGGCGGGTCATCATTGTCGACGGCTTCATCGCCACGTCCGCCGCGCTTGTCGCGCTGGGATTGAACCCGTCGATCAAACCGGCATTGGTGTTTGCGCACCGCTCGGACGAGGCTGGTCATTCGATACTGCTCAATCACCTGAACGCCTCCCCCTTGCTTGACCTGGGGATGCGGCTTGGCGAAGGATCGGGTGCATTGCTGGCATGGCCGCTGATCAAGTCCGCCGCTGCCATGCTGAATGAAATGGCAAGCTTCGAAGACGCGGACGTAACGGACGGATCATGATGCCTGACGCTGCCACCCTTCGGACCCGGCTCGTCCTTGCGATGCAGTTCCTCACGCGGCTGCCGGTAAAAGGGCCATACGACTTCGACCCCGAAGAGATGGTTCGGGCTACGCGCCACTTTCCAGTTATCGGTGCGCTGATCGGAACCATCACTGCCTTGACCTACATGCTCGGTCTGTGCGGGCTTCCACCACTCGTCGCGGCCATCCTCGCAACGGGCCTCACCATAATCGTCACGGGTGGCCTACATGAAGATGGCTTGGCCGATTTCGCGGACGGGCTGGGCGGCGGACGTGATCGTGACAGCCGGCTGCAGATCATGCGTGACAGCCGGATCGGAACGCATGGTGCGCTTGCGCTCGGCATCATCGTGTCCCTGCACGTCGCCGCGCTCGCCGGTCTTTCCGCATCCCAGGCCGCGCTTGGGCTCGTTACCGCGCATCTGCTGGGTCGCGTCGCCATGGTGCACATGATGAAAACGCAGCCCTATGCGCGACGAACCGGCGCGGCGGCCTTCGCAGCCGATGGGCTCGATGACACAACCTATCGTATTGCGTGTCTTTGGGCGGCGCTCGCCCTGCTGCTGATCCTGATCGCCGACGGGTTCGGGATGGCTTTGATGGCGCTGTTCTGTGTTGCCTTGCCGCAATGGGTAATTGGGCGGATCGCCCGCTCGCGACTGGAGGGCTATACGGGCGATGTGCTGGGCGCTGTTCAGCAATCCACAACCGCCGCGGTGCTGATCGGGTTTCTGGCGTGGCACTGATCCTCCTGCGTCATCAAAAGCCCAAGACCTCGGAGGGTCTGTGCTATGGTCAAACTGATCTGGAACCGGAAGGCGATCCGGCCGAGATCGCAAAAACACTTCTTCCTCAATTGCCGCAGTTCACTGCCATAGTTTCCAGTCCACTAAAGCGATGCAGGCTTCTTGCACAGGCGATTGCCACGCTCACCGATCGCCCGCTGGACATCGAACCAATGCTTTCCGAAATTCATCTGGGTCACTGGGAAAACCGTGCATGGGATGAGATCCCGAGGTCAGAAATCGACGCTTGGGCAGAGAATGTGCTAGAGGCAACTCCTCATGGCGGTGAAAGCGTGGCCGATTTCTATGAGCGTGTCACACCCGGTTTGCGCAACCTGATCAAAAGCCCGGGCACAATACTTCTGGTGGCGCATAACGGAACCTACAAGGCCGCGTGCCGCCTGCTTGGCCGGAAGGACGCCGATCAGGCGACGCTCGGCTATCAATGCTTCGAGATGCTGGACGGGCTTGAAACGCAACTCCCCCAGCCATAGAAGGCCATCTGACTTTAGCAAGGGATATGCGTCATGGGCTTCAAGATGGGAATCGTCGGTCTGCCGAATGTGGGTAAATCGACCCTGTTCAACGCGCTGACCCGAACCGCTGCGGCACAGGCCGCCAACTTCCCCTTCTGCACGATCGAGCCGAATGTCGGCGAAGTGGCCGTGCCAGATCCGCGCCTCGACAAGCTGGCCGCCATCGCCAAGTCCAAGCAGATCATCCCTACGCGCATCACATTCGTGGACATCGCCGGCCTGGTGAAGGGCGCGTCCAAGGGCGAAGGCCTGGGCAACCAGTTTCTCGCCAATATCCGTGAAGTAGACGCCATCGCCCATGTGCTCCGCTGCTTTGAAGACGGAGACGTGACCCATGTCGAAGGTCGCGTCGATCCGATCGAGGACGCCGAAACCATCGAAACAGAGCTGATGCTCGCCGATATGGAAAGCATCGAGAAGCGGCTTCAGGGACTGACCCGCAAGGTGCGTGGCGGCGACAAGGAAGCGATCCAGCAGGAACGGCTTCTGAAGGATGCCATGGCGGCGCTCGAAGATGGTCGCCCGGCCCGCACCGTCGAGGTGGATGAGGAAGACGTCAAAGCATGGAAGATGCTGCAGCTTCTGACAACGAAACCGATCCTTTACGTCTGTAATGTCGAGGAAGGCTCCGCCGCCGCAGGTAACGCTCATTCGGCCCGCGTTGAGGAAATGGCAAAAGCCAATGGCGCAGCGGCTGTGGTTATCTCGGCGGCGATCGAGGAAGAGATCAGTCAGCTCGACGGCGAGGAAGCCGAGATGTTCCTGTCCGATCTGGGGTTGGACGAAGCCGGTCTGGACCGGTTGATCCGCGCCGGATACGACTTGCTGTCCCTGGAAACCTACTTCACGGTCGGCCCGAAAGAGGCCCGTGCCTGGACCATTCGTCAGGGCACGCTGGCACCGCAGGCGGCGGGCGTCATCCATGGCGATTTCGAACGCGGCTTCATCCGCGCCGAAACCATCGCCTATGACGACTACGTCGCGCTTGGCGGCGAACAAGGCGCGAAGGAAGCGGGAAAGATGCGGGTCGAAGGAAAGGGCTACAAGGTCGCGGATGGCGATGTGTTGCATTTCCTGTTCAACGCCTGACCCACAGAAAAGCGAATTTCGACGTTTCAAGCCGCCTCGTGCGGCTTGACGTGTCTTTGCGGCAAGCGCATGTTTCCTACCAATCAGTAGGATTCGGAATGGCAACCGGAGGAGCTCTTGCCCGTCGAAACCAAAAACCCCGACAGCATCCCCACGCAGACACGCTTCGACGCGCATCCCTGGGAATTTGAACACAAGGCCACGACCGCCGAACGGCAGGCACAATCGGCATTCAAGGCAGAACTGGTCGAACAAGGCGTGACAGCGGGCAGCGGCGGCTATCTGTCGCCGCTCGCCTACTATCTCGCCGACCGGCTGGAATTCGGCGATGACAATATCGTCTGCGCGGGCGTTCGCTTCAATGGCGAGGTCACGACGGGCAGCCATTGTTCGTTCAACCTGAACTGCGCGGTCATCGGCAAGGTAGTGCTCGGCAATGATGTGCGAATCGCGGCAGGTGCCGCCATCGTGGGGTTCGACCACGCATTTGACGATATCGACCGGCCCGTCCGGGTTCAGGGTATCCGCACGCGTGGTGTCACGCTGGGCAATGACGTCTGGGTAGGTGCAAACGCCGTGATCTGCGACGGGGTAAACGTTGGCGATCATGTCATCATAGGTGCAGGTGCGGTGGTGACCAAGGACGTCCCGGCCTACATGATCGTAGGCGGAAATCCTGCACGCATCATCCGCGACCGGCGCAGGCCCAAGGTCAAACCAGCCACGACAGGCGATCTTGCTGATAAACTGCGTGACTTCGGGCAGACCGTGTCGAAAGAATGGTGCGGGATTCTAGCCAACCATCGCGTAGAACGAGAAGACATTGGCCAGCTGCGTCATTATTCCGATCCGCGCAATGACGCGAAGGCCCCGCTCCGCCCCGATTGCGACGCAATACAGATTGCGGCGATGTTCGATGAAGCTCCGGAACCGCTCGATCGCGACGGCTGGATCAAGCAGCTCCAGGCGGATCAGGACGCGACGACCGGGCAGTTCCGGCACGCTGCCCCGACTGAGCATCCGAGCGGGGACGAACTTTACAACATCGAAAGCGTCGGACACGCGTTGGAATGCCTCGGCGCGTCACCGCTTCACCCGATCAGGTGGGCGCCGGCGACCGATGCGGGCGCGATGGAACGCTGGCTTAGCGACATTCCATGGACCGAAAACCCCTGGGGTGCAGGCGCGATGGTCGATGGCCTTGGGACGGCGATGTATTTCAATGCGCGCTACCATGGCATCACGGGGCCGTTTGCCACGCTGTTTGGCTGGCTAAACATCCATGCCGACCCGCTGACGGGCATGTGGTCGCCTCCGAAGGGGCATGACTGGCTGCTTCCGGTGAACGGCTTCTACCGGCTGACCCGAGGCAGCTACGCTCTGTTCGGCATGCCTCTGCCTTACCCCGAACGATCCATTGACACGATCCTCGCCCACAGCCGCGCGAATGGCGGGTTCGCCCGTGAAGGGTTTACGTCGTGCAACATCCTCGACGTGGTGCATCCCCTTTGGCTGTGCAGCAGGCAGACCGATTACCGAGCGGCTGAGATCGAGGTCGAGATCCGGCAGGCGCTGACGGTTGTCATGGATCACTGGCGCAGCGGTCAGGGATTTTCCTTCCAGCGCAGCGAGCCCTGCGGCCTACAGGGGACCGAGATGTTCCTATCCGTTGTGGGTCTGGCGGCGGAGTATCTGGGACTGGCCGGTGTGTTGCCATTCGGGCTGCGCGGGATACACCAGTCGAAAGTGGCACTGCCGATCCACAGCTTCGCCACAAGCGGCTAGACAGAAACGAGGACACCCTCTTCCAGCTTCACGGTGCGGTCCATTCGCGCCGCCAGTTCGGCGTTATGCGTTGCGATCAGCGCGGACAGCCCCGTTTCACGCACCAGCGTCAGAAGCGCATCGAATACCTGATCCGAGGTCGTCGGGTCCAGATTGCCGGTCGGTTCATCCGCCAGCAGGATCGCAGGGCGATTGGCCAGCGCACGGCAGAAGGCCACCCGCTGCTGTTCGCCTCCGGACAATTCCGCTGGGCGGTGGTCGTAGCGGTGGCCGAGTCCAACGGTGTCGAGCAGCTGCCGCGCGTAGTCGATCGCATCACGTTCGGGCACAGCATTGGCGAGCTGCGGCAGGACGACGTTCTCTACCGCCGAGAACTCCGGCAGCAGGTGGTGAAACTGGTAGACAAAACCGACGGTATCGCGGCGTATTCCCGTGCGTTTGTCGTCGGACAAGTTCCAGGTATCTTGCCCCTTGATGCTGACCGAACCAGAATCCTGCCGATCAAGCAGCCCCGCGACATGCAGCAATGTGGACTTTCCCGCGCCCGACGGCGCGACCAGCGCGATCAACTCACCCGGTCCCATTTCCAGTGACGCGCCGCGCAACACGTCGACCTGCGTGGGCAGCCCGCGGTGATAACTGTGGCTAATATCATCAAGAATCAGAACTGGATCACTCATGGCGCAACGCCTCCACCGGGTTCATGCGGGCCGCGCGGCGGGCCGGAAAGATCGTGATCACGCAGGACAGGAACAGCGACAGAGCAACAGCCGTCACCACATCTTTCACTTGCAGTAACGCGGGCAGATAGTAGATGCCCCGGATCGACGGATCCCAAACACCCCCGCCCGAGATACGGTTTACCAGCGCAAATATCGGGTCGATATAGATCGCGAAAAGGCACCCCAGGATCACGCCAATCACCGTGCCGATCACACCCACCGATGTGCCGCAGATGAAGAAGACGCGCAGAACGGAGCCTTCCGTCAATCCGATGGTGCGCAAAATGCCGATGTCGCGGCCCTTGTTTTTCACCAGCATGATCAGGCCTGACACGATGTTCATCGTAGCGATCAGAACCAGAACCGATAGCAGGACGAACATCACATTGTCTTCGACCTCCAGCGCGCGCAGGAAGGCACCCGAGGCTTGTTTCCATGTCAGGAATTGGCCTTGCGATCCAGCGGCATCCCACAACCCCGGCATGACCCTGTCCAGGCCTTCCGGGTCTTGTGTGATGATCTCGATCTCATCGGCCACACCATCACGGTTAAAGTAGCTCTGCGCCTCCACAAACGGCATATAGACGCGGGTCTGGTCGATATCGTAACGTCCTGCGGTGAAAACATATGTCACCTCATAGACGCTGACGCGCGGGGACGTCCCGAACGGCGTTTTAACCCCGTCTGGTGAAATCAGCCGGACCTGATCGCCTACACCCACACCCAGCATACGCGCGACACCGGCCCCCATTGCGATACCTTCATCGAACCGGTCGATATCGCCCATACCCGTTTCAGGATCGTTGATCCGCGGCAGATCAAGAAGATTGTCCTTTTCAATTCCCAGCACCTGCACGCCCGCGTTACGACCGTTGAACGCCGCGATTACCTGTGCCCGGATCAGGGGTGCCGCGCGAACCACGCCATCGACGGCCCGCAACCGCTCGGACACCTCCGTGTAGTCGGTAATTGCCCGGTTGATATTGCCCAGATCATCCTCATAGGGCACCGAGTAATAGGTAACATGGGCATTGGAGCCGAGGATCGTATCCACGAATTCAGCACGAAAGCCTGCGCGCACCGCAAGTGTCGCGATCAGCGCGAAGACGGCAAGCGCGATCCCGATGACCGAAATCCACGTCATCGTGCTGACGCCACCCTCGGACTTCTTGGCCCGAAGATAGCGCCAGGCGATCATCCATTCGAAGCGCGAAAAAGGTGCGGTTGATTTGGCAGCCACGGGCAATCCTGTTGCAAATAGGGCCGCGCAATGCGGCCCCGTTGTCAGATATCCTTGTAGATATCCTTGATGCGGGAAACGGCAATCTCGGGCGAAAGTTCCTCGCTTTCGCCGGTGCGGCGGCTGGTCAGTTCGACCACGCCGTTTTTTAGACCGCGCGGCCCCACCGTGATCCGCCATGGCAGACCAATAAGGTCCATGGTCGCGAATTTGGCACCCGCGCGCTCATCCCGATCGTCGTAGAGCGGGTCCAGCCCGGCATCCGTAAGTGCCTTGTAGAGTCCATCACAAGCCGCATCCGCTTCGGCGTCACCTTGTTTCAGGTTCACGATCCCGCAGTGGTAGGGCGTGACGCCTTCCGGCCAGATGATGCCGTTATCGTCGTGGTTGGCTTCGATCAGCGCTCCGATCAAGCGGCTGACACCGATGCCATGGCTGCCCATATGCACGGGCACCTGTTCGCCCTTGTCGTTGACAACCGTTGCCCCCATCGGTTCGGAATACTTGGTGCCGAAATAGAAGATCTGACCGACCTCGATCCCGCGCGCGACACGACGACGATCTTCGGAGATCGCGTTGAAGGCCGCTTCGTCATGGGTTTCGTCGGTGCGGGCATAGAGAGCCGTGAATTCTTCCATCACCGCCTTGCACTGATCGACGCTGTCGTAGTCGATGTCGCGGCTGCCGAGTTTGATGTCCGTAACCGCGCTGTCGTAAAAGACCTCGGACTCGCCGGTCTCGGCCAGAACCAAGAATTCGTGGGTGTCGTCCCCACCGATAGGTCCGCTATCCGCACGCATCGGAATCGCCTGAAGACCCATCCGCTCATAAGTCCGCAGATAGCTGACCAGATGGCGGTTATAGGCGTGCAGCGCGTCTTCCTTCGTCAGGTCAAAGTTGTAGCCGTCCTTCATCAGGAATTCGCGGCCCCGCATCACGCCGAAGCGCGGGCGGATCTCGTCGCGGAATTTCCACTGGATGTGATACAGCGTCAACGGCAGCGACTTGTAGCTCGACACGTAGCTGCGGAAGATGTCGGTGATCAGTTCTTCATTGGTCGGGCCATACAGCATGTCGCGGTTATGACGGTCGGTGATCCGGAGCATTTCTTCGCCGTAGTCATCGTAACGACCGGATTCGCGCCACAAATCCGCGGATTGAAGCGTGGGCATCAGCATTGGGATATGACCTGCACGCTGCTGTTCCTCGTGCACGATCTGCTCAAGTCGACGCAGCACTTTGTAGCCCAGAGGCAGCCACGAATAGATCCCGGCGCTGGCCTGCCTGATCATCCCCGCCCGCAGCATCAGCCGGTGGCTGGCGATTTGCGCATCGGCAGGCGTTTCTTTCAGAACGGGCAGAAAATAGCGTGACAGACGCATGAAACTCAAATCCCCTCGCAATCTTGGCTGGCACGGCCATACGCCATCGACAATTGCCGCACAAGGCACAGGCAACGTCGGACATGGCGCAATCGCGTGATGGCGCTTGCACGCCATGTCCGATTGGGCGAAGACAGTCCAAGCAGGGGGATTACATGGCATTACCCGTCAAAACACAGCTTCGTATATGGCTCGGTTTCCTGGTCGGGCTTGGTCTGCTCTTATGGGCGTTGGGCGATGTGCTCCTGCCCTTCATCCTGGGAGCAGCTATTGCCTACATGCTTGACCCGCTCGCGGACCGCCTTGAACGGATCGGCCTGTCGCGCGTGGCATCGGTTGCGGTCATTTCGATCCTGTTTGTGCTGATCTTCGTGGTCATGACGCTGGCGGTAATTCCGACACTCATCAACCAAGCCACGCAGCTGATCAACATCGCACCTTCCGTATTCGTAGATCTGAGGGACTTCCTGAGAGAGCGCTTCCCCTCGCTTTTCGTAGAGGACTCGCCGGTCAATCAGACGATCGCAAGCATGGGCGACACCATTCGCGACAAAGGGCTGGCTCTGCTGGAAGGAGCCCTGTCTTCAGCAATGAGCCTGTTCAACATCATCTTCCTTCTGGTCGTGGTGCCTGTGGTCAGCTTTTATCTGCTGATCGACTGGGACCGTATGGTCGCGCGCATCGATGAATTGCTGCCACGCGACTACGCCCCCACGATCCGCAAGTTGGCAAGAGAAATGGACGACACGCTGGCCTCGTTCATTCGCGGGCAGGGTTTGGTCTGCCTGATCCAAGGCACGTTCTATGCTGTCTCGCTGATGGCGGTCGGTCTGAACTTCGGCCTTGTCGTTGGCGCCATCGCGGGCTTCGTGACCTTCATCCCCTATGTCGGATCGCTGGTCGGGGGCGGGTTGGCCATCGGCCTTGCTCTGTTCCAGTTCTGGGGCGAACCCGTAATGATCGCCATTGTGGCCGGAGTTTTCTTTGCAGGCCAGATGCTTGAAGGCAATGTGCTGACACCCAAGCTCGTCGGCTCCAGCGTAGGCTTGCACCCGGTCTGGCTGCTTCTCGCATTGTCCGTGTTCGGCACAACCTTCGGCTTCGTCGGCATGTTGGTCGCCGTGCCAGTGTCCGCCATGATCGGCGTGCTTGTTCGTTTCGGTCTCGCGCAATACAAGACAGGCCAACTCTATCAAGGCCATGTCGGCAAGGAAGCCACATTGGCTGCACGAACGTTTCACTCGGATGACCGCGCAGATCCATGATCGAACAGCAACTTCTGCTGGACCTCCCGCAGGAAAAAGGAATGTCGCGGGCCGATTTTTTGCCTGCTCCGTCCAATGCAGCAGCGTTGGCATCCGTAGATGGCTGGCGAGATTGGCCCTCCGGGAAAATGATGCTGGTAGGGCCACGCGGGTCCGGCCGTACCCATTTGACGCATCTTTGGGCCAAGGACGCGGGCGCCGTGATCTTTTCGGGCCGTGCGCTTGACACGAACTGGCATGACACGGTCGAACATGCCGGGGCTATCGCGATTGATGACGCTGACGTGGTGGCAGGCAACAAACTATTGGAAGAGCAGTTGTTTCATCTGTTCAACCATGCCCAGTTCGAAGAAAAGCCCCTGCTTTTGACAGCTAAAGACGTTGCGGGGACCTGGGGTGCGAGACTGCCCGACCTGGAAAGCCGAATGCAAACTCTGCCAATCACGCGGATCGAACAGCCTGATGACGGGCTTCTGAACATGGTTCTGGTAAAGCTTTGCGATGACAGGCAGCTTGCCATCGGACCCGAAACCATATCCTATTTGGTTAACCGTATGGAGCGCTCGCTCGCTGTCGCACGTGAACTCGTGGCAGAACTGGATCACACGGCCCTGATCCGCCAACGACGCATCACCCGTCCGCTCGCCGCTGAAATACTCGCAAACTTTCATCCGCACCGTTGATCGCCACCGGAAGACAGAGGAAGACATGACCGCCGCCGATTTCCTGAATTCGCCTTTTCCGTCCGCGATCGAGATGAGTGATCTGGATACCACCGGCCCTGCTCGCTTCTTCAACCGGGAACTCAGCTGGCTCGCCTTCAATCGCCGTGTTCTCGAAGAGGCCGAGAACTCTCATGTGCCGCTGCTGGAACGCCTGAGATTCGTGTCAATTTCAGCCAACAATCTGGATGAATTCTACACGGTCCGCGTCGCCGGACTGCGCGAGCTGGCGCATGCCGGGCAAAACAAGCCCGCCGCGGACGGGCTGACCCCAGCCGAGCAACTGGTCCTGATCGACAAGGACGCGCGCGATCTGATGCATTCGCAACAGATCGTCTGGAACAAGCTGCGTCGCGAGATGGAAAAGGAAGGCATCCTTCTGATCCCTCGCAGTCGGCTGACACGGGCAGATCTGAAATTTCTGGAGGAGTTCTTCCTGTCACAGGTCTTCCCGGTTCTGTCACCGTTGGCCGTGGATCCCGCGCATCCCTTCCCGTTCATCCCGAACACTGGCCTTGCGCTGGCCCTGTCTCTGCGCCGGGTTTCGGACGGTCGCTTACTAAAGGCCCTTCTACCCATTCCCGCCCAAATCAATCGCTTCATCGCCCTGCCCGCACGTGAAGGTCAGGATCGGTTCGCCGCGCTTGAAGACCTGCTGCTTTTACATATCAACCAGATGTTTCCCGGTTACGAATTGAAGGGAAGCTGCCAGTTCCGCGTGCTGCGCGACAGCGATCTGGAGGTCGAGGAAGAAGCCGAAGACCTTGTACGCGAATTCGAGGTTGCCCTGAAACGCCGCCGCCGGGGCGAGGTCATTCGCATGAAGATGTCAGCCAACGCGCCCGCCGATCTGAAACGGCTGATCGTCGAGCAGCTTCACCTCGAAGAAGGCGAAGTGATCGAGCTGAAGGGCATGATCGGCGTCGTGGACCTGAAGGAACTGGTGCTGGATCATCGACCGGACCTGTTATGGCAGTCCTTCACGCCTCGTGTTCCCGAACGGGTCCAGGACCATGATGGAGATATGTTCGCTGCCATCCGGCAGAAGGACATGCTGCTGCATCACCCCTATGAGACTTTCGACATGGTAGTCCGCTTCTTGCAGCAGGCCGCACGCGACCCGAATGTACTGGCGATCAAGCAGACGCTTTACCGCACTTCCAAGAACTCTCCGATCGTCGGTGCCTTGTGCGAAGCGGCAGAGGACGGGAAGTCCGTGACCGCACTGGTGGAACTGAAAGCCCGTTTTGACGAGGCCGCCAATATTCGTCAATCAAGGATGCTGGAACGTGCCGGCGCGCATGTGGTTTACGGATTCATGAACTACAAGACCCATGCCAAGATCAGCTCCGTCGTGCGGCGTGAAGGCAATCGGCTGGTGACCTATTCGCATTACGGCACTGGTAACTATCACCCGATTACCGCGAAGATATACACCGATCTCAGCTTCTTCACCTGCGACGAGGCGCTGGGAAGGGACGCGACCAAGGTGTTCAACTACCTATCTGGATACGCACAACCCGAGGGGCTGGAAAACCTGTCGATCTCTCCCCTGATGATCAAGCCCAAGATCATCGCCCTGCTGGAACGGGAGGCCGATTTTGCCCAGCAAGGCAAACCGGCCGAGGTTTGGGTCAAGATGAATGCACTGATCGAACCCGACGTGATCGATGCGCTCTACAAGGCCAGCCAAGCGGGGGTAAAGATTACGCTGGTCATTCGCGGAATTTGCGGCATCAGGCCCGGCATCAAGGGGTTGAGCGAAAACATACGCGTCAAATCCATCGTCGGTCGCTATCTGGAACATTCCCGCATCGCCTGTTTCGGCAACGGGCACGGCCTGCCATCCAAACAAGCGAAGGTCTTCATTTCCTCGGCAGACTGGATGAGCCGCAATCTGAACCGTCGGGTCGAAACCTTCGTCGAGTGCTTCAACCCAACGGTGAAGGAACAGATCGTCGGACAGATCATGGCCGCCAACCTGAGGGATGAGGCGCAGAGCTGGATTCTGCGGCCCGATGGAAGTTTCTATCGACCGACATCGAACGATCCGGACAGGATGTTCAACTGCCACGACTACTTCATGAAGAACCCTTCCCTGTCGGGCCGTGGTTCTGCCGGAGCGAAAGACGTCATACAGTTGGCCAATCTTCATGGTGCGCCTGCTTAAGAATTGACGTCACAATTTTTTTACGCCACGTTGTTTGCATAAAAAGGGGGCAAGGGATGGACGGAGGCGGAGAAGCCTCGACCGAGGATTGGGGACCCTTCGGAAGACCACTCTTTAACGACCCCGCAGCGCGAGCGCTGTCTCGTGTCGGCGTTGTGGATGTCGGGTCGAACTCGGTCCGGCTCGTAGTATTCGATGGGGCGGCCCGATCGCCGGCCTATTTCTACAATGAGAAGGTTCTGTGCGGCCTCGGGGCCGGTCTGTCCGAGACCGGAAAGCTGAACCCGAAAGGACGCGAACGGGCTTTCGATGCCATCAAGCGCTTCCAAGCACTTGCAGATGGCATGGGGATAGCACCGCTCACGGCAGTTGCGACTGCTGCGGTGCGCGAGGCGGAGGACGGTCCTGCGTTCAGGGAGGAGATAGCGCAGGAGACCGGCCTCCGCCTTTACGTAATCGACGGCAAGGAAGAAGCGCGGCTGTCCGCTCAAGGCGTTCTCTTGGGATGGCCTCAAGCATCGGGGTTGGTGTGTGACATCGGCGGGTCGTCCATGGAACTGGCCACCGTTGATGACGGACAGATCGGACACCGGGTGACGTCACCGCTTGGTCCACTCAAGCTGCGGGATATTAAAGGCGGCAAGAAAGGCCTTCGCAATTTCGTCGACAAGGAACTGAAGTCGCTGCGCAGCGACTTCGGTGACTGGGGCGGGTGCCTATATCTCGTAGGCGGCTCGTGGCGCGCGATTGCCAAGCTCGACATGGTACGGCGCGATTATCCGCTGAAGGTTCTGCACGAATACCAGATGACGCCGCGCGATCTGCGCAAAACGTTGAAATGGATCGAAAACGAAGACCCCGACAAGTTGCGATCCGCAGCTGGCATCGGATCAGAACGCATGTCCTTGGTCCCCCTTGCCGCCCACTCGCTTGCCGGAATGTTGCGTAACTTCAAGCCTCGTGAAATCTGCGTGTCAAGTTACGGGCTGCGAGAGGGGCTGCTTTATGAACAGATGCCACAGGAACTGCGCAAGCGCGACCCGTTGATCGAAGCTTCCTACTTTGCCGAGGCCAAAGACGCGCGTGTTCCCGGCTTTGGCCGTGCATTGTATGATTTCGTCCGACCGCTTTACACCCGTACATCATGGGACAGGCTGCGCTTGGCGAAAGCCGCTTGCCTGCTTCACGACGTGACCTGGCGCACCCATCCGGATTACCGCGCAGAAGTCTGCTTCGACTACGCCACCCGCGCAAACATGGGCGGGTTGAGCCATCCGGACCGGGTCTTTCTCGGGCTCGCACTTCTGCACCGCTACAAAAACAGCCGCACGGGAAACCGGTTCGAAAGCCTTCTGTCTCTGCTGAATGAAAAGCAGATTCGGGAAGCGGAGATCCTTGGTAAAGCCATGCGTTTCGGCGCGATGTTCACGGGGCAGCGGTCCGAACAGATGGGTGAACTTCGCTGGCACCCGAACAAAAAGAAGCTTGTTCTGAAAATCACCCCTGCAGGACGAACCCTGTTTGGCGAAGTCGCCCAATCGCGCTTCGCGTCGCTGGCAAAGTCGCTGGGAGCCGAAACAGAGGTCGTTGCACTGCGGCGCGCAAGCTGATCAGGCGCGCGAGGTGCTGATTTCTTCCCATGCCCGGTTGATGGCGATCAGGCGTTTTTCGGCCATCTTGATGGCTTCCTCGGGCAGTCCGCGCGCCATCATCCGGTCGGGATGGCTTTCACGGACCAACTCGCGCCAGCGCTTGCGCACGTCTTCCAAACTATCGTCTGGATCAGCGCCGAGCACGCAGTACGGGTCAGGTGCTGCGTCTTCCACGAAACGCGATCGCATATTTCGGAAATCCCGCTCGGAGACGTCGAACAGCTTCGCCACGCGTTCGATATAATCATCTTCGTCAGGGTGGTAGGCTCCATCCGCCAAGGCGATATGAAACAACCCCTCCAGTATGTCGATCAGGATCGGATGACCTTCGCCAAACATCTGCCGGACGCGCGCAGCGTAGTTTTCGAACCCCGCAACATCCTGCCGCGCCAGATTGAACACCCTGGCAGCGTTCTCTTCTTCAGAAGCCGGGATGTGGAACAGGCTGCGGAAAACGGTCACCTCATTCCGAGTTACACGACCATCCGCTTTCGCCATTTTCGCACCAAGCGCAATGACCGCAATCGTGAACGCCACGCTGCGTTCTGGCGGTGTGCGCAGCTTGTCAAAGACGGCGCCCAGCGGCTCGCCTGCTCGCAGCGCGGAAAGCGCTTCTCCGATTCGGGTCCAGATCGACATGGACCAAACCTAGCGCGCAGTAGCGTAACTGTCAGCGTGGACTAGAGAATTTTCTGCATAAGGACGAGATCGAGCCAGCGGTCAAATTTGCGACCCACTTGTGGCATGAGACCAACCTTTTCATACCCCAGCGCCGCGTGAAACGCTTGGCCTGATGCGTTGGCCGCGTCGATCGCAGCAATCATCACGTGAACACCAGCCTTTGCAGCATGTGCTTCCAACACATCCATCAAGGCCCGCCCGACGCCACGCCCGCGCGCGTCTTCAGTCAGGATGATCGAGTGCTCCATGGCGTAGTCATAGCCGTCGCCATCCCGAAACCGATCATAGGTCGCAAATCCCAGCACAACATCGCCGTCGCGCGCCACCCAGAAATCACGTCCTGCCTGGCGCCGCTTGACAATGACGTCACCGACCATTTCGGGGGTGCGCTGCACCGTGTGGAAGATGATGGTCGTCTCACGGATCACGGGGTCCCAGATCGCGGCAATCTGATCATAGTCACGCGGCTGTGCCGGTTCAATTTGCATTAAGAATATCCTTCAATGTCAGCCTAGCTTCACCAAACCGCGCGGTGTCTGCAGAATGGCGCTCAACCCCGCCATACCTTGCGCCAAGACGACCCGGTCATCACGCAAGGTGATCACGTCCCTTATGCGGGCTATCTGAGGGTGACAAATGCTGAACGACGCCAATCGGCACGCGCGGTCGGGTAGACGCTTTGCCGGATGTGCCTCGCCTTCCCACTGGATCAACGCGGGAAAGATATCATCGCACGGAAGCGATCCGTTTGCTGGAATCGCCATTTCCCAGCGAAGATCACCGCGCGACAATTGCGTGGCTTCGCCCGCCTCAGGAACGATCCGCAGAAATTCAGCCAACGCGTCGGTAGAAACGACCCAGTTGGTCAGCTTGGGCGGCCCACTGAACCGGTCCAGAGAAAACCAGCGCGCCCGATTCGGATCGGCTGCTTCGGAATCAATCGCGATGATTTCCAGGTACAGATCCGGCCCCAGCGACAGCAATCGGTTATGTGTGCCCATCAGGGGATGCTTGCCGCCGGCCTCGAAAGACACGCCGAGCCGTTCTTCGAATTCAGCCGTGGCTGCATCCAGATCGGCCGCCGATATGACTAGGTGATCAAGCTTCATTTCTGCCCCGATGGTTTCGGATAAGCTGCAGGACGTCCTGCGCCGCCGTGGGAATATGTGTTCCGGGTCCGAAGATGGCCTTCACACCCGCATCCAGAAGGTACTGATAGTCCTGCTGTGGCACCACACCGCCACATACCACCAATATATCATCCCGACCCTGCGCCCGTAGCGCGTCCACCAATCGCGGCGCAAGAGTCTTGTGCCCCGCAGCAAGCGAAGAAATGCCGATGACATGCACGTCGCTGGCGATGGCGTCACTCGCCGCTTCGTCGGGCGTCTGGAACAGTGGCCCGACATCGACATCGAAGCCCATATCCTTGAAGGCAGACGCGATCACCTTTGCTCCCCGGTCATGCCCGTCCTGCCCCATCTTCACGACAAGCATATGCGGTCGCCGTCCCTCGCCTTGCTCGAACGAGGCAACGTCACGCTGTATCGCCGCGAACAGCGCATCACCGTCAAATGCAGATCCGTAGACGCCTGACAATGTGCGGGCACGTGCAGCGTGGCGGCCAAACACATTCTCTATCGCCATACTGATTTCGCCGACGGAAGCGCGGGCGCGAGCGGCCTCGACCGCAGCTTCCAGCAGATTTCCACCCGCGCGGGCGCGCCGTTCGAGTTCCGCAAGCGCTGCGTCGCACCTAACCTGATCGCGCTCCGCCCGGATTCGTTCCAGCCGTCTTACCTGTGCGTCGCGCACTTTGGCGTTGTCGATGTCGAGAATATCGATCGGATCTTCCTTGTCCTTTCGGTATTTGTTTACGCCGACAATCACTTCTTCGCCGCGATCAATCATCGCCTGCCGCTTCGCCGCCGTTTCCTCGATCCTGAGCTTTGGCATGCCTGTGCCGACCGCCTGTGTCATACCGCCAAGCGCTTCGATCTCCTCGATCAGCTCCCACGCCTTATCGGCAAGTTCGGCAGTCAGGCTTTCGACATAGTAGGACCCTGCCAGCGGATCGACGACATTGGTAATGCCGGTTTCTTCCTGCAAGATGAGCTGGGTATTGCGTGCGATCCGCGCGGAGAACTCGGTCGGAAGCGCAATCGCTTCGTCCAATGCATTCGTGTGCAGTGACTGCGTGCCACCCAACACCGCCGAAAGCGCTTCATAGGCCGTGCGGATGACGTTGTTATAAGGGTCCTGTTCCGCCAGCGACACGCCCGATGTCTGACAATGTGTACGCAGCATCAGGGACCGCGGGTTCCTGGGCGCGAATTCGGACATGATGCGATGCCACAGCATACGCGCGGCACGCAGCTTGGCCGCCTCCATGAAAAAGTTCTTGCCGATGGCGAAGAAGAAGGACAGCCTTCCGGCAAATTTGTCGACATCCATCCCCGCCTTGATCGCCGCGCGAACGTATTCGCGCCCGTCGGCCAATGTGAACGCCAGTTCCTGCACAAGGTTCGCGCCCGCTTCCTGCATGTGGTAGCCAGAAATCGAGATCGAATTGAACTTGGGCATCTCGTTCGCTGTGTATTCGATAATATCGGACACGAGCCGCATCGAGGGTTCCGGCGGATAGACATAGGTGTTGCGAACCATGAATTCTTTAAGGATGTCGTTCTGAATGGTGCCTGACAGGACAGAGCGGTCATGCCCCTGTTCTTCCCCAGCAACTATGAAACTGGCCAACACAGGTATCACCGCGCCATTCATAGTCATCGAAACAGACACCTTGTCGAGTGGTATGCCGTTGAACAGGAGCTTCATGTCCTCGACGCTATCAATTGCAACACCGGCCTTCCCGACATCACCCTCAACGCGCGGATGGTCGCTGTCATAGCCGCGATGCGTTGCCAGATCGAATGCAACCGACACGCCTTGCTGGCCGCCGGCCAACGCTTTGCGGTAAAATGCGTTGCTTTCTTCGGCCGTCGAAAACCCTGCATATTGCCGGATGGTCCAGGGCCGCCCGGCATACATCGTCGCGCGTGGGCCCCGTGTGAAAGGCGCTTCTCCGGGGATCTCATCCAGATGATCCAATCCGACCACATCCTCCGCCGTATAAAGCGGTTTGACGTCGATGCCTTCCAAGGTACGCCATGTCAGATCGTCAAGCGGGCGGCCTTTCAGTTCCGCTTCAGCCAGCCTTTTCCAGCGCTTCCTACCGTCCGACATCGTGTTTCCCCCTGCCTTGTACGCGGAATTTACATCACAACAGATAAAACCCGACCGCAATCACTTCGCATTTGCGTCCCAAGCGCTATATCATTTGTAGCAGGAGGCGCCATGAGATCACTTGTTATCGCGGTCATTTCGGCACTTGTGCTGGTTTATCCCGCAATCGCCCAAGAGGTCACGGACGATCGACCTCTCGTTACGCAAACCGATGATCTTGAACAGTTCCTGTGGATTGCGCGCCCGGTTGTCGTTTTTGCGGACACCGCGAATGATCCGCGATTCATTCAACAAATGGATCTGCTGAACCGGGAAAAGGACGCGTTGTTTCGGCGCGACGTGGTTGTGTTAACCGACACGGATCCGGACGCCGAAAGCGAATTGCGCCGCCAATTGCGGCCACACGGGTTTTCATTGGTGGTGATTGGCAAAGATGGGCAGGTAGAACTGCGCAAGCCGTCCCCATGGCATGTTCGCGAACTTACCCGCGCGATCGACAAGATGCCCCTTCGCCAGCAAGAGATGCGCGAACAACGACGAGGGGAAGGTTAGCACCTACTCGAACTCCATAATCACATCGTCAACGGCTAGGCTGTCTCCCGCTGAGACGTTTATACGTGATACGATGCCCTTTCGTTCGGCCCGAAGCATGTTCTCCATCTTCATCGCTTCGACCGTGCACAGAGGCTGCCCTTCCTGCACTTCATCCCCAACGCCGACATCGAGTTTGACGACGAGACCCGGCATCGGGCACAGAAGCATGCGGGATGTGTCCGGTGGCGGCTTGTCGGGCATTAAAGCGGCAAGCTCCGCATGGCGAGGCGTTCGGACATGCACGTTCAGGGATGCACCGCGATAGCGAATGCCGAAACCGCCACTGATCTTATCCACCTTCAGAACCAGCGGTGCCGCATTGACGGATAACACTGCCAGTCGGTCGCCAGGTGTCCAGTGTCCTTCCACGCGCAGCGCAGCGCCATCGACCTGAACGGACGTTCCGGACCGATCAGCATCGGCCCGGCAATCATAGCGTCGCCCCTGCAACGTAACGACCCAGTCAGAACCCACGCGGCGCTCATGATTGTCCATGCGTCCTGAAATGCGGCTCCGGCGTATTTCCGCCACCCGGTGCATCGCCACGCAAGCTGCGGCAATCCGTTGCATGTCGTCCTCGCCCAGATCTACACCGCTGAACCCATCAGAAAATTCTTCGGCTATGAATGCTGTCGTCATGTCACCCGAGACAAACCGCGCATGATCCATCACGGCTGAGAGGAATGGCAGGTTGTGCCCGATCCCCTCGACCTCGAACGCATCAAGCGCGCCGCGCATCTCGGCAATGGCAGTCTCACGCGTGTCGCCCCATGTGCACAGCTTCGCGATCATGGGGTCGTAATGCATCGAAATCTCGCCACCCTCATAGACGCCCGTGTCGTTGCGCACCCGGCCGTCGATTTCGGCAGGTGGCCGATATCGCGTCAATCGCCCGATGGACGGCAGAAAATTGCGGTAAGGGTCTTCCGCATAGAGCCGACATTCCAGCGCCCAGCCCTTGATTGCAATGTCGTCTTGCCCGAGCGCCAATCTTTCGCCTGCCGCGACGCGGATCATGTGCTCAACCAGATCAACATCGGTGATCAATTCGGTCACTGGATGCTCGACCTGTAGCCGGGTGTTCATTTCGAGAAAATAGAAGTTGCGCTCCGCATCCACGATGAACTCCACGGTGCCCGCCGACGAATAGTCGACCGCCTGCGCCAGTGCGATGGCTTGCGCACCCATTGCGTCGCGTGTCTCCGCATCCAGGAACGGGCTCGGCGCTTCTTCGATGACTTTCTGGTTTCGCCGCTGAATGGAGCATTCACGTTCGTTAAGATGGATGCAATTGCCGTGCGTGTCACCCAGCACCTGTATCTCGATATGGCGCGGTTGGGTGATGAACTTCTCGATGAATATTCGGTCATCCCCGAAGCTGCTCGCGGCCTCGTTCTTCGATGACTGAAATCCATCGCGCGTTTCAGCGTCAGTCCACGCGATACGCATACCTTTGCCACCGCCCCCCGCACTGGCCTTGATCATCACTGGATAGCCGATGTCAGAGGCAATACGAACGGCCTCATCCGCATCCTCGATCAGACCCATATAGCCCGGTACCGTGCTGACGCCAGCTTCTGCCGCCAGCTTCTTGGACGTGATCTTGTCCCCCATCGCTTCGATCGCAGAAGCCGAAGGTCCGATGAACACCACCCCTTCCCGTTCCAAAGCCTCGGCGAAGCGCTTGTTCTCGGACAGAAAGCCATATCCCGGATGGACCGCATCAGCTCCTGTCCTGCGGACCGCCTGCAGGATATTCTCGATCACGATATAGGATTGGTTGGCCGGTGCTGGCCCGATAGGCACCGCTTCGTCCGCCATCTGGACATGCAACGCATGTCGGTCCGCCTCCGAATAGACTGCGACCGTTGCAATCCCCATGCGCCGAGCCGTCTTGATCACACGGCAGGCGATTTCCCCGCGGTTCGCAATCAGGATCTTCTTGAACATAGGCCTCCCCCACACAAGAAAGCCGCCGCGGGCCAGAACCCGCGGCGGCTTCGATCAGTCTATCTTGCCAGCGGTCTTGCCGCCGCCAAATCAGTTGTTCGGGCAGGTGCCCAGGCTGCGGCAGGACGCACCGGCCGCACCACCGATGAGTGCGCCAGTCGTTGCGTCACCAGCAAGAACCTGGCCAGCGGCCGCGCCCATGACAGCACCCGTTGCGGTGCGTTCCATGTCAGATTGACCACAAGCTGCCAGACCAAGGGCGGCAACCACTCCGAGAATCCAAGTTTTCTGCACGATCGTCTCTCCTTATGAGTTGTTCGATTAGCCAATGATATCGAACGGTACATGTCTGCAACGACAAAATGCGTGACGTTGGTTCCATAAGCAACGGATCGCCCATCACGATTGTTGTCAAGCTGCAACAGGATGATCAAACTATTGTGAAACCAGCCCGCTAACAAGTCCAGCACCGGCACCGATGGTTGCGCCCCAGCCAAGGCTCGCACCGGCAACTGCCGCCACGCCGACACCAGCGCCCGCACCAACCAAGGCCCGCTCGCCCTGTGTCCATTGGCTCGGAGGTTTGGAACACCCAGCCAGCGCAACCAAGGCTGCCGCGCCCAGTAGCATAATTTTTCGCCGCATTCCGGCTCTCCTTCTTCTGCTCGATGCATCAGATAGCCAAGGCTTGCTGCGGCGGGCAAGCCTTTTTCACGAAAGATGCGCGCGGCGGTCAAGCCTCATCCTCTGGCGACCAGAGGTCTTCATCGTTGAACACCTCCGGAAAGGAAGCCCGTGCGGTCGGAATATCGATCTTCAGCATCGCGTCATAGCTGGTCGGATCGAACGGGTCTTCCGCCGCCACCACTTCACGCCCGAACAACCAAGACAGACGACCGGCATCCAGGTTGCCGCGCTCGAACGGCTCCGCTCCGAAATAGTCCCAAAGACATGCCATGAAGTTGACATCGGCACGCTTGTCCGCAGGTCTGCGGTCCCGGTAGCGTTCCCTCACTGTCAAAGGCGTTGCCCCTTTTGGATTGGCGCGCCGAATGGTGAACTGAAAGTCCGTGCCGGTCAAACGGCTGGGAAATCCGCGATGCTTGATCATGGGCGTATCCTTGCATGTTGTCGCCAGCGTGCCTGCCGATGCGGGTCGTTCAAGACAGCTTCAAGCCGGCTCTGAAGTGACGGAGGAACGCTCTTTGCATTCTCGATACGACCGCCAGCAATGATACGCAAACCCCGTAATTCTTCGCGGACCGTAACGACAGGGCTGAAGCCACGAAGCCCCTGCAAGCTGCGCCAGACATCCTTCCGGACCTCATGTGCCAGCACGGTTTTGCGAAGCACGGGCATCGTGATTTCCGCACTTAGATCGAATCGCACGGGCAAAACCCGCGCAAGCGTCACCTCTTCCCGCGAATGCGAGATATACCAGTGATTACTCACGGGCGCTTGGCCAGCATGTCGATCTCGACCAGCGCACCTACGGCCAGGGCAGTGACACCGATGGTGGTTCGGGCCGGTCTACGGTCCCCTGGGAAGCGGGACTTATAAACGTCGTTGAAAGCCGAAAAGTCGCGTTCGAATTCTGTCAGGTAGCACCGGCATTGCAACACGTGGCTCAGGTTCAGCCCAAGCCCGCCAAGCACCAGTTCCAGGTTTTCGATCACCCGCTCTGTTTGGGCTACAATACCGTCGGGCAGTGGCGCGTCAGGGTCATTCGGCCATGTCGGCATCTGACCCGTCAGCATGACCCAACCATCGGATTCAGTCGCGTGGCAGAACGGGCCGACCGGAGTAGGAGCTTCGGCAACTTGATGGAACTGTGCCAACTGCGAGTTTCCTTCTAAAGTGGAATATTATCATGTTTCTTCCAAGGATTGTCTAAGCGTTTATTGCGCAGACTGGCAAAGGCGCGTGCAACACGCCTGCGGGTTGAATGGGGCTGGATGACCTCGTCAATGAAACCACGCTCCGCCGCTACAAACGGGTTGGCGAAGCGGTCTTCGTAATCCCGCGTACGCGCCTCGATCTTACCCCGATCACCAAGTTCGGAGCGATATAGGATTTCAACTGCTCCTTTGGCACCCATCACCGCGATCTCGGCGGTGGGCCAAGCATAGTTGAAATCGCCGCGCAGATGCTTTGACGCCATCACATCATAGGCTCCGCCATACGCCTTGCGCGTGATCAAGGTAACTTTGGGCACCGTCGCCTCACCGTAGGCGAAAAGCAGCTTTGCGCCATGCTTGATGACCCCGCCAAGTTCTTGCCCCGTTCCCGGCAGAAAGCCCGGCACATCGACCAGTGTCAGGATAGGGATTTCAAAACAGTCGCAAAAGCGAACGAACCGCGCAGCCTTGCGACTGCTGTCGATGTCCAGAACACCCGCCAGCACCATAGGCTGGTTCGCGACGACGCCCACGGTGCGCCCTTCGAGACGAATGAACCCGGTGATGATGTTCTTTGCGAACTCGGCCTGTATCTCGAAGAAATCTCCCTCGTCCGCGATCTTCTCGACCAACTCCTTCATGTCATACGGCTGGTTCGGGCTGTCAGGGATCAGCGTGTCGAGGCTCAGCTCCACGCGGTCTGGTTCATCGAAAAACGGCCGGACCGGGGGCTTTTCGCGATTGTTCAGCGGTAGGAAATCCACCAAGCGCCGAACTTCGGCAAGCGCTTCGACATCATTCGCGAACGCCCCATCAGCGACCGAAGACTTGCGCGTATGCGTCGCGGCACCACCAAGTTCTTCAGCCGTGACAACTTCATTCGTCACGGTCTTAACCACATCCGGCCCAGTGACGAACATGTAGGAACTGTCCTTCACCATGAAGATGAAATCGGTCATCGCCGGAGAGTAAACCGCGCCCCCGGCACACGGCCCCATGATCACGCTGATCTGCGGCACGACGCCCGAAGCCAACACATTCTTCTGGAACACGTCGGCATAGCCGCCAAGGCTCGCCACACCTTCCTGGATGCGCGCGCCCCCGGAATCGTTCAGCCCAATCACCGGCGCGCCGTTGCGCATCGCCATATCCATGATCTTGCAGATCTTCTGCGCGTGCGTTTCCGACAGCGACCCGCCGAACACGGTAAAGTCCTGGCTGAATAGGTAGACCTGCCTGCCGTTGATCGTCCCCCAGCCGGTTACGACTCCATCCCCGGCAGGACGATCTGCATCCATCCCGAAATCGGTGCAACGATGTGCCACAAACATGTCGAATTCTTCGAAAGACCCTTCATCCAGCAGAAGCTCGATCCGTTCGCGCGCCGTCAGCTTCCCCTTGGCATGCTGCGCCGCGACACGTTTTTCGCCGCCACCCGCGCGGGCAACTTCGCGCCTGTTCTCCAACTCCGCGAGAATGTCTTTCATTCGGCTCTCCCTGGTTCCGAAGAGCCTAACCGCCTCTCCGCGCCGGGAAAAGAGCGGAGTCATACCTCGCTTCACGCATGGACAACCGTTGCGCCGCGGATTACTGGATTCGGCATGACCACTTCCGCACGCGCCCGGTTCCTCGACCGAAGCACCCCGCCGAACATTGTAACACTCGTCTTGCTTGCGGGCGTTCCTGCCGCTGCGATGAACGTATATCTGCCATCGCTGCCCACGATGACCGAGCACTTCCAGACAGAATACCGGCTGATGCAATTGTCGGTCGCACTATACTTGGCGGTGAATGCCGTCCTGCAAATCTTCATCGGTCCGATATCGGACCGTTTCGGGCGCAGGCCAGTGATCCTGTGGTCCTTCGGCCTGTTCATGCTGGCAACACTCGGCACGATCTATGCGCCCACGGCCGAAAGCTTCCTGCTGTTCAGAATGGCCCAAGCGATCGTCGTGTCGGGAATGGTACTGTCGCGCGCCATTGTTCGCGACATGTACGATGCCGATCAGTCCGCGTCGATGATTGGTTATGTCACGATGGGCATGGCGGTAGTCCCGATGTTTTCCCCGGCCATCGGCGGGTTGATGGACGAGATGTTCGGCTGGCAGGCCAATTTCTGGCTGCTATTCGTTCTGGCCGGTGGCGTCGTAGTCATCAGTTGGTTCGATCTTGGCGAAACCGCCCCCAAAGCGAACGGCAGCCTGAAAGAGCAGATGCGGGAAGCACCGGAACTGTTCCGATCTCTGCGCTTCTGGGGCTACAACCTGACCATCATGACCGCATCTGGCACCTTCTTCGCCTATCTCGGCGGCGCGCCCTTCGTCGGCAGCGAGGTTTTCACGCTGACGCCCGCGAAGCTTGGCTATTTCTTCGGTGCGCCTGCGGTTGGCTATCTGGTGGGCAATGCCCTAGCCGGGCGTTATTCCGTGCGCTACGGCATCAATGCGATGGCGCTTTGCGGCACGTTGCTAACGGCGTTTGGCCTGACCATGGCGCTGATCGTATTTTACTCTGGCTTGGGGAGCGTCTGGACGTTCTTCGGGTTCATGGTTTTCGTCGGACTGGGCAACGGTATGGTGCTGCCCAACGCAACGGCCGGGATGTTATCTGTTCGGCCACGCTTGGCGGGCACTGCTGCAGGACTGGGCGGTGCACTCATGATCGGTGGCGGCGCCGCTCTGTCCGCCTTTGCGGGCGCTATGCTGACCCCCGGATCAGGCGCATATCCCCTGCTGTGGATCATGGTGTGCAGCGCCACACTTTCGGTTCTGTCGATCCTGTTCGTTATCCTGCGGGAACGAAAAATTACCCCCTAGGAATTCGCGTCACTGGCAGGATAGGGCCGCGCGATATCCCTCTGGCGAGGCGGGTAGCTGGGTTGTTCGGCTTGTCAATCCGGTTGAGCCGAGAGTGACCAAAACAACGTGTTCTCCGGCCGCATCCTCGACAACCATTTCAGGGCCCGCCCCGCAATCGCGAACACCGCCGCGAATTGTTAGCTCTCCGAAACGATGATTGGTCAGCCCATCCATGACACCGATCCGTTCGAGCCCCTCTCCCGTGTAGCGCCAGACATTGAGTTGCCGCGCGAGATGCGGGCGATCGACGTAAGCTATCTCTACCGTGCCATCGCGATCGAAATCCTCAACGCCTACCGGCGCCAGCCAACGGAAACGTTGGCCGATGAATGGCGTTGCCGCCACCAGACCTGTCTCGTCATAAATCGACAACCGAGCACCGTACGAGGCGTCGGCTTCCACCACCACAACCTCGGCATCCCCATCGCCATCCAAATCGGCTAGCCGCGGTGCGGTATCCTCGAACACGCGCGAGGCGCGCAAACGCAACACAAAGCGCCGCCCGTCCGACATCCTCAGACGCAGCGCGCCATACTCGATGTCATCACCCAGCGCACCATGGGGGTAGCGGTTCGTTGGTTCGGTATAGTCGGCGGCAGTGATCATGCTTTCCGCCATGGCCGCAGACGCGGACCACAACATCAACAGCCCTGCCGCCAACGGCATCATATTTGTTTTTCGGGCATCCGGACGATCAGACCGTCCAGATCATCAGTGACCTTCAACTGGCAGGTCAGACGCGAGCTTTCCGGGCTTGGCTCAAATGCGAAATCGAGCATATCCTCTTCCATCGGATCAACTGCCGGCAACTTTTCGACCCAAGCGGAATCCACGTAAACGTGGCAGGTAGAACAGGCGCACGCGCCGCCGCAATCGGCCTCGATCCCCGGAATACCGTTGTCGCGCGCACCTTCCATCACCGTCAGCCCGACAGGGACATCGACGACATGCTCGGTTCCGTTATGCTCGATATAGGTGATTTTGGGCATCCGTTCCTCGTGGCTTCTCGCTGCTTGGCGCAAATCAGAAGCGACATAAGCGATGATACTGCGATTGACCAGTGCGGGTCGGCAAAAGGGGCGCCGAAGCGCCCCGATGCGGTACGAAGTGCCCCCGCACTTATTCCAGCGAAAGCGCTACGAAGCGCGGATCACCTTCGCGCTGGACCAGAAGCAGCAGCGACTTGCGGCCGGCATCCGTTGCGTCCGCGATGCGTGTCTCCAGTTCCGACGGAGCCGTGACTTTCTCTTGCCCCGCCTCGACGATCACATCGCCAGCACGGAGCCCCTTCTCGAAAGCGTCGCTCATCTCATCGACATTCATCACAACCAGACCACTGGCATCGTCAGGCAGTTGAAGCTGCGCGCGCAGTTCATCCGTAACGGTGCTGAGAGTCATACCAAGAAGATCTTCCTCGGCTGGTTCATTGGAGGGGGCAGAAGCCGGGATGGATTCGGATGTTTCACGACGACCGAGCGTGACCATTACCGTTTCTGTCTTGCCATCGCGCATGATCTTCAAACGTACGGATTTGCCGATCTCGGCATTGCCAACAGCCCGAACCAATTCGCGCGTATCAGCCACATCGCGCCCATCGAACGACATGATCACATCGCCCGATTTAAGACCAGCCTCGGCAGCCGGACCTTCGGGCACATCCGTGATTAGCGCACCAGCGACAGAGTCCAGTCCGATCGCGTCCGCGATATCTTCCGTAACATCCTGAATGCGAACACCCAACCAACCGCGACGGGTTTCGCCAAACTCCTTGAGTTGGTCGACCACCGGTTTCACCACCGCCGAAGACATCGCAAAGCCGATCCCGATGGATCCGCCATTGGGCGACAGGATCGCAGTGTTCACGCCGATAACATCACCATCCATGTTGAACAGCGGTCCACCAGAGTTACCCCGGTTGATCGCGGCGTCGGTCTGGATGTAGTCATCGTAGCTACCAGCCAGAGCGCGGCCCCGTGCAGACACGATACCTGCGGATACGGAGAACCCCTGACCAAGCGGGTTCCCCATGGCCATAACCCAATCGCCGACGCGAGACACATCGCTATCTCCGAATTTGACAAACGGAAGTGGGTCGTCGCTTTCAACCTTCAAGACAGCAATGTCAGTGGTCGGGTCGGTTCCAATTACTTCGGCGGGTAGTGTTTCACCGGAATAGAATTCAACCTGAATCTCATCGGCACCGTCGATCACATGATTATTCGTTACGATGAAACCGTCTTCCGAAATCACGAACCCCGATCCGAGTGCCGAACTGCGCTGCGGCCGGCTCGGCCCACCATTAGGCGATCGTTCGAGAAAATCGCGGAAGAAGTCTTCGAAAGGTGAACCTTCGGGGACGATCGGACCGATATTGTTCGATGTGCTGACAGTCGTGGTTGTGGTGATATTAACGACGGAATCACTAACGGATTCGGCCAGTTCGGCAAAGCTACCCGGAATGTCCTGAGCTTCGAGAGGCAGTGGCTGTGAAAACACCATCGACCCACCAAGCAACGCGGCGATCGCAAGATTTCGGGTGGCGCGTATTGGGGAAGCGTTCAACATACTCACGCTCGACTCCTTATTCGCTTAAACGAGCACCCCATAAGAGGGCTGTGCTGTTATATGGTTGCGACATCTACGAATTGCCAACTCAACACTGATCGCCGGGCGTCACAGTGGTGTGACAAATCTTACAGCTTGCGGCCCAAGTTTAACTACTTACCAAACGGAATATCCAGAGCAAAGCCACGCCTGTCGCAGTGGTGGCCAAACCTATCAGACGGCGTGTATCGATAGGAAGCTCTGCAAATTTGCGCAGCATCTCTTCCAGACGCAAAGGGGCCAGCGCAAGCACCAGCCCCTCTACAACAAGAACCAAACCTATGGCCCAGATTACCGTCGTCACGGACGGGCTTCGCCGCCGATGTTGCCCGAGCCATTCAGATAGTTGAAGAACTCGCCGTCGGGCGAAATAACCATCGAGGAGTTTTCTCCCTTCAATGCACGTTCATAGGCCGTCAGCGAACGGTAGAAGTCGAAGAACCCTTCGTCGGCACCATAGGCGTCCGCAAAAATGCGGCTACGTGCGGCATCGGCTTCACCGCGAACGATTTCGCTTTCACGGCTGGCATCCGAGGTCAGTTCCACAACTGTCCTGTCCGCCTGGGCACGCACACGCTGCGCAGCTTCGTTACCACGCGCAATCTCGTCGGCGGCTTCCCGTTCGCGCTCGGCTCGCATCCGCGCGAAGGTTGCTTCAAGGTTTTGCGTAGGCAGAGCCGTCTGCTTCAACTGAACGTCGACTACATCCAGACCAAGTGCCAGCGCCGATGACCGAGACTGGTCACGGATACGCTCGACCAATGCGCGGCGATCAGGTGACAGGATAGTATCGGACGTCACTTGCTCCGAACCCAGAACCTCCCGGATCTGTGCATTAAGAATAGACATCAACCGATCCTCGGCAGCACCAATGCCACCAATCCCTACGGCCTGACGGAACTGCACCACATCGGCGATGCGGTAGCGCGCGAAGGCATCGACAACCAGTCGGCGGTCATCGGACGGGGTGACCTCGATCTCATCCGTGTCCAGCGACAGGATACGGTCGTCATACCGCACCACTTCCTGGATCAACGGCACCTTGAATGCCAGCCCGGGTTCTTCTTTCACAGACTTGATCTGACCGAACTGCAAGACCAGCGCCTTTTCACGTTCGTCCACGATGAAGATGGACGACAGCAAAGCGGCAATTGCGACAACAATGACGGGAATGAGAAATGTCAGCTTGTTCATGGCTCAGTTCCCCTGCGTGGATTGCGTTTGACCGGTGTTCCGGCGCAACTCGTTCAGCGGCAGGTACGGTACGACACCCTGCCCCTCTCCGGTGGCGCTGTCGTCGAGGATGACCTTGTCGACGTCACCCAGCACCTTTTCCATCGTCTCCAGATAAAGTCGCTTGCGCGTCACTTCCGGCGCATTGCGATATTCTTCCAGAACGGCAGAGAAGCGGCTGGCTTCACCTTCGGCTTCGTTTACGACGCGTGCGCGATACCCTTCCGCTTCTTCCAGAAGCTGTGCGGCTTCACCACGAGCGCCGGCCAGAACACGGTTGGCATAAGCATCGGCCTGACGCTGCAAGCGGTCACGCTCCTGCTCCGCCGCCTGAACTTCGCGGAAGGAGTCGATCACTTCCATCGGTGGATCGGCCTTGTCGAGGTTGACGCGAACCACGTTGATGCCGCTTTCGTAACCGTCAAGCGTCGATTGGATCAACTCATGAGCACCGTCGGCGATGATGCCCCGATCCCGGTTCAGGATGGGAGCCAATTCCGACCGCGCGATGATCTCACGCATGGCCGCTTCCGATACAGCACGAACGGTCACATCAGGATCACGAATGTTGAACAGGTATTTTCCCGGGTCGTTGATGTTCCAAACCACTTGGAAATCAATATCCACGATGTTCGCGTCGGTTGTCAGCATCAGCCCATCGTCGGAACCACCGCCGGACAGGCCGATGTTTTCGATATTCTCACGCGTTACCGGAATGACCTCTGCCGTCACAACGGGCCAAGGCGCGAAGTTCAGGCCGGGTTCACCGGTTGAGCTGTACTCACCAAGGAACAATTCGACGGACCGTTCTTCTGGTTTTACCGTATAGAAGGACGCGAACAGCCAAGCACCGATAATGGCAAGAACGATCAAGCCTATGGTCCCGCGACCAAAGGACGGACCATCACCAGAGCCACCGCCGGAACGTCCGCCACCACGACCACCCATCAGCACTTTCAGCTGTTCCTGCCCCTTCCGAACGATCTCGTCGATTTCGGGCATTTGCGATGGGTCATTGCCGGGGCGACGACCACCGCGGTCGCCATCGTCTCCACCCCCTCCCGTGTTGCGGCCCCCACCGCCCCACGGGCCTCCGTTATTGCCTGCCATTCAGTTTCCTTCTCATGTCTCTCCGGCCATACCTTTGACCTAGAAATGATTGTTCGAGCTTGAAAATCAAGCCGTCCTTACGGGCGATTTCATTGTCACCAATTCTTCCGACATGGTCGGATGAACAGCGACAGTACGGTCGAAGTCTTCCTTCGTCGCCCCCATTTTAACCGCGATTCCCGCCAACTGGATCATCTCGCCGGCGTTTGGCGCGACGATATGACAGCCCAGCACCTTGCGCGTTTCCTTGCTGACGATCAGCTTCATCATAACGCGGTCGTCTCGTCCGGCAAACGCCTGCTGCATCGCTTTGAACGAGGTCGAATAGACCTCGATCGGCCCCTGCTCTGCGGCCTCTTCTTCCGACAAGCCAATCGTGCCAAATTCGGGCTGCGTGAACACGGCACTCGGAATCAACTCGTGATCAGGCTTGGTCGGGTTGCCATTAAACACAGTCTCTACGAACGCCATCCCCTCACGGATTGCAACCGGCGTTAAGTTCACCCGATCCGTCACATCGCCCACGGCATAGATCGACGGAACTGAGGTCTGGCTGTAGTCGTCAACCGCTACCGCGCCATTGCGCCTGAGTTTCACACCCAGCTTTCCCAGCCCCAACCCGCCGGTGTTCGGCACGCGCCCGGTCGCATACATGACCTTGTCAAAAACCTGCTCGCGGCCGTCCGTCGCCTTGACCCAGACCCCGCCGTCGCGTTGTTCCAGCTCGATGACATCGGTGCCTGTATGCAGCTTCACGCCGTTGTCGCACATCTTGTCCGCAATCAAACCGCGCGCTTCTCCGTCAAAGCCCCGCAGAATTTGTTCGCCCCGGTAATACTGTGTGACCTCAACGCCCATCCCATTGAGGATACAGGCAAATTCGCACGCGATGTAGCCACCGCCCACGATCAGAATGGACCTCGGCAAGTCGTCCAGATTGAAGATGTCATTCGAAGTGATAACCGAGTCACAATTCTCGAATTCCGGCACGAACGGTCGACCACCTGTTGCCACCAGAATGTGTTTGGCCGAGATCGATTTGCCCGAAGCAAGTTCAACTGTATGCGCGTCTTTCAGCACGGCACGCTCGCCAAACCAAGTCACGCCCGACCCGTCGAGCAACCGCTGATAAACCCCTTCCAGCCGGTCCAGTTCGGCGTGCAGCTTGGGCTTGAAAGTCTGCCAGTCGAAGTCGCCATTCTTCACGTCCCAACCATAGGCGCGGGCATCGTCAAACGCGTCGCGATAGCTGGACGCGAAGACCATCAGCTTCTTCGGCACACAGCCACGAATGACGCAAGTGCCGCCCATCCGGCTTTCTTCGGCCAGCGCTACCTTCACGCCTTCGGCCGCCGCAACACGCGCCGCCCGCACACCGCCTGAACCACCGCCAATAACGAACAGATCGTAATCAAAGCTCATTCTGGTCCTCCGGGCAGAGTTTCCGCTTCCGCCATATCAACATCGGTGATCTTGCTACCATCTTGCGTCCGGGTTTCAACCGAGCCGTCTTCGCGACCGATGACAATGGTCCGGCACATGCCGAGGAACAGTCCGTTCTCGACGACGCCAGGAATCTTGTTCAAGGCGACCGCCAGTGCCTCCGGATCGTCGATCCGACCCAGATGCGCGTCAATGATGAAATTGCCCTCATCCGTCACCAGCGGGTCATTACCGCCGCGCAACCTGATCTCGCGCTTGGCAACGGGCTCCTCGGCCAGCACCGCCTCGATTTGACTTCGGGTGGAGGCCAGTCCAAACCGCAGCACCTCTATCGGCAAGGGGAATGCACCGAGCGCTGCGACATCCTTGCTTGGATCGGTAATGACCAGCATCTCTTGCGAGGCGGCGGCAACAATCTTTTCGCGCAGATGCGCACCGCCCCCACCTTTGATCAGGTTGAAGGACGGGTCAAACTCATCCGCACCATCAATCGTCAGATCCAGATGCCCGGCCTCGTCCAGCGTCGTGACGGTCAGCCCCAGTGCTCGCGCAAGCCGTTCAGTCGCCTCCGAGGTCGGCACGCATAGCAGGTCGAGTTGTTCATCCCGCGCTCGCTTCGCCAGACAGCGCACCATCCAAGCCGCCGTTGACCCTGTCCCAAGACCCAGGCGCATCCCATCTTCGACGAAATCGACGGATCGGCGGGCAGCGGCGAATTTCCCTGCTTCGGCGGGCGAAAGTGACAAACTCATGGGCGGCTCCGTTAAAGACGCAACCCATATAGGCGACAGATCGCCTGTCTGCGAGGGGAAATGCCGCTATGCGACCGACCATCGCGGGGCAGTACCAAGCGCCACTAGAAAATCAGGCAAGCAGACACGCGGCAGAATCAGCAACATGGCGGGCTGATCGACGAGCAAACGGACAGGGCCGGTGACGAAGTTGGACGTTCCGATCTGGGCGGCGGGTTCGAAAAGCAATCCGTCAATCGGCCAGTTCAGCCCCTCGCTCGTTCCAGTCACTGCAGCCATCGGGAAAAGCGACAGGCGTGTTTTCTTGGGCAACGCAAGCTCGATGCCGGGAGGCGCGACGCAGATCGCGTCTTCTCGACCAACCAGCACGCATCGTTTCTGCGGATACCGCACCAGCACATTCATCGCGGCCAGCGTATGGTCAACGCGCCCGCCCGTGAAACCTGCCCCCAGGATCAGAGGGGCTTCGATCCGGCTTAAGCATTTCTCGAAGTCAGTACTGTCCTGTTCGGCAATATGGTGCAGCAGGGTCGTCGGAAGCCTTGACGCAACATCGTCGGACAACGAATCCATATCCCCGATTACTGCATCGGGTGTCCGGTCGAGCGCGATGACGGCCTCGGCACCTGAATCTGCCGCGACGATTCGGGCCGCTTGTGCGGCCAGACCGGGCAGGACGTCGGAAAGATCAGGACTGCCGCCCACCAGCAGCACCGCTCCATCGCTGTCGATCACGGTGCCTGGGCTGGACATGCTCAGCTATCCTCGGCCGCTTCGGGGTCGGCTTTTCCAACCCCGCGGAAGACGAATTTGAACGGCAGCGCCCACAGGAAGCCGAGCCCGACATACACCGCCAGTTCGACAATGAAGGGTGGACGGCCGAGCCAGTTCATCACAGTCACCGCTGCGACGATGTAAAGCGGCAGCCCAACCAGCAAAATGATCAGGGACCACCGTTTGCGCGACCTGTAGCTCAGCGTCATCTGTCTACCCTCAATCCGCGAAGGGATCTGTGACGAGGATCGTATCGTCACGCTGCGGAGACGTGGACAGCAGAGCCACGGGGCAATCGATCAACTCCTCGATTCGGCGCACGTACTTGATCGCGGCAGCGGGCAGTTCCGCCCAGCTGCGCGCGCCCACGGTGCTTTCCGACCAGCCTTCCATCGTCTCATAGACCGGCTTCACGCGCGCCTGCTGATCGGCGGCGGTCGGCAGGTAATCAAGCACCTTGCCGTCCAGCTCATAGCCCGTGCAAATCTTCAATTCTTTCAGCCCGTCCAGAACATCCAGCTTGGTCAGCGCAATGCCTTTGACACCGCTCGTCGTGCAGGTTTGGCGCACCAGCACCGCATCGAACCAGCCACAGCGGCGGTCGCGACCGGTGACCGTGCCCTTCTCATGGCCCACATCCGCCAGATGCTTGCCGATTTCGTCGTCCAACTCTGTCGGGAACGGTCCTGACCCCACCCGCGTGGTATAAGCCTTCACAATGCCCAGCACGAAATCGATGGAGTTCGGGCCGAGCCCCGTCCCCGTCGCGGCCATGCCGCCAAGCGTGTTCGACGACGTCACATACGGGTAGGTCCCGAAATCAATGTCGAGCAGAGCGCCCTGCGCACCTTCGAACAGAATGCGCTGACCGGCCTTGCGGCGCTCAGCGAGCAACTTCCACACCGGGGCCGCGAAAGGCAGGACCTTGGGTGCGATCTCCAGCAGCTTGGTTTTCAACGCGTCACGGTCGATTTCGTCGACACCCAAGCCTCGGCGCAAGGGATTGTGGTGTGCAAGGAGCCGGTCGAGGCGGGACTCAAGGGTTGCCTCATCCGCGAGATCCGCCAAGCGGATCGTCCGACGACCGACCTTGTCTTCATATGCCGGGCCGATACCGCGCCCGGTGGTGCCGATCTTGGCCTTGCCCGCGGCCTCTTCACGGATCTGATCGAGGTCCTGATGCACGGGCAGGATCAACGGTGTGTTCTCCGCAATCACGAGGTTTTCGGTGTTGACGGTGACGCCCTGCGCTTCGATCTTCTCGATCTCGCTGATCAGCGCCCAAGGGTCCAGCACGACGCCGTTACCAATCACACCCAGCTTGCCCTGACGCAAAATGCCCGATGGCAGCAGCGACAACTTATAGACATTGTCACCGATCACCAGCGTATGGCCCGCGTTGTGCCCGCCCTGGAACCGCGCGATCACATCGGCGCGTTCGCTGAGCCAGTCAACGATCTTGCCTTTTCCTTCGTCGCCCCATTGAGCGCCTACAACTACGACATTGGCCATCGGTTGCCCCGTTTAGCTTAAATCCGGCGCCCTCTTTAACGGCAGCGCGCCGCGCGTAAAACCTTAAAGTGTGGACGTGGCGGCGCATCTGAGAATGTTGAACGCACAGGGGTTGCGACGAACCCCGTCCCGATATACCTAGCCCAAATCATTGGAGCCAAGGCCGGATCGCATGGAAAACGTCATTCTCATCGTTCACCTCATTCTCGCGCTCTGCCTGATCGGGGTCGTGCTACTGCAACGTTCCGAAGGTGGCGGGCTCGGTATGGGCGGTGGCGGCGGCGCTGGCGCAATGACTGGCCGCGGCCAGATTTCTGCGCTCGGCAAGCTGACCTGGGCCTTTGCAATCGCTTTCATCGCGACCTCCATCACATTGACGATCATCGCTGCGAAAAATTCCTCCGGCGGCTCTGTTCTTGACCGAATCGGCGTTGAAGCGCCGGTGCAGGCACCTGACGCGCCTTCGACGCCCTCTCTGGATGGCAATCTTCTGCCACCCGCGACTGGCGACGCGCCTGCGGCCCCGCCGCGCGCCGAGTAAGGCAAACACCACAAATAGAAATCGCCGTCGTAGCGTTCACAGGATGTTGCGGCGGCTCATCGAATCCGCTATATCTCTAATCCCGTGATGCTGCGGACCGGGATGGATTAGCGCGGCCCAAACAACCTAGCACGCGGGAGGTTCTCCGGCCCATGACTCGTTATGTATTTATCACCGGCGGTGTTGTTTCATCGCTGGGTAAAGGTCTTGCTTCGGCCGCTCTCGGCGCGCTCTTGCAGGCACGCGGTTTTACCGTGCGACTGCGCAAGCTGGACCCGTATCTGAACGTCGATCCCGGCACCATGTCGCCTTTCGAGCACGGCGAGGTGTTCGTCACCGACGACGGCGCGGAAACCGACCTCGACCTTGGTCACTATGAGCGCTTCACTGGCGTCGCGGCGCGAAAAACCGATTCGGTGTCGTCCGGCCGTATCTATTCCAACGTGCTGGAGAAGGAACGCCGCGGCGATTACCTCGGCAAGACAATTCAGGTGATTCCCCACGTCACCAACGAGATCAAGGATTTCATCGCAATCGGTGAAGGCGAGGTTGATTTCTGCCTTTGCGAGATCGGCGGCACCGTCGGGGACATCGAGGGCTTGCCCTTCTTCGAAGCCATCCGTCAGTTCAGCCAGGATCGCCCGCGCGGCCAGTGTGTTTTCATGCATCTCACCCTACTGCCCTATATCGCGGCATCGGGTGAATTGAAGACGAAGCCGACGCAGCACTCCGTGAAAGAGTTGCGCTCCATCGGTTTGGCCCCGGACGTTCTGGTTTGCCGCTCCGAAGGGCCTATCCCGGAAAAGGAACGCGAAAAGCTCGCACTGTTTTGCAATGTGCGACCCGATTCAGTTATTGCCGCTCAGGACCTCAAATCGATCTACCAGGCGCCCCTTGCCTATCATCGCGAAGGCTTGGATCAGGCGGTTCTCGATGCCTTCAACATCTCGCCCGCGCCGCAACCCAACCTTTCGCGTTGGGAAGATGTGCAAGACCGCATCGAACGCGCCGAAGGTCAGGTGCGCGTTGCCATTGTTGGAAAGTACACGCAACTTGAGGACGCCTACAAATCCATCGCAGAGGCCCTCACCCATGGCGGTATGGCCAACCGCGTGAAGGTGAAAGCCGAATGGATCGATGCGGAGATATTCGAACGCGAAGATCCCTCCCCCTATCTGGAAGGCTTCCACGCAATCCTCGTTCCGGGCGGCTTCGGTGAGCGCGGGACCGAAGGCAAGATCAAGGCGGCCCAGTACGCCCGTGAACACAAGATCCCCTATTTGGGCATCTGTCTTGGCATGCAGATGGCCGTGATCGAAGCCGCTAGAAACCTCGCGGACATGAAAAATGCCGGATCCGAAGAATTCGACCATGAAGCTGGCGAGAAGCGTTTTACGCCCGTGGTCTACCACTTGAAAGAATGGGTGCAGGGTAACCACCGTGTCGAGCGCAGGCAAGATGACGACAAGGGTGGAACCATGCGTTTGGGCGCTTACACGGCCTGTCTCTCCAAGGGCTCGAAGGTTGCCGAAGTTTACGGGACCACGACCATCGAGGAGCGCCATCGCCACCGCTACGAAGTCGACATCAAGTATCGCGAGGAACTGGAAAAGAAGGGTATGACCTTCTCCGGACTGTCACCTGACGGCCGTCTGCCTGAGATTGTTGAGGTCAAGGATCACCCGTGGTTCATCGGCGTCCAGTTCCATCCAGAGCTGAAATCAAAGCCCTTCGATCCGCATCCGCTGTTCAAGGATTTCGTCCGCGCGGCCAAGGACAACAGCCGGTTAGTCTGACACACTGACTGGGTCAGTCGCGCGGTCAAACCAAACTGTATCCTTCAGAGGCCATGCAGCCGTTTATCAGCCGTGTCCGGATTTGAGGTTCGGTCATCCCGGACATCAGGCGCGCGTTTTGCAGTCGTTGGTTCGCACGGTCGCCGTAAGCAAGAAGTGTGGCGTAATCCTGTTCAGACTGCGCTTGGCAGCGACCCAGCGCCCGGTCCGCCCCGGCGCTTGTTTCGTCTGATCCATACCATTGGGTCGCATCACTGGTCGCAGGGCGCGAGGAACAGGCCGATAAAACAGCCAAGCATAATATAAAGGACCACTTCACGGATACACCTCCGCTAGAGTTTAACTCTACGGAAATATTAACGGATCGGTGGTACAGCGCAAGAATTGGTGAAGCGGCGAAGTGGCCCTTGGCCGTTGACGCGAAATCCCATATGTCCAGTTTATGTTTGCAGGATTGCTGAAGAACCTTCTTTCCGAAGACACCGGATCGCTCGACCCGACCGACGCTAGCCTGGCCATGTCCGCGCTACTGGTGCGCGTGGCCCGATCCGACGGCGACTACTCTGCGGAAGAAAGACGCCGCATCGACCGGATTCTGGCGGCGCGCTATGCCCTGTCGCCTTTTGAAGCCACGAAGCTTCGCAGCGATGCTGAAACACTGGAAGGCGAGGCTCCTGACACGGTGCGCTTCACGCGCGCTATCAAGGACGCCGTCCCCTATGAAGAACGTACCGCTGTCATCGAAGCACTTTGGAGCGTCGTTTTGGCAGACGGGATGCGCGATGAAGAAGAAGATTCCCTGCTACGCATGGTCGCGCATTTCCTTGGCGTGAATGACCGCGACAGCAATTTGGCCCGGCTTCGAGTCGAAGGGGCAACAAATTCCAGCAACTGGCACGAAACTCGTTCATAAATACCGCCCATCTCGCAGCGTCATGGGATGGAGACGGTTGCTTTTTCGACCAGTTTACAGCGTAATCGGTCCCTAAGAGTGAATAGGGCCGCCGTTTTGGAAAAATCGACACCAGTCATTGAAATCCGGGATCTTCACAAATCCTATGCTGATCTGGAGGTCCTTAAAGGCGTCTCGTTGACCGCACCCCGCGGGCATGTAGTGTCGCTCATCGGATCGTCCGGTTCCGGAAAGTCCACACTTCTGCGCTGCGCCAACCTGCTTGAGGACAGCCAGTCGGGCGATGTCATGTTCGAAGGCGAGCCGATCAAATGGAAGGGCTCCGGCCCCTCACGGCAGCCATCGGATCGCAGACAGGTCCTGCGCGTCAGAACGAATCTTTCGATGGTGTTTCAGCAGTTCAATCTGTGGGCGCATCTGTCTATTCTAGATAACGTCATGGAAGCGCCGGTGCATGTTCTGAAGCAGGATCGTGCCGTGGTTGAAGACCGTGCGCGCCGTCTGCTGGACAAAGTCGGGATTGGCGACAAATGCGACGTATATCCCGCGCAACTGTCCGGGGGACAGCAGCAACGCGCCGCCATCGCACGCGCACTTGCCATGGAGCCAAAGGCATTGCTATTCGATGAACCGACCTCGGCGCTCGACCCCGAGTTGGAACAAGAAGTCGTAAAAGTTATCAAAGACTTGGCTGCAGAGGGCCGCACCATGATCATCGTCACCCATGACATGCGCATGGCGCACGACGTGTCCGATCACGTGGTCTTTCTACACAAGGGCCTGATAGAAGAAGAAGGCCCGCCCGAGCAATTGTTTGGCGCGCCCAAGTCGGAACGGCTACAACAGTTTCTATCGGCGACGGTTTCGGCCTGAGCCTAAAACAACCAGCAAAAGTCCAACAATGGAGATATCGATGAAAACCCTCCTTCTCGCGACCGCCGCGCTTACACTTGGCGCGACTTTCGCCAGCGCCCAGACGGTTCGTCTTGGAACGGAAGGCGCTTACCCTCCGTACAACTTCATAAATGACAATGGCGAAGTCGACGGGTTCGAGCGGGTTCTGGGCGATGAACTGTGCAAACGCGCTGAACTGACCTGTGAGTGGGTCACCAACGATTGGGATTCAATCATCCCGAACCTCGTTTCCGGCAACTACGACGCGATCATCGCGGGTATGTCGATCACCGAAGAACGTGACGAGGTCATCGATTTCAGCCAGAACTATACGCAACCCGATCCATCGGCCTATGCCGCAGCGATGGAAGATGTGGATCTGGAAGGCGGTGTCGTCGCAGCACAGACCGGCACGATCCAAGCCAGCCATGTCGCGGAAAGCGGCGCTGCATTGATCGAATTTGCTACGCCTGACGAAGCGGTTGGTGCCGTGCGCAACGGAGAGGCTGACGCGGTTCTGGCCGACAAAGCCTTCCTCGATCCGATCGTAGGTGAATCCGGTGGCGACCTGATGTTTGTCGGCGAAGACGTTCTGCTCGGTGGCGGAATCGGCATCGGACTTCGCGAATCCGACGGCGAATTGAAGGAGAAGTTCGACGCCGCGATCCAGTCCATGAAGGATGACGGCACGCTCAATGCCCTGATCGCCGAATGGCTGCCCGGAATGGCCCAGTTCTAAGACAAGCGAGGCGCGGAACATCCGCGCCTCCATACGGACATGTTTTCATTCTGCACCGAACCAGAAACGCTCGAGAAAGCCGCTTGGCTTGCCTGTTACCTTACGACAGGCAAGCATCTGGCGTTTTACGCCTCCTTTGGGACGGTTCTTGCCCTACTCGCAATCACTGCGCCGGTGGCTCTGTTGTTCGGATTCGGCGGCGCGATGGCGGCCAGGTCCCACATTCCGCCATTGCGCTGGTTCGGCAAAACATACTCCGCGATGGTGCGCGGTGTTCCCGACATCATCTTCTTCCTGTTCGTGCCAATTGCACTGGATCAGGGGCTAGAATGGCTCAGGCATCACGCGAAATGCCCCGACTGGGACGCACCCGTTCGTCAGGGCAGCGATTTCGTGGTCTGCACCCAGGCCAAGCTGCCGCTATCGACCTCACCACAATGGATACATGAGACCTACGGGTTCTTGTTGGCGGTGATCGCCTTTGCGATAGTATTTGGCGCCTTTGCCGCAAGTGTCCTTTACGGAGCGATGCGAGCGGTTCCGAGATCACAGGTGGAAACGGCCGAGGCCTATGGCATGACCCATCGCCAAAGTTTCTGGCGAATCGTCGTACCGCAGATGTGGGTTTACGCCCTGCCCGGCTTGTCCAATCTATGGCAAATCCTTGTGAAGGCTACCCCGCTTCTGTTCCTTCTGGGCGTTGAAGACATCGTTTACTGGGCGCGCGAGCTTGGCAGTGCCAAAACATCAGCCTTTACCTATCCGCATGGCGACTGGCGGCTCTACTACTTTATGGGTTTGCTCGTGTTCTACTTGCTGCTCACCGCGATTTCCGAGCGGGTCTTCGCCCGGCTGATGCGCCGCATGAGCCACGGTCAAGCCACGTTGGGCGGTGAAGAACTGCGAAAGGCAGCCGCAGCATGAGCTGTTTCGAAACCATCCAGCACTATGCCCTGCGGTCCATCGGTATCGGCGAGCGCCTTCTTCCACGCAGCGACTTCACCCTGTGCGATCAGTTTACGCTAATTGCATCTGGCTTGCTCTGGAATGTCTATTTCGGCGCCTTGGCTTTACTTTCGGGATTTTTTCTGGCGACCGCTGTGGCAGTCGGCAAGAGCAGTCGTAATCCGTTCCTACGCAAGCCTTGCGACTGGTTCGTGTTCCTGTTTCGAGGCTCGCCTCTCTTCATCCAGTTCTTTCTGGCCTATGAAGCTTTCGTGATGCTCCCGAAGGCCGGCATCCCCATTCATCTGGGTTTTGTAGAGATCACCGTCCAAACCGGCTGGCTTACGCGGGCCTGGGCCGGGGCGCTGATCGTGCTGTTCCTGAACACGTCGGCTTATGCCGGGCAGATATTCTATGGTGCACTTCAATCCATCCCGAAAGGTGATCTGGAAGCAGCGGAAGCATATGGCATGTCCGGCTGGACCAAGTTTCGCCGCATCACATGGCCCACCCTGTTGCGACTGGCTTGGCCCGCCTACACGAATGAGGCGATTTTCCTGTTCCACGCGACGACGCTGGTTTTCTTCTCCGGCTTCCCGGCGTGGCGTCAGCAAGGCGATGCACTGTATTACGCGAATTACTTCGCGGACAAGACGTTCAACCCCTTCGTCGCCTACCCCATAGTCGCGGGCTATTTCGTCTTGGTGACATTGGTCGTGATCGGCATCTTCGGTATCATCAACCGGCACCTGAACCGCCATCTGAGTGCGGGCTCGCGACCCCGCACGCGCTATCGCCCTAACCTGCTTCGCTGAGAACTCACTTGTGAGACATTCCCCGCGCCGCTAGCGTTCGCGCGGATCTGAAAGCTGAACAGGCAATAGACGAACCAACAGGTAACCAATCATGTATGACTGGCTAAAGAATACACCGCAGGCTGCACAAGACTATCTGAGCGGTCGGCGTCTGGATGAGGTCGAATGTATCATATCCGACCTCTCTGGTGTCGCGCGCGGCAAGGCCATGCCCGCCAACAAATTCGCGCATCAGTCGAAGTTTCACCTGCCCGACTCGATCTTTTATCAAACCATCGCGGGCGGCTGGGCGGATGTTCCGGATAACGAAGGCTTTACCGAGCCCGACATGCACCTGATCCCGGACTTCTCCACGGCAACTGCGGCCCCTTGGACGGGTGACTGGACACTGCAGGTGATCCACGATGCGAATGACCGCGACGGCAATCCGATCCCCTTTGCTCCACGAAACGTACTGAAACGCGTGGTCGAGGAATATCGCAAGCGGGGGCTATCGCCTGTTGTCGCTCCGGAAATGGAGTTCTTCCTCGTCGCCCGCAACATCGACCCCGCAAACCCGATCGAACCGATGATGGGGCGATCCGGTCGTCCTGCCGCAGCGCGTCAGGCCTATTCGATCTCGGCCGTGGACGAATACGGTCCGGTGATCGACGATATCTACGACTTCGCCGAAGCGCAGGGCCTGGAAATCGACGGCATTACGCAAGAAGGCGGTGCCGGACAGGTTGAAATCAATTTACGCCATGGCGATCCCATTCGGCTTGCGGATGAGGTCTTCTTCTTCAAGCGACTGATCCGGGAAGCGGCAATGCGGCATAACTGCTTCGCGACCTTCATGGCCAAACCGATAGAGAACGAGCCTGGATCTGCTATGCACATGCATCATTCGGTGGTTGATCTGGGTAGCGGAAAGAACATCTTTTCCGACGAAGCGGGCGACCCGACACCGGCCTTCTTCCACTTCATCGCAGGGTTGCAGAACCATCTGCCCGCGGCGATCGCGATCCTTGCGCCCTATGTGAACAGCTATCGACGCTACGTGAAGGACCACGCCGCTCCGATCAATCTGGAATGGGGGTCGGACAATCGCACGACGGGCATCCGGGTACCGATTTCCAGCCCCGCAGCACGCAGGGTCGAAAACCGCCTGGCCGGGATGGACTGCAATCCCTATCTCGGAATCGCCGCTTCGCTCGCCTGTGGCCTGCTGGGTCTGGACGATCAGAAAGATCCCACGGCGATGCTTGCAGGCGATGCATATGACGGGGAAAGCGAGCTACCGCGCGGAATGGATGCTGCACTTGCTCTGTTTGAGGAAGCCAAACCGTTCCGTGATATTCTCGGCGAACGCTTCTGTCGTGTTTATGAGACCGTGAAATCGATGGAGTACGACGAATTCCTCGAACAGATTTCACCATGGGAGCGCGAGCACCTGTTGCTCAATGTCTGACATTGGCGAAAAGATTTGAAAGCTGCATGGAACTGTCACAGTCCACACAGTAGATCATGAGGATCAGTTTTGCGGATCAAGCGATAGAAATGCCTTTCACCGACGCAGCACCTGACCTTTATAGCGCCGAGCCCATCCCCGCAGAGGCCCGCGCCGAAATCGACCGTATCCTGCAATCGGGCGATCTGTTTCGTTATAATGCAGCAGCGACATCACCGGTGGCGCTGTTGGAGCGTGATTTTGCGGAACGTCTGGGCTGCCGCTTCGCATTGGCAGTAACATCGTGCTCATCCGCGCTGTTTCTGGCAATGAAGGCGCTGGAATTGCCACTTGGTGCGCGCGTTCTAGTCCCCGCCTTCACATTCGCGGCTGTACCATCCTCCGTCATCCATGCGGGCTGCATTCCCGTTTTGGTCGAATGCGGAGCGGACCTTCGGATCGACATGGACGACTTTTCGTCCAAACTTGACGATGCCGACGCCGTGCTGATCAGCCATATGCGTGGTCATACCTCGGACATGGATCAGATCATGGCGTTGGCAGCGACACGGGGCCTGCCCGTGATTGAAGACGCCGCCCATTCACTCGGGACCAAATGGAACGAGAAGAACATCGGCACGATTGGGCGGATTGGTTGTTTCTCTTTCCAGTCCTATAAGCTGATGAATGGCGGCGAAGGTGGGATGCTGGTCACGGATGACGCGCAGTTGATCGCGCGTGCCGTGATCATGTCGGGCGCCTATGAACACAACTGGCGCAAGCACGATTTGATCGCCGCCGAAGCCGAAAAGCTGCAAAACTGTTTGCCGCTGTACAATATGCGAATGAACAACCTCTCAGCCGCGGTGCTGCGCCCCCAGTTGAAGGAGCTGGACCGGAGAATCTTGGACGGTCGGCACAATCACGACTATGTCGCGGCCTTGCTGAACACATCTCCTTGGCTCTCCGTTCCCGCGCCGCTGCCGCCAGAGCTGCGAGCGCCCGACTCAATCCAGTTTGCATTGACCGGGATGTCTGACGCGCAAATGCTTACCTTCGCGGACGCAGCAAATGTGCGCGGTATTCCCGCACAGATTTTCGGTCGGTCAGAAAACAACGCCCGCGCCTTCTGGAACTGGAACTTCCTTCCCGAGAAGTACGACCTTCCCAAGACGCGGGATATGTTACTGAGCACCTGCGACGTGCGCCTGCCGGCACGACTGACACCGCGCGAACTGGATGCAATCGCGCGGATATTACTGGACGCGGCATTGCTTGCCGGACAGGGTCGCGCCTACGGCACGTAGCTCCGCACTATCCCTTTCCGTGGTCCATTTTCGATAGCTGTTCCTGTAGTGCCGCCAGTTGCTTCTTGATCTCTCCAAGATCGGAGTCGTTCGTCTCGTTTTCTTGCTGCTCCGGTGTAGGGGCAGTTGTAGAACCCGGCCAACCGGGCACCAAAGTTGACAAGAACGCCTGCTGCTGGCGTTGCATCGCCTCAAAACCGCCCATCGGGTTGGTGAGTGTCGAGAAGTTCTCCATCATCTTCGACTGGCTATCGCGGAGCATCTCGAATGATGCGGCAAGAAACTGCGGCACGACGCTATTGGCTTGTGTGGTGTAGCTACGCACCAAATCGTTCAGCACACCAATTGGCAGGACATTTTCGCCGCGGCTTTCATGTTCCGCAATGATCTGAAGCAGATACTGACGAGTCAGATCATCGCCGCTTTTCAAGTCGATAATCTGGACGTCCCGCCCATCACGGATGAAGCCCGCGATATCTTCCAATGTAACGTAATCGCTTGTTTCCGTGTTATAAAGGCGCCGACTAGCGTAGCGCTTGATCAACAGCGGCTTGTCCGACTCAACCAACAGTGTGCCCCCCTACTGTGTCAGACCGAGACTAGGCGAGGTTGTTTCAAAAAGAAAGGGCGAGCCTAAGGCTCGCCCATCTTGGCGCTTAACGAGGGAGGAGGAGGAGAAGATAAGCGCCTAGATCTGTGTTATTTTAGCGGCCAGCAGCAGATGTTGCCTTCTTGGCAGCAGATGTCGCTTCCGACGTCGCCTGTTTCACGGCAGCCGTCGCATCTTCACTGAAATCTTTGCCGGCAGCCATCATAAGCTCAACCGTTTCCATTTGGACCTTCTTCGCAACTTCAGCGAAAGCAGCCATGGATTCAGCTGTCAGTTCCGCCTGAAGCGACGCGAAATCGGTGATCGCTTTGGTATAGTCCCTCGGTTCTTCTTTAACCGCATAGACATCGCCCAGCTTACCGAGGGTTTCCCTGGTCCACTTGCTGGAGATTTCCGTCGATTTCTCGGCCGCGTCGATCGCGACTTTCGACAGTTTCTCGTTCAGCGTGGCCTGCGTTTTGAACGCATCTTTGAATGCTTTGGTGTCCACCGGGAACGCACCCATCATTTCTTGAAACATTTTGGTCATGTCGTTGGTCTTGGCAGCAGGCATTCTAGTCTCCTTGAAATATGTGCGGGAACTCCCGCCGTGCTGTCATCTCTCCAATGAAGATAAATGCTGCACCGCAGCAAATCAAGGATTATTCTGCACTGCAGCATTCCTTTCCGTAAAGCCGCTGATTTGCCAAGCTATTTTTTCAGCACATATGTTCCCGGCGCCGCCCCAAGCTGGCGTTCTGGCGAATCAGGCAGCGGCCTGGCCGGTACCTGCTTGCCGGAACGCGCCTTCAGCCAGTCTCCCCAACGCGGCCACCAGGAACCTTGGTGGAACTCCGCCTCGATCTGCCATGTCTCTGGCGGCAATTTGACGTTATCGTTGATATAATGACCATATTTTTTCTTTGTGGGCGGATTGACGATCCCGGCGATATGCCCCGACTGTGACAGAATGAAAGTCTTGCTGCGGCTGCCGAATTTCTGGATGCCGTTGTAACTGGCTTTCCAGGCGGCAATATGGTCTGTCTCGCAGGCTATAGCACAAACAGGCACCTTCACCTGCTTGCTGGTGACCGTTTCCCCGCAAATAGTGAACCCCGATGTCGCAAGCAGATCCTGTTGACACAGCCCCCTGAGATACTCGACCGCCATCTTGGCCGGCAGGTTCGTGCCGTCGCCATTCCAGTAGAGCAGATCGAAGGCGGGAGGCGCCTGCCCCATCATGTAGCTCTTGATCGCAGGCCCATAAACCAGATCGCGCGACCGGAGAAACGAAAACGTCCGAGACATGAAGAAGGAATCGAGAATTCCCTTGGCCAGCGACTCTTTCTCGATTCCATTCACGAAACCATCGTCCAGAAACGCGGTGAATTCCCCCTGGTCAGAGAAATCAGTCAGTGTGGTAAAGAAGGTCGCCGCTCGGATGGACTTGTCCTTGCGCTTTTCCATCAACGCCAGGGCCAGACTTAGTGTCGTGCCGGCGATGCAATACCCGACCGCGTTGATCTGATCCTCGCCCGTGATCTGCTTCACCTGGTCAATCGCGGTCAAATAGCCTTCTTCGACATACTGATCCATTCCGACATCGCGATAACTCGGGTCGGGATTGACCCAGCTGACGACGAACAGGGTGTAACCTTGATCGACAATCCAGCGGATCAGGCTGTTCTTTTCCTGCAGATCCAGAATATAGAACTTGTTGATCCAAGGCGGAAAGATCACCAACGGGGTTTTATGTACCGTTTCCGTCCGCGGCGCGTACTGGATCAACTCGAACAGGCGGTTACGAAACACGACCTGCCCTTCGCTCGTCGCCAGATTCTCGCCGACCCTGAACGCGTTGGGATCGGCAAGCGTCACCAGAATTTCCCCCTGGTTGGCCTCGATGTCACGGACAAGGTTTTCCAACCCGTCGACAAGTGACTGCCCGTCCGTCTCGACCGCCTTTTCCAGCGCGTCAGGATTGGTGGCAAGGAAATTGGTAGGCGACATCATGTCGATCATCTGGCGCGTGAAGTACCGCACCCGCCGTTGATCCGCCTCGTCCAATCCGTCGAGAGATTGCAACGCCTGTTCGATCGCGCCCGAAGTCAGCAGGTAATTCTGCTTTATGAAGTTGAAATACGGATGCGACTTCCAAAGCGGGTTAGAGAACCGGGGATCATCCGGCGTGTCATCCGACGGCGCGGCGATCTGACCAGAACCAAGCGCCTGCTGCGCCTCTACATAATACGCAAGCATCTTGCCCCAGTACCCGACCTGTTGCTCGATCACCTGGGCCGGATTGCGCATCCATTCGGACCAATATGCCGTCGCCGCCTTCCAGAAAACGTCCTGCCCTGGCCCCTGCAGACTGGGTTCAATGCTGCGCCTCTGTGCAATCGCGTTCACCAACCGCTGCGAAAGTGCCTCAATTTTCGCGATATTGGCGTTCAGCTTGTCCAGCTTCGCGCCTTCCGTAGCTTCCTCAGTTGTCATGGCGCCCGTTCCCTCATAGGTTTCCTCCAGCCTATCCTCGCCTGACACAAGGGCAAGCAACGATTCTGTTCCGGTTCAGGCTCCGCGATAAAATGCAGGAGATGTCATGCGCTACATGGCCACATATGACTTCATGGAAACCGTGCGCAACACCAACCAGTGGCTGGGGGCGACGGCGCGTGCATTTGCATCATATCCAGCCACCGGCCTCGCCCCGTCACCCGCCTTCCAGATGATGGCCGCCTGGGGCGAAGTAACCGAGCGCAGTTTTGCGCGGATGGTCGCCAAGCCCGACTGGGGCATCCAAAGCGTCGTCGGCGAAGACGGACGCGACCACGTGGTCGCCACGCGGGTTCTGGTCGAACGCCCTTTCGGCGACCTGATCAAATTCGATGTGCAGGGCCTCGCGGAGCGCAAGCGCAAGGTACTTCTCGTCGCGCCGATGTCGGGCCACTACGCAACGCTCATGCGGTCCACGGTCGTCAGCCTGCTGCCCGACTGCGAGGTCTATGTTACCGACTGGCACAATGCCCGCGACATCCCCGTATCCAAGGGCAAATTCGACGTAGAGGACTATTCGCTCTACCTGTCTGATTTCATCGAGCATCTGGGTTCCGACATCCATGTGATCGCGGTTTGCCAACCGGCGCCACTCGCCTTGACCGCAACGGCTTACCTCGCGGACAAGAATCCTGACGCGCAACCGCGCAGCCTGACACTGATCGGCGGTCCTATCGACCCTGACGCCGCGCCGACCGAGGTCACCGATTTCGGCCACCGCGTGAGCATGGGACAACTGCACGAGATGACGATCCAGCGGGTCGGTTTCAAATATGCAGGTTCCGGACGGATGGTCTATCCTGGACTACTGCAACTGACATCCTTCATGTCCATGAACGCCGAGCGTCACGGCAAGGCCTTTTTCGACCAGATGCTCCGCGTCGCAAAGGGTGAGGCCAGCGACCACGACCATCATAACCGCTTCTACGACGAATATCTGGCCGTGATGGATATGACCGCCGAGTTTTACCTCAGCACCGTCCAGCGCATCTTCAAGAACCGTGAAGTCGCGCGCAATGCCTTCAAGGTCAAAGGCGAGCATGTGGACATAGGCAAGATCACCAATGTTGCCGTGAAAATCGTGGAAGGCGAGCGGGACGACATCAGCGCGCCGGGCCAGTGCCTTGCCGCGCTTGACCTTCTGACAGGTCTGCCGGACAGCAAGAAGGCCAGTCACTTGGAACCGGGTGCTGGGCATTACGGCATTTTCGCGGGTAAGAGCTGGCGCAACAACATTCGGCCGCTGGTGCTGGAGTTCATTGACGCCAATTCCAAATCGCAGCCAGCGTCCAGGAAAACCACCAACGCAGCTTGACCGATATGACACCTGAGTTTCTGACGACAGCGCAAGGGCGCCGTCTTGCCTATCATTGCATCGGTGGTTCTGGCCCCGGCATCGTATTCCTCGGCGGCTTCAAGTCCGACATGGAAGGCACCAAAGCCGTTCATCTTGAAGACTGGGCCAAACGGGAGGGCCGAGCCTTCTTGCGGTTCGACTACTCTGGCCATGGTCAGTCGGAGGGCACATTCGACCGAGGCTGCATTGGCGATTGGGCTGAGGACGCTATTGAAGCCATCAATCGATTGACCCGCGGGCCACAAATTCTGGTCGGGTCATCCATGGGTGGCTGGATTTCATTGTTATGCACCCAACGGATCAGCGCTAAGATCGCAGGTTTGGTCACCATAGCAGCCGCACCCGATTTCACCGAGGATAGCATGTGGGCCGGGTTCTCTGATTCCCAGAAAGCGGAATTGGACCTCAATGGTCGTGTCCTTCTACCCAGCGACTATGGCGAGCCCTATGTGATCACGCAGCACCTGATCGAAGACGGGCGCAACCATCTGGTTCTACGCAGCCCACTGCCGCTGGCATTCCCCGTCCGCTTCCTGCAAGGTACCGCCGATGCAGATGTCAGCCGCGCCACGGCTCTGCGCCTGCTGGATCACGCGGAAGGCCAGGACCTGCGACTGATCCTCGTAGACGGCGCAGATCATCGTTTCTCATCAAATGATTGCCTTGACCTGATCGAAACCTCTATCAAGGAGGTGATTGATCGGGTGGAGGCAAAGGCATGCTCGTCGTCCTGAAGTGGCTCTTGCTCGCCGTTCTCGTCCTTGGGGCGGCACTTTCCAGTTTGTGGGTGATCATCCCGAAGGAAGAGATCGACCCCACCCGCAGGATCGATTCCGCCACCATCGGAGAAAACCTCGATGCGTGGCTCGCCGAGAAAGAACGCATGCAACCCGGCCTGAGGGATGGCGCGCAAAAGCAGATCATCTGGGCAGGCCAGACCGACGCGCAAACCCCTTTAAGTATCGTTTATCTCCACGGGTTCTCCGCCAGCGCGCAAGAGCTTTCGCCCGTTCCACAGCAGATCGCCGAGAACCTTGGCGCAAATCTGTACCTGTCCCGGCTTACAGGTCACGGCGTCGACAGCGATGAACTGGGCAAGGCGCTTCCCAACGACTGGATTGACGATCTGTCAGAGGCTATCGCCATCGGTCGACGCATCGGCGAGCGGGTGATCCTCATTGGCACCTCGATGGGGGGTGCCTTGACTGCAATCGGTGCCCAGCAGTCCCCGGACGACCTTGCAGGAGTTGTCATGCTTTCCCCCGGTTTTCGCCTGAAGGGTATCGCGGGCGCCAGTATCGAATGGCCCGGCGCACGCATATGGGGTCCTTGGCTGGTCGGTGAAGAACGGGGCTTCGAGCCGCGCAACGACGCCCACGCCGCGCATTGGACCAACCGCTATCCGACCGAAGCGCTTGCATCGCTGGGGGCGGTCTCCCGCTACGCCAGATCCATGGATGTCGAGGCCATCGACGTCCCCGCCTTGTTCTTTGTCGCACAAGGGGACACGGTAGCCGACCCCAAGACGACACGTCAGCTCGCTGCGGATTGGGGCGGCCCACATGAAATCGTGCCGGTTGTCATGGCCGAAGGCGACGACCCGGATGCGCATGTTCTTGCAGGCGACGCGCTTTCCCCGGGCCAAACCGCACGCACCGTGTCGATCATCACAAGTTGGGCGCGAGACCTGCATAACTAGCGCCGGCCGCACTGAACCCACGCATGAAGACCAAGTTGGTGGAGCCGATCGGGATCGAACCGACGACCTCGTCATTGCGAACGACGCGCTCTCCCAACTGAGCTACGGCCCCCTGACGATTGGTTTGCTAAAGACCGATTGGATTGTCAATATTCAGGGGCACAACAAGAAAGGACACAAACGTGCCGGCCAGCTACTTCTTCGGATATGGTTCACTCGTCAATCTCAACACGCACAGCTATCCGGCGACGCGCCCCTGTTCACTGGACGGATGGCGGCGCAAATGGTGCGGAGTTGCCGGGCGTGGCCCTGCCCTTCTCTCGGTCCGGCCGGTTTCAGGCCAACGGATCGACGGAATGACGGCGCAGGTACCCGGTAATGATTGGGCCGCGCTCGACCAGCGCGAAAGCGGCTACGGACGGCACGCGGCCCGGTCGGTGTCCGGCTTGGACGTACAGGTCTATCAGGTACGGGACGACATCGAGCTTAGTGACACCGCTGCCCCCATCTTGCTCAGCTATCTTGATGTTGTTGTTCAAGGCTTTCTGACCCATTTCGGCGAAGATGGCGTCGCACGGTTTTTTGCCTCGACGGATAACTGGGATCGTCCTGTCCTGGATGACAGGCACACGCCGCGATACCCCCGGCACCAGAAACTGTCAGAAAACGAAACCGTGCAGGTGGACGCCCACCTGCACGAGCTTGGTATTCATCCGGTCAGGCAGCTGCACAACGCGATCTGAGGCGCCCTAAACTTTGCGCGGAAGGGCCCGCATCAAGGGCATGAAATCACCCATGTCTGGCCCGTGCGCCCGCCCAGTCAGGGCCTTGCGCAACGGCATGAACAGGCCTCGACCCTTGCGGCCCGTCTTGGCTTTCACCTCATCGGTCCACAGTTTCCATGTGGTATCGTCAAAGGGGCCTTCAGGCAAAAGCGCCATGGCCTCGTCAATGAATGCGGCATCTTCAGGGTCCACTTGCATCTCGGCCCCTTCCGATACAATCGCCCACCATTCGGTCAAGTCATTCATTCCGTTGATGTTATCGCGCATCACCAGCCAGAAACGTTCGGCCTGATCCGCAGCCACACCCTGTGCCAAGACTCGGTCACGCACCGCTTCAAAGGGCTGGCTCGCAAGGACACGGGCGGTCATTGGCACGAGGTCTGCCTCATCGAACTTGGTCGGAGCGGATCCGAAATGGGCAATATCGAAACCGTCCACCAACTCGTCGATCGAACCACGCAGTTCAACCGGATCGGACGATCCGAGCCGAGCCATCAAGCTCAGCAGCGCCATAGGCTCGATTCCCTTTGCACGCATATCACGGATCGAAAGGGTGCCCAGCCGCTTGGACAGGGCTTCACCCTGCGGCCCTGTCAACAGGGAATGGTGGGCAAACCGTGGTGCCGCGCCGCCAAGCGCTTCGATCATTTGAATCTGCGTCGCCGTGTTGGTCACATGGTCGGAGCCGCGCACGACATCCGTGACGCCCATCTCAATGTCGTCCACAACAGAGGCGAGCGTATACAGCACCTGACCGTCGCCGCGGATCAGAACGGGATCAGACACACTCGCCGCGTCGATCGAGATGTCACCGAGAATACCGTCCTGCCACTCGATGCGCTCGTGATTGAGCAGGAATCGCCAGTGGCCCGACCGGCCTTCGCGCAGCTTGGCCTTTTCTTCATCGGTCAGAGCCAGTGCGGATCGATCATACACGGGTGGCTTACCCATGTTGAGCTGCTTCTTGCGCTTCAGATCCAGCTCTGTCGGCGTCTCGAACGCCTCGTAGAACCGGCCCATGTCGCGCAGTTTGTCAGCGGCCTCGGCGTACCGGTCCAGGCGGTCGGACTGACGCTCGATGCGGTCCCATATCAGGCCCAGCCATTCGAGATCTTCCTTGATGGCATCGATATATTCTTCCCTGGACCGCTCCGGATCCGTGTCGTCGATGCGCAGGATGAAGGTGCCCCCCGATTGTCGCGCGATCAGGAAGTTGAACAGCGCGGTGCGCAGGTTGCCAATATGAATGTATCCCGTCGGGGACGGGGCAAAACGCGTCGTGGTCATGTCAGGCTCCTTCAGGCGCAGACCTCTTTCACAAGCGCCCGCTTTTGTCCATATCCTGCGCTATGACAGATCAAAGTGACACTGGGCTCGCCCCCTCATCCGACGACATCTACACCTTGGCACGTGCAGCGATTGAAGCGATCCCTGCACCCCATGCCCCCGCAGCACGTCAAATTGCCCTGCGAGTGGCAGAGCTTGCCGATGACAGCATGCTCGAGGAGTTGAAGATCGACGACCCCTTTTCGCTGACGGGCTTATATGACGGCATTCCGCTTACGGAAAAGTCGGTGATGGATCAGCCGATGGGACCGGACACGATCTGGCTGTTTCGCCGTGCGATTCTGGACGAGTGGATCGAAAGGGGAAACGTGTCATTGGCCGATCTGGTTAGCCATATTGTCGTCCACGAAGTCGCGCATCATTTCGGTTGGAACGATGAAGATATCTCGCGTGTAGACCAATGGTGGCTGTGATCCGATGGGGAGCAATATCCGTATCGGTGTGGTAGGCTACCGCCAGAAACAGGGAGAACAAACATGTCCAAGCTTACCCGCCGACAAGCTCTTGCTTCCGCAGCCGCGCTTCCGCTCGCCTCGACAGGCGTGACCATGGCCAGCGCTGCAACCGACATCAAGGAACCAAGCTTGAACACCTTCAAGCGCTTCCGCCATGGAGATTTTTCCATGACCGTATTGCTTGCGGGCACAGCGACGCGCGAAGAGCCTCATAGTATTTTCGGCCTGAATGCATCGCCGGATGAATTTAGCCAGGTCTCCACGGAAAACTTCATCCCCGATGACAAGGCACAGTTCTTTTTCACGCCGACGCTGGTCAACACGGGTTCTGAACTCATCCTTTTCGACACGGGATTGAACGCTGACGGGATCACCGGCGTCCTTGGCGATGCAGGCTACACTCCGGATCAGATCGACACCGTGGTGATTACGCACATGCATGGCGACCATATCGGCGGCCTGATGACCGATGCGGGAGACCCGACCTTTCCCAATGCGCGTTTCGTCACCGGTTCTGTCGAACACAATTATTGGGCAGAGCAAGACAATGACGGCTTCAAGGCCAAGGTTGCCCCGCTCAACGACAAGATGACCTTCCTGGAAGGCGGAGGCGAGGTCGCGTCAGGCATGACCGCAATCGAAGCATTCGGTCATACGCCCGGTCATATGGCCTACCACGTCGAAAGCGCAGGTCAGGAGCTGACACTGATCGCCGACACGGCGAACCACTATGTCTGGTCACTGGGATACCCCGATTGGGAGGTCAGCTTCGACGTGGATAAGGAAATGGCCGCAGCAACTCGGCGCGGTCTGCTCGAACAGCTATCATCAGAGCGCACCCCCTTCATCGGCTATCACATGCCATTCCCAGCTTTGGGTTATGCAGCCAAGCGTGATGACGGATTCCGTTTCGTTCCGTCAAGCTACCAGACCATGCTGTAGCGTCGGCCCATTTGCCGGGGGCAGGTTCGCCTACCCCCGGTCGCGCCACCTGTTCACGATCGGATAGCGACGATCCAGCCAGAAGGCACGTTTCGTCAATCGCGTCCCGGGGGCTGATTGGAAGCGCTTGTATTCAGACGTGTAGATCAGCCCTTCAACTTTGCGCACAACATCCTCGTCAAATCCTTCCGCAACAACCTCGGCCAATGACAAATCCAGATCAACCAGCATCTCCAGGATGCGGTCGAGTTGATCGTAGGGCGGCAAGCTGTCTTCGTCCTTCTGATCTTCCCGCAACTCGGCACTTGGCGGCTTGTCGATGATGCGCGGCGCGATCACCTCTCCCTCCGGCCCCATCATCCATGGACGGTGATTGACATTTCGCCAGCGGCAGGTCTCGAACACCCGCGTCTTGTAGAGATCCTTGATCGGATTGTATCCACCCGCCATGTCGCCATAAATCGTCGCGTAGCCAACTGCGACTTCGGACTTGTTGCCGGTCGTCAGAAGCATCTCTCCCAGCTTGTTGCTCAGCGCCATCAAGAGCACGCCGCGCAGGCGCGACTGGATGTTTTCCTCGGTCAGATCAGGAGCCAGACCGTCAAACAGTGGTTCCAGCACCTTCGTCACCGCCGCGCGAGGCTCCGAGATGGGAACGGTGTCCAGCTTGCATCCCAGCGCATTCGCGACGCTCGCGGCGTCGTCGAGCGACTCCCGTGACGTGTATTCGGACGGCAGCATGATGCAATGGACGTTCTCAGGCCCGAGCGCATCCGCCGCGATGACGGCGACAAGTGCGCTATCCACGCCGCCGGACAACCCCAGGACGACCTTCGAGAAGCCCGATTTGCGCATATAGTCGCGCAGGGTTTCGACCATCGCGCGATAGTCCTGCTCCCATTCGCCGGGCAGCGGTGCCAGCTCGCCCTGCTTGACGCGCCAACCGTCCTCAGTCTGCCCGATCTCTATCAACCCGACACATTCTGTGGAGGACGGCAGTTGCACAGCCAGTTCACCGCCTGGGTTCAAGGCGAAGCTCGCCCCATCGAAATACTGATCATCCTGGCCACCCAGCATGTTCAGATAGACCAGCGGCAACCCGGTTTCGATGACCCGCTCGACCATCACATGTTTGCGCAGATCGTTCTTGTTCCGGTGATAGGGCGATCCGTTGGGAACGAACAGCACCTCCGCGCCGACCTCGGCAAGCGTTTCAGCAACATCCGGACCCCAGGCGTCCTCGCAGATGGGCGTTCCGATGCGGAGCGGACCGATGCGGTAAGGTCCGGAGACGGGGCCGGCTTCGAACAGCCGCTCCTCGTCGAACACCTGACCGTTGGGCAGATCGTGTTTGAGCACGCGCGCCACGACCTCGCCACCCTGCAGCACGAAATAGGCGTTGTATAGGCTTCCCCCCTCGACCCACGGCCCGCCAATGCCCACAGCAGGTCCATCCGCGCACTCGGTCGCCAACTCCTCGATCCGCCGGATCGCTGCGGCGTGGAAGGCCGGCTTCAAAACCAGGTCCTGCGTTTGGTAGCCGGTGATAAACATCTCCGGCAGCCCGATCATATCGGCACCCATTTCCTTCGCGGATTGCCACGCGGTGACCGCTTTTGCGGCGTTTCCCTCGATGTCCCCGACGATCGGGTTGAGCTGGCCGATGGCGAGACGGAAGGTTTCTGGCATCTTGCACTCCTGATTGTCAGGCTCGGTGTAGAATGCATCTCGCCGGGGGAAAAGGCGGGGACGCAGAATTATTGTCAGCCGCGTCGCAATCGACTACGCATTGAGCAAGAGCAGCGCCCGGAGAAAGGCTCAAGTCATGACATCCACCGCCCGTTCGACAGGAATTTCCGCCCTTGCGCTCGCGATTGGCATCACGTTGACGGGCATGGTTCCGTCACTCGCTCAGGGCACAGGGCAAATCGTGACACAGCAATTCTCGAACGGTGGCATTTACGAGGGCACCATGAAAGGCGGCAAGCCCCACGGCGAAGGCCGCTTCACGTTGCCCAACGGCTATGAATACGATGGCGCGTGGGTGGACGGCGAAAGATCCGGGCAAGGCGTTGCGAAATTTGTGGACGGGTCGGTCTATGAGGGCGCGTTTCAGAACGGCAAACCCGATGGTCAGGGCCAGATTGCCTTGCTCGACGGTTCCGTAATTTCAGGCTCTTGGATAGACGGTAAGCTGGACGGCGAAGGCACCGCAACCTATGCTGACGGATCAATCTATGAGGGCGATTTCCAGGACAACAAGCGGCACGGTCAGGGCATTTGGACCAGCGCGGATGGCTACATCTATGAGGGCGCATGGGACAATGGCGTCAGGTCTGGAGAAGCCAAGATCACCTATCCTGACGGATCAGTCTACGAAGGCGAGATGCTTGCCGACCAGCGCAACGGCCAGGGCAAGCTGACGATACCCGACGGTTTCAGCTATGACGGCGCATGGGTCAGCGACCAGATGAGTGGTTTCGGCACAGTCAACTACGTTAACGGCGATGTCTATGAAGGCACGCTCGTCACCGGAAAACGTGATGGCAACGGCAAAATGACCTACGCCAATGGCGATATCTATGAAGGGACCTTCAAGAACGATCACCGCCATGGTCAAGGTAAGTTCACTGGCGCGGATGGCTACAGCTACGAAGGGGCATGGGCCGACGGTGTGCATCAAGGCGAAGGGATGCTGACCTACCCCGATGGATCAACCTATACCGGCATGTTCGAAGCCAACCTTCCACATGGACAAGGCCGGATCGAATATGCTGATGGCAGCAGTTACGAAGGAAACTGGGCGCGGGGCGTGATTGATGGAGAAGGCACCAGTACACGCCCGGACGGCACGACCTATGCAGGCATGTTCCGCAACGGCCAGCAGCATGGGCAAGGTAAACTGACAGCGCCGGACGGATACACCTATGAAGGCGGCTGGCGGAACGGCAAGCGCACTGGCCAGGGCACCGCAAGCTACCCGAACGGCACAGTGTATGACGGAAATTTCGCCGAAGACCTGTTCAACGGACAAGGCACGATCACCATTCCAGAACAGCTGACCTACGCCGGCAACTGGGTGGACGGTCAGATCACCGGTGAGGGCAAAGCCACCTACGAGAACGGCGCTGTCTATGAAGGCAGCTTCAAGGAAGGCAAACGCCACGGGCAAGGCACGCTGAGCTATGCGACGGGCGAATCGCTAAGCGGTATCTGGAAAGATGGCGCGATCGATGAAAGCGCCGAGTCTGCACCAGAAGAACCCGTGCAGGACGAAGAAAACGTCTCCGAGGATGCGCCCGCCGGTGAATAGCGCAGCGAAACGATCTTCCGTCTTTTGCGGGTTTTCTTTTGCGAAGCTGCCTGTATAAACGCTGCCATGGAACGCAACCAACATATGCCGACAGCCAACGCCCTGACGGGCGATGCTGCGCTTTGCGTTCTACTTCTACTTAGCCGCCTCTGAGCGTGCCGTCCGGCGCGACCGCTCAGGGGTATGCCTTCGCGCCGATTTTCTGACGACAAATGGCTAAGATCACAGGAACGACCCCAATGACACAGACAGCTGAGAACCGCGTCCTGATTTTTGACACGACCCTGCGCGATGGCGAACAAAGCCCCGGCGCGACCATGTCCCATGCCGAAAAGATGGAAATCGCCGAGATGCTCGACGACATGGGCGTCGACATCATCGAAGCGGGCTTCCCCATTGCCTCCGAAGGCGATTTCAAAGCCGTCAGCGAGATCGCAGACCGCTCGAAGAACGCCGTTATTTGTGGCCTTGCCCGTGCCAATTTCAAGGACATAGACCGTTGCTGGGAAGCCGTGCGCAATGCCGAACGCCCCCGCATTCATACTTTCATCGGCACGTCGCCGCTGCACCGCGCCATCCCGAACCTGAATCAGGACGAGATGGCCGACCGCATCCATGACACCGTGACCCATGCACGCAACTTGTGCGACAACGTGCAGTGGTCACCGATGGATGCGACGCGCACCGAATGGGACTATCTGTGCCGCGTGATCGAGATCGCGATCAAGGCCGGTGCGACAACAATCAATATTCCCGACACCGTGGGCTACACAGCCCCACGCGAAAGCGCCGACCTGATCCGGCGGCTGATCGAAACGGTCCCCGGTGCCGATGAGATCGTGTTCGCCACACATTGCCACAACGATCTGGGCATGGCGACCGCAAACTCACTGGCCGCAGTCGAGGCCGGCGCACGCCAGATCGAATGCACGATCAACGGGCTGGGCGAACGCGCGGGCAACACGGCGCTGGAAGAAGTCGTGATGGCCATGAAGGTCCGCAACGACATCATGCCCTTCACGACTGGTATCGACAGCCGCAAGATCATGAATATCAGCCGCCGTGTTGCAACGGTGTCGGGTTTTCCCGTGCAGTACAACAAGGCGATCGTGGGCAAGAACGCCTTCGCGCATGAATCGGGTATCCACCAGGACGGGATGCTGAAGAACGCCGAGACGTTCGAGATCATGCGCCCCGAAGATGTGGGCCTGTCCGAAACCAATCTGGTGCTGGGCAAGCACTCGGGTCGCGCCGCGTTGCGGGCCAAGCTGAACGAATTGGGTTTCGAGCTGGGTGATAACCAACTGAAGGACGTCTTCGTCCGGTTCAAGGCTCTCGCAGACCGCAAGAAGGAAGTCTATGAGGACGACCTGCTGGCGCTGATGCGTGAAAGCTCTCTGGACGCGGCGAACGACCGAATTCAAGTGAAATTCCTTCGTGTGATCTGCGGCACGGAAGCACCGCAATCGGCCGATCTGATCCTGAGTATCGATGGCAACGAGAAGCGCGTCACGGCCCAGGGTGATGGCCCGGTCGACGCAACCTTCAACGCGGTGACAGCATTGTTCCCACATGAAGCGAAACTGCAACTCTACCAAGTGCATGCGGTGACCGAAGGTACAGACGCGCAGGCGACCGTCAGCGTTCGCATGGAAGAAAACGGCAACATCGCCACCGGTCAAGCGGCCGACACGGATACCGTGGTCGCGTCTGCCAAGGCCTATGTCGCTGCACTGAACCGCCTGTTGGTGCGTCGCCAGAATTCCGGTGCGGGCGAAGATACCAAGGCCGTCAGCTACAAGGACGCGACGGTCTGACAGTTCCAGCTGCTTCCCTGCGCATCAATCTTGCGCAGGGAAGTCACGTCACTTGGCGGTTTCATGCTGATTCAGGTTACCGAAACCCTTTCACACATAGAGATGGAGTCCTATAACGACCTGCAACCTGCGGATCGACTCGCAGGGCATTTGAATTTGAGGCACAACAGGAATTCCGTCACATGCGTCTTTTCGCCGGCTTGTTTTCGTCCGACATGGCTATTGACTTGGGCACGGCGAACACGCTCGTCTATGTCAAAGGCAAGGGTGTTATTCTAAACGAACCGTCCGTCGTCGCTTACCACGTCAAAGATGGGGTGAAAAAAGTTCTTGCTGTTGGCGAGGACGCGAAGCTGATGCTCGGCCGTACACCCGGTTCCATCCAAGCCATTCGTCCGATGCGCGAAGGCGTGATTGCCGATTTCGATGTCGCCGAAGAAATGATCAAGCATTTCATCCGCAAGGTTCACAAGCGGACGACGTTTTCCAAGCCCAAGATCATCGTCTGTGTGCCGCATGGTGCGACACCCGTTGAAAAGCGCGCCATTCGTCAATCGGTTCTGTCTGCCGGTGCGCGCCGCGCGGGCTTGATTGCCGAACCGATTGCCGCCGCGATCGGTGCAGGCATGCCGATCACCGACCCGACTGGCAATATGGTTGTCGATATCGGTGGCGGTACGACGGAAGTGGCCATTCTGTCGCTGGGTGACATCGTCTATGCCCGCTCCGTCCGCGTCGGTGGTGACCGCATGGACGAAGCCATCGTGAACTATTTGCGTCGCCAGCATAACCTGTTGATCGGGGAATCCACGGCGGAGCGCGTCAAAACCGCTATCGGCACGGCGCGCATGCCCGATGACGGGCGAGGCACGTCGATGCAAATCCGTGGCCGAGACCTGCTGAACGGCGTCCCGAAAGAGACCGAGATAAGCCAGGCACAAGTAGCCGAGGCCCTGTCCGAACCGGTCCAGCAGATCTGCGAGGCGGTGATGTCTGCACTGGAAGCTACGCCGCCGGATCTCGCGGCCGATATCGTGGATCGTGGGGTCATGCTGACGGGAGGCGGAGCCCTGCTTGGTGATCTGGATCTCGCGCTGCGCGAGCAGACCGGTCTTGCGATTTCAGTCGCGGATGAATCGCTCAACTGTGTTGCGATGGGCACAGGCAAGGCACTGGAGTATGAAGCACAGCTCCGGCATGTGATAGACTACGACAGCTAAGAATTCCGCCGGGCCATTGCATCGTCTCTCGAACCCGGTCGGGATCCGTTCAACCTGACCCGGAGAAGCGGCAGTGGCACATCAGGATTCAGACAAGATTAGCGATCAGTACCGGTTGATCCGGCGGGTCGTACTTGGCCTGATCATGTTCGCACTTCTGTCACTACTTCTGGTTTGGCGGATCGACAACCCGCGTGTGGAGCGAATACGGACCGAGTTGATCGACGCCACGCTGCCCAAATTCGAATGGGCGTTGGTGCCCGTCAGCAGCTTCATGCGTATGGTCGGGGATTTCCAGTCTTACAGAAACATTTACGAACAGAATCAGCAGCTTCGCCGTGAACTCCAGCAGATGAAGGAGTGGAAAGAGGCTGCCATTCAACTGGAACAGAAGAACGCACGGCTTTTGGACCTGAACAATGTCCGGCTCGACCCGAAGCTGACCTATGTCACCGGCCGCGTCGTGGCCGATAGCGGATCGCCCTTTCGCCAGTCGGTGTTAATGAATATCGGCACGCGCGACGGCGTCCGAGATGGTTGGGCAGCCATCGACGGCATCGGCTTGGTCGGGCGTGTATCAGGTGTCGGGACCGAGACATCACGTGTGATCCTGCTGAACGATCCAGCGTCTGCCGTGCCCGTCACCATCCAGCCATCGGGCCAGAAGGCGATGTTGATCGGCGACAACAGTAACTTTCCGTTGATCGACTTCATTGAAAGTAGTGACGACGTGCGACCGGGTGATCGAGTCATCACCTCGGGCGATGGCGATGTGTTTCCCGCAGACTTGCTGATCGGACAGGTTGCTCAAGGAGCAGACCGGCGGCTTCGCGTTCACCTCGCTGCGGACTATGAAAGACTGGAATTCCTGCGCGTTCTGCGCCACCGTGGCCAGGAACGGATCGACGAGAACGGCGGGCTGGTCGGCTGGCCCGACCCAGAACCGCCACGAGAAATGTTCGGCCCCTTCCTGCCGCAACCGGAGGCCAAGGCAGATGGCTGACAACCGCCTCCTTGATCGCGTTGTTCATGGGCTGATCTATGTTGGGCTGTGTGGGTGCGCGCTGTTTGTGCGTTTGTTACCTCTGCCTCCGATGCTCCCCAATCTTCCAGCGCCTGAGATCATGCTTTGTCTGACGCTGGCATGGATGCTTCGACGACCAGATTATCTTCCCGCATGGCTGATCACAGTCATGTTCCTTCTGTCAGACTTCTTCCTGTATCGGCCTCCCGGCCTGAACGCGCTCATTGTCACCGCAATCTGTACGTTGCTAAGATCGCGCAACCCCGCACCCCGGCCCGTCCCGTTCACGGTCGAGATCGCCCTGATAACGGGACTGGTCCTGTCGGTGGTCACGGCAAATTGGCTGGCGCAAGCGTTGCTCTTTATCCAGCATCCTTCATACTGGCGGACAATAGCAGTCGTTCCCGTGACAGTGCTGGCCTATCCTTTCACACTGGCTCTCAGCCATTATGTCATAGGCATACGCAGGCTCAAGCCGCGCTACGGTCGGATCAGAGGGCTACGCGCATGAAACGCATCCAACAGGATTCAGCGATCAGTTCAAGGCACATTACGCGGCGCGGTTTGGTCGTAGGAGGCGTGCAGGTAGCGTTTGCCTCAGTGCTGGGCTGGCGAATGTATTCCATGCAAATCCAGCAATCCGATCAGTTCCGCATGTTGGCCGAGGAAAACCGGATCAATGTCCGGCTGCTATCTCCTGCCCGCGGTCTGATCTTTGATCGCAACGGGCGGCAACTGGCAGCGAACGACCCGAACTACCGGATCGTGATCGTGCGCGAGGATGCAGGCGATGTGGCGCGTATCCTCGAGAAGCTGAAAGAAATTGTCCAGATCAGCGACGAAGACATCACCCGCACGATCAATGAGACCGAACGGCTTAGCGCCTTTGTTCCCGTAACCGTTGCCGATCGCCTGACATGGGACGAGTTGTCCCGCGTGGCAGTCAACGGTCCCGCGCTACCCGGCGTACATCCGGAGGTCGGCCTTTCCCGCAGCTACCCGCTGAAGGACGATTTCGCGCATGTCGTGGGCTATGTCGGACCGGTCAGCGACTACGATCTGGCGCAATTGGACGATCAGGACCCGTTGCTTCAGATCCCGAAGTTCCAGATCGGCAAGACCGGCGTAGAGTCCAAGATGGAACAAACGCTACGCGGCAAAGCCGGGAATTCGCAGATAGAAGTCAATGCGGTCGGGCGCGTAATGCGCGAACTGTCCCGCACCGAGGGCACCCCTGGCAGCAACTTGCAGCTTACCGTCGACAGTGGTTTGCAGAACTACGTTCAGGCACGGCTTGGAGGGGAAAGCGCGTCCGCGGTGGTGACCGATGTCACCAATGGCGATCTGGTTGCCATCGGTTCGAGTCCATCCTTTGACCCCAATCTGTTTGTTCGCGGAATTTCCAGCGCGGATTACCGCACTCTGACCAGCAACGTTTACCGCCCGCTGGCGAACAAGTCAGTGCAAGGGATGTATCCACCCGGCTCGACCTTCAAGATGATCACGGCCCTGGCGGCTTTGGAGGCCGGTGTCGTCTCGCTTGGCGAGACCGTCTACTGCCCCGGCTTTCTGAAATCGGGCAACAGGCGCTTCCATTGCTGGCGCGGCGGCGGACACGGGCACATGAACCTGCATGAAAGCCTGAAGCAGTCCTGTGACGTCTATTACTACGATGTGGCGCAACGCGTTGGAATCGACCGCATCTCGGAGATGGCCAAGAAACTTGGCGTCGGTATCCGTTATGATTTGCCCATGTCTGCAGTGGCCGAAGGCATCGCCCCGAACCATGCGTGGAAACAAGAGAGCCGCAGCGCAAGTTGGGTCATCGGGGACACTCTGAACGCGTCCATCGGTCAGGGGTTCGTGCTCGCCACGCCTTTGCAGCTTTCGGTGATGACAAGCCGTCTCGCGAGCGGGCGGATGCTCAGCCCGAGGCTGGTCAAGTCCATTGACGGAGTCGAACAGCAAGTCGTGGATGAGGGCCCGCTCGACGTCCACCCGATGCATCTGGCCGCCGTTCGCAAGGGTATGTTCGCTGTCTGCAACGAGCGGCGTGGTACAGGATACAGCTTACGGGTAATCGAAGACACGATGAAGATCGCCGGGAAATCCGGTACAAGCCAGGTTCGCAACATCACGGCAGCCGAGCGTGCAAGAGGTGTTTTCCGAAACGAAGACCTGCCCTGGAATCGCCGCGACCATGCATTATTCGTGGCATATGCGCCTTATGATGCACCGCGCTATGCTGTGTCGGTTATCGTGGAACACGGTGGCGGCGGGTCTTCCGTTGCAGGGCCGATCGCGCGCGATATTCTACTGCGTGCCATGTATGGCGAGGTGCCTCCGCTGGACGCCTATCCAGAAAGCCAACGCGAGAAGGCGCGAGAAGTTCACGAAGCCATGGACCTGCGCCCGACCGATCAACCCGACACGGCCCCTCGGAGCCGCGCATGAGCTATCTTGAATACACGGTCAAAACCGTCCCAAGCGGTTTTCGCAAACTGCTGTTCTTCAACTGGCCGGTTTTGATACTCATCTGCGCCGTTGCTTCGATCGGCTTCCTGATGCTCTATTCCGTCGCCGGCGGGTCGTTCCAACCTTGGGCCGAGCCGCAGATGGAACGCTTTGCCTTCGGCTTCGCCGTTATGCTGGGCATCGCGCTGGTGCCCATCTGGTTCTGGCGCAACATGGCTGGGCTCGCGTATTTGGTGTCGCTGGTTCTGCTGGTCGCGGTGGAATTCATCGGCGAAGTCGGCATGGGCGCACAACGCTGGATTGACCTGGGCTTCTTGCAGCTGCAGCCTTCTGAATTGATGAAGATCGCACTCGTGATGATGCTCGCCGCTTATTACGACTGGCTCGATCTGCGCCGCACATCGCATCCCTTCTGGGTTTTGATCCCGGTAATCCTGATCCTGTTGCCTACGCTGTTGACGATTAAACAACCGGACTTGGGGACCGCCATCTTGCTGCTAACGGGTGGGGGCATCATGATGTTTCTCGCTGGTGTCCACTGGATCTACTTCGCAATCGTCATCGGGCTCGCTGTCAGCGCTGTCAGCTTGGTGCTGAGCTCTCGAGGGACTGACTGGCAACTGCTGAAGGACTACCAGTTCCGCCGGATCGACACGTTCCTCGACCCTGCTAACGACCCGTTGGGCGCAGGGTATCACATCACCCAGTCCAAAATTGCACTGGGGTCTGGCGGATGGACGGGACGCGGCTTCATGCAAGGCACGCAAAGCCGCCTTAACTTCCTGCCCGAGAAGCACACCGATTTCATCTTCACGACACTGGCCGAGGAATTCGGCTTCACCGGCGCAACAGCGCTGCTGCTGCTCTATATGCTGATCCTGCTGTTCTGCGCGATCTCGGCTTACAACAATCGCGACAGGTTCAGTTCGCTTCTGACGCTCGGTCTTTCCGCGACGTTCTTCCTGTTCTTCGCGGTGAATATGTCAATGGTAATGGGGCTTGCCCCGGTCGTGGGTGTGCCCCTTCCTCTTGTGTCTTACGGTGGCTCCGCGATGATGGTCTTGATGGTGGGCTTCGGTCTCATCCAAAGCGCCCACATCCACAAACCGCGTTAACGTAGTTTCGGCGGCTTGTCCGGATCGCTTCCCGGTGCCCTATGGATCGTGACCTTCGCTCGCTCGGGTTCGGGGATATCGAAGCGCAGACCCACGGCGCGCAGACGACTTACCATTTCGGTGTTGGCGTCGAAGAATGCCACGTCGAGATTCGCAGCGTCGATACCACTGAAGCGCAGTGTCTCGCCCACAGCAGAAGCAAGCGCGTCGTGCGCTTCAGGCAACGCGCCGACAATGCCAAGTAGATGCCCCTTTTCGCCGTCATCATAGCGGACCGAAACCAACAGCGCCTCACTCGCATAGCCTTGCATCAGTGCGAGTTTCGCATCCAGAGAGCGCAGAAAATCTTCCGGGATCGTGCTCGGGGCGGACAGCTCAACCGGCTTGCGTTGATCCGACTGCGGTGCCAGTTCGGTCATCTCCACCAGCCATTTCAATGCATCGGCCGGCATCAGAAAGCTTGACGGGGCGACACCAAGGTTCAAGCCTAGACCGATGCCCTGCTCCGCAAGCAGCCCCGCCAGTACCCGCCCAGAAAGCGCGACATAGGCCGCCGTTTGGCCCGTGAAGGTAAGCAGCCGCTCGACCCGATCAAAGGCCAACGCGAATTGGCCATCCTCGACCGGAAACAGGCGTGGCTCAACATTGTCCCCTTCGGCTTCGCCTTCCAACAGCAGGAACAGCTCTGAATCAGCGACACGTTCATAGAATCGAAGGCGCGCACGGTCATCTTCCGGTGCGGCATCCATCGCGGCATGGGCCTGATCCAGCACTGTCATCTCGGTCATGTCGTTCATCGTTGCGGCCTTGGGTCGGGCTTGTGGATGCCCTCCCCCTAGTCATGTCGTGCTCTGAGGGCAAGACATGCCCTATGGCCAGAACTGCCGGGCATGCGTAAGTTCCGCAGCATGACCGACACATCCAAGCTCCAGAACCGGATCGCCCGGTGCCGCATCTGCAGCGATCGTTTTGCCGCGACGGCCACACAGCATCGCCCCAGACCGGTCGTCTGGTTTCGTGCGAAGACACCCATTCTGATCGCAGGGCAGGCACCGGGCATGCAGGTGCATCAGAAGGGCATCCCGTTTCATGACCGATCGGGCGATCGTCTGCGAACGTGGCTAGGCATGGATGCGGCCCAGTTCTACGACCGCGATCTGGTTTCAATCCTGCCTACGAGCTTTTGCTTCCCCGGCTATTCCGCGAAAGGCAGCGACCTGCCACCGCCGCCGATTTGCTGGGACACGTGGCATGCGGATTGCTTGCACGACATCGGCGTTGTGAAGCTGCGCGTCATCGTCGGAGGATACGCCATTCGCCGTCACACGGGGCTTCGATGTTCGGTCACGGAGGCTGTCAGAACGTGGCGCAAGCACGCACCCGAAACCTTCCTGCTGCCGCACCCATCATGGCGCAACACTAGATGGCTGAAAGCCAACCCCTGGTTCGACAGGGACGTCGTCCCAGCATTACAAAGCCGGGTGAAGACGATTTTGACCGAGGCGTTCTAGTGGACGGGATTTAGCGGCGGCAGCGCCTGATCGACAGCCTTGCCTGTGTTCTCGGACCGCGCATCGGACAGTGCCACCTCGAGCCGCTTCCAATGCTGCAACTCCGCTGTGTCCGGTGCTTGCTGGCCATAGCGACCAGCGCCCAACGCGTAAATCGCTTGCCGCACCTCGGGCTTTACGCGTGGATCGCCCCCCGTCCATTCGATCGGCCCAACTGTCTAAGGCCGGAAAGAGACCCACGTAGGACCGCTCGCCGATCACCTGACGCAGTTCTTTCCACGCAAATCGTTCCGAAGCGAGATAGTTTGCGTGCCGCGCATCGTGCCACCTTCGGATAGGTCTCATCAAGCGACGGCCAAGCAGCAACAGAATAATCAATCCGACCAAACCCGCCACAACAATCAGTGCGATCAGCCGCCAGTCCCGATCCTTCACAAGCATTGCCGGCGGACCGTCCACCTTGATTTCGAACCCTTCAGCAACCGCGGTTTCGATGTTCCCGGTGTCGGTGTTGTACCAATCAATCGAAACATCCAGGATCACTCCACCGCCACCACTTTCAGCGACATAGGTCACGCTTTCGGTGCGAGTACCACCGGGAACGCCGCGATCATCCGTCTCATCAACCGAGGGTTCATCCGGATAGCTTGCCAGACCGGTTAAATCCTGTGGCACAATAAGTTGCGGCACGAACATTGGCGGCACACCGTCTACATGCGCGGTCACGATGCGCTTCAAGGTGCCACCCGGCGTCATGCTTTGCGGATCGCCTACGACCTGCTGCTGCAACCTCAGATCCTGCGCTGCGATGAACGGGTTCAGCCCTTCGGCACCTTCTGGCACAACCCCTGTAAAGGCGATTTCACCGGTCTGAACGGTGGTCTTTATGGGCTCGTTCGTTTCCGGGTCGCTCCAGGTCACGACCAGATCTTGCGGGGGGATGCTGAAACTTCCGGGAACCATGGGAGAAATTCGATAGTGACGCGTCACGCCCGACCATGTTTCACTGCCTACCCGATCAGAAGTCGGCCCGGTTGATCCCTCTGGCAGGCGCACCAACACATTGGGTATTTCCATCGTCGGCCAGATAGGCGGCTCCGGCATGAAGGTGGGCACCAGGACTGTCAAACGCAGGCTAAGCGATTGGCCGGGGACGGCCTCAGTCTCATCGAAAGTCACCTGCAAGACCGGTGCGCTGGCTTGGTTATCCTCGGCGTCCTGCGCATGCGCAACCGGGCTGAACAAGGCAACTGCGACAAGGGCCATGAATCCAATCAGACGGTTCATTGCGCGGCTTCCTCCGCTGTCGTATCCGGCTCGATATCGTCGGGTTGCGCCTGTGGCTGTCCCGCATCCGACGCCGATGCCTGAACCGCTTCCAAGGCGAACCGGATGCGCAAGAAGTCGGAGGTCTGCGTATCCACGGTGTTCATCCACTGCTCGGTAGTCAGAGGGGCGTCGCCGCCATCTTGCGGGACCTCCACCTGGCTATCCACGCCCCTGTTGGCCTCGTTGTCGAATACGACCTCATCCGCTCCGATACCGTCGTCACCCGTGTCCGACTGCTCGCGTGCCTCCTCCACGTAGTCGACGATTTGCTCTGCGAGCTTCAGATTGTCTGCGGCCCCGGGATAATCGGGATCGCGGGTAAGCGTGGTCTGGAAACTGCGAACGGCATCGCGGTAGGAACGGGATTTGATTTGCGCCATCCCCTGAATGAAGGACGCTTGGGCGGTATCAAGCCGAGCCAGAACCTCTATCGAGTCCTCGTACTGCCCAGACCGATACAGCGCATAGCCGCGCCACAACGGGTCTTCGAACAACTCCGACGCATCCACGAAATTCCGGCGGTTGAATGCGATTTGCCCTTGCTGGTCGGGCGTCAGGAACCAGTCCACCACCCCATCGGCACGGGAGGGGTTCGGGGCGGCCGCACCGTATGCCAGCGTCGCCAGAACAAGCCAGCGCATCGTCCAGCCGCGACGGAACCACAGCAGGACGATCAGCGCGGCAGGCCATGCCAGCCAGTAAGCGCGGTCAAGCCAAGGCTGCTCGGTGTTCTCAAGCGCCGCCCGTCGATACGCCGCGTTGAGCAGCCCGTCCAGACGACGAAGGTCGCCACCATCGGGGGTAACTTCCACCAACGGAATCGACAACGCATCTAGCCCACGATCACGCACACCTTCAGGTAACATGGACAGAACCGCCACGCCGGACCCGGTGGCATTCAGGGTGTCCACATCCGCCGGATCAATGCCGTCAGTGACAATCAATACCCCGCCCGTATCGGCTTCATCGGCCAGAACCGACTGCGCAAGCGCAAGTGCGTCGGCGGCAACCTCACCCTTTTGGGGCATGATGTCGGGTGACAGCCCTTCCAGATAGGGCCGCATCACGCTGGGATCCTCCGTCATGGGCAAGACGACATGTGCGGTGCCAGCATAGGCCACGAGTGCGGTGCGCGCACCGGCCCGCAAGTCCAGAAAGTCACGTATCTTCTGCTTGCCGCGCTCCAGCCGTGACGGGGCGACATCGTCCTCCTCCATCGTATCGGTGACCTTCAGGACGACGACAACAGGTGCAGACTGCGCGGCGAAGGGATCAGGCAATCGCGACCATGTGGGACCAGCCGCACCAAGCGCACACAGGATGACCCCCAGTGTCACACCATCGATGGGCAGACTCCTTCTTCTGTCCTTCGCACCTAAGATCAGCGCCGCTCTAAGATGCGGGGCGATACCGTCGTTGGGAACGTCTCGGCGCGTTTCAGCCCGTCGGATCATCCACCACAGCGTCAGCACCGCAGGCACCAGGAGCAGCCAAAACGGACGCAGAAAATGAAACGCCTCGAAGAAGAGAAACAAGGACGTCATTCCTCAGCCCTCCAAAGGATATGTGAACGGCGCGTTCCAAAACGCAGGAACGCAACAGTTGCAAAACCAAGCAAACCTGCGAACCCTAGCGGCATCCATGACAGCGATTGCCGAGGTCGGAAAGAAAGCGTTTCGACCTTGCGTGGTGCCAGTTCGTCAATCCGGTCATAGACACCTTGCAGCGTATCCTCGTCCTCCGCATAGAAATACTGCCCGCCAGTCTGCGCCGCGATGTCCTGCAAGGTGGTCAGATCCACGCGATCTTCACCCGTGGCGTTTGGGTCGCCCACGCCAATCGCGTAGATTTCGACATCCCTCTGCGCGGCTATGGACGCAGCGTTGAGTGGGCTCATCCGGCTCGCAGTATCACTGCCATCGGACAGAAGGATCAAAAGTCGCTGGTCGATATCGCTACTCTCGAAGGTGCGGATCGACAACCCGATCGCGTCCCCCAGCGCGGTGTGAGGGCCTGCCATGCCAACTTCTGTCCGGTCGAGCAGTTCGAGAATGGTGTCCAGATCATCCGTCAGGGGAGTTTGCAGGTACGCCGCCGATCCGAAAACGATCAGCGCCATCCGATCTCCGTCGCGTCCCTCCACGAAACTCTTCACCACCTGGCGGACGCCAGCGAGACGCTGGACGCGATCATCACCAGGGGTCGCGAAATCCCGCGCATCCATCGATCCGGAGATGTCAATTGCCAGTACCACATCGCGGGCTGCTTGCGTCTCCTCAACGGGCTGACCGACACGCTCCGGCCGTGCCAGGGCAAGCACGAGCAACACCCATATCAGGCAGGCGGCAATCGTCTGGATGCGGCGGCGAGACAGCACCACGGCACCAGCACGCGCCTCGACCCCCGCTGCGTCCGCGATATGCCGAAAGAACGGGAAGCGCAGCGCGGGAACCTTCTCGCGATGCGGCGGCGTAAACCGCCAGACCAGCCAAGGCAGCGGCAACAGAAGGAATGCCCACAGCCCGGCAAAGCTGATCATGTCACGGCCTCCTGACGTCTGCGAAAGCGCGCGCGTGACGGACTACCCTTTTCGACACGATGTTTGCGAACCCATTGCTCAGCGGCATTGAAAAGGTCAACCGACGCCGGCGCATCTTTACGATAGGGGGCGACCAGAAGTTCCTGCCCGACCGTTTCGCCGAAAAGCACCCCTGCCCCGCAATTGTCGAGAAACTCCAACCAAGGGGAACCTGAAAGCCCGGCAACCTGCTCACGAGGATATGCCGCAAGCGCAGTGCGGCGCAGAATTTCCGCTATCTGCGCGGGGTCGGACTTTGCGCGCTCCAACTCCGCAAGCGCCGCGCGGCGATAGGCATTGCGGCGTCGGAGGTCTAACCATCGCCAGAGTAGCCACGAAACAAGCACCAAAAAGAAGCCGCCCAAGACCAACCACCCGGGCGTTTGCGGTGTCATGGCAATCGGGGCCGGTTCCGGGGGCTCGCTAAGCCGCTGAATCAGATCGACCAGGTTCTCCCGCGCCGCATCGGGCACATCCTGCGACTGGGGTGCGGCTTGTGCTAACACGGTCATCGCGGCCCCAAGCCCATCAAGCGCCGCATTTGAGGCAAGGTTTCCTCGCCGGACGAAAGCGGCAAGACCGGCACACCCAAGGTCCGCTGCCAATCAAGGATCGTCGCTAGCCGTCCCGTGACAAAATCATGCAGGTCTCGCCTTGCGGAAGCGGTTCCCGTGTCGATCTCGGCCTGCAGCTGACCATCTGAAACAACCAGTCGCATCCCTTCCGGAAAATCCGCAGCCAACGGGTCGGACACAAGACACAACACCAGGTCGTTACGTCTCGCAATCGCCGACACGATGCGATGAGTGTCGTCATCCGCGCCCGCAAAGTCACTGAGAACGATGATGAGATGATTACGCGGTGCGATCCGCGCCACATGGCGCAAGACCGTCGACAGATGAACCGGCTTCACCGTTGGCGCGTCCGCACGCAGTGCCGCATTCGCATCTGCCAGCGCAGTCAAGAAACGGTTGAGCGTCCTGCGACTGCGCTGCGGACGGATTTCCGCGATACTGTCATCGCCGACCACGATCCCGCCCACGCGGTCCCCTTGATCAAGAATCCGAAACGCCGCCAGACCCGCCGCTTCTGCGGCAGTGACGGATTTCATGTTCAACTGTGATCCAAAAAACATGGACATGCGTTGATCAACGACGATGAAGGCAGGGCGGTCGCGTTCTTCGGTCATCACTCGCACATGCGGGCTGCCCGTCCGCGCCGTGACCTTCCAGTCGATCGAACGCACATCGTCGCCCGGCATATAATCCCGTAGTTCTTCAAAGTTCAGCCCGCGCCCACGCAACCGCGACGCGTGACGCCCGTTCAGCACGGAACGCGCGGGCTGGCGCGGCATAAAACTCAAGCTTCGCGCACGCCCCTCCAACGACCGAAGATGGTCAAGCGTGACGTGGATACGTGGATCTGTCTCCGGCGTTTCCACTGGTCGCAGGGTTCCGGTTCGGGTTCGTGCGGCGGTATCGCGCATAGCATCTCCTATGGCAGCGCCACCTGACGCAGGATTTCCGCAACGGCCGTGTCAGCCGATACACCTTCGCCCTGTGCCTCGTAGCTCAGCCCAAGCCTGTGCCGCATGACATCCGGCGCAATCGCACGGATGTCTTCCGGATCGACATAGTCCCGGCCAGCAAGCCACGCATGCGTTCGACCACAGCGATCAAGCGCCAGCGATGCGCGCGGGCTGGCACCGACCTCGATCCAACGTTGCAGATCATTCCCAAATGATTCCGGCACGCGCGTCGCATTGACCAAGTCGGCCATATAGCGCTCCATCGCGTCCGACACATGAATCGCCCCAATTTCATGGCGCGCTGCAAAAATAGCATCTTGCGAGACAGTTGTGGGCTTTGATGCAGATCCGGCTTCCGCGGGCGGTGCATTTGCCGCAATCTCTTCGCCACGGACCAAACGGATCACCTCCACCTCGTCCTCGACCGGCGGATAGGCAATGCTAACATGCATCAGAAAACGGTCCATCTGCGCCTCGGGCAGCGGATAAGTTCCTTCCTGTTCGATGGGATTCTGGGTGGCCATGACCATGAAGAGCGGGGGCATCTTGTGGGTTTTGCCTGCCACCGTGACCTGACGTTCTTCCATCGCTTCCAACAGCGCAGCCTGTACCTTGGCAGGGGCGCGGTTGATTTCATCGGCTAGAACGATGTTGGCAAAGATGGGCCCCGGCTCGAACCGGAACTCCGATCCGCTGTCGGTCTGGTAGTAGACCTCTGTTCCGGTCACGTCGGAGGGCAGCAGGTCGGGCGTAAACTGAATTCGACTGAAATCACATTGCAGGTTTTTCGCCAATGCCTTGATCGCCCGCGTCTTCGCAAGGCCCGGCAGACCTTCAACCAGTAGGTTCCCATTCGCCAGAAGGCCGATGAGCAACCGTTCGATCACGTCCCGTTGCCCGATGATCGCCTGCCCCATCCGTTCGCGAAGAATGTCTACCTGATCCTGGGGCGTAAAACTCTTAGGGTTCAATGCATTGTTCGTCATCTAGTTTCCACCCGTGCGACGTCATCCTGTCAGGCTCCACGATGACCATTTTACCTATAGAAGCCTGAAACCATTACGAAGGGTAAGCGACAAAGCAACTGCAGGCAATGATGCTCTAAAACGAGGACTCTTTACGTTCGGAGCCAGTATACTGGCCATTTACAATGGGCATTTACAATGGGAATGACTGTCGAAGTCCGAAAGTCACCTAGCTTCGGGCAGTAGGCGATCTACCCAAACTATCTTTGCAGGCAAATCTTGTGCGCCTTCAGGAAGCTCCATACCCGCGCCCAAGATAATTTTTTGCGGATTTATGCCCGCAGCAACCGCAAGGCCGCCTGCCCAATGACAGCGCCACATCGTCAGGGGGGCGTCCGGGTGGTTGATTTCCTGCTATGCGCTGTGGCCAAAGCTGGTTTGCATAACTGTGCGTTGTTCTGCGGTGCGGCGAATGGCAGATAAGGGACAACGGCGCAGCGATGCGCCACATCGTTTCCTAAGGCTCTCCTCCTCCCTGAGCCTTGGAAATACGCGGCGGCCCCTTCCTCCTCCCTGGGGTCGCCGCCTTTATTTTCCAGGCAGCTGAACCCTTCGAGAAACGCTCCCTTTCGGGTGCGCGTTCTGTCCGGCTACCGGATCAACCCTTCGGCACCGCTGGCAAAAGACAGGATCAGGATCAGCGTCAGCAGCACCGCGATGGTGCCCGATACCAGGCCGAGGATGACGACCAGCCCGTCGCGCTCGATCAGCCCGACGCCCACGATGAACAGCGAAATCGCCGGGAACCAGCCGCTCAGCGGCACGGGCAGGAACAGCGCGACGCTGATGATGAACAGCATGATGCCGAGGGGTTGTTCCAGCCTGGCCGAGAACATGCGACCGTAACGGGGCGACAGGATGCGTTCCAGCCGGCGGGTGATGGGACGCAGGCGCAGCAGCGTGCGGCGCAGGGTGTCATGCTTGATCCGGATCCGCGCCAAACGGCCGGGCAGGCGCACATAGTGAAATCCCAGCGCCATCTGGATGGTGGCCAGCAGCGCGGGCAGCCCGGTGATCAGCGAAGACCCGGGCGGCAGGGGCAGCAGCGTCAGCAGCGAGAACAGAACGATCGCCCAGCCGAAGGACCGCTCCCCCAATGCCGCAAGCAGATTGCCCACGGTCAGGGTGCCGGTCCCGTTCAGGTCCGCGGCAATACGGATGATCGGCATCGAAAGCGAAGGCCGCCTTCCGGGGGGCTGCCGATCTGTCATTGAAAACTCCGTTTTGAGCATCGCATATCACGCCTGACGGGGCGCATTTCAATGCGTCCTGGCCGAAAGATGCCGCTTTTGCCGGTTTATACGCATCTTGTCGAGGCGTCGAGGCGGCCCAAACACCTTGAACCCCGCACCCAAACGACTACCTTGCCTGAAAGAGAGGACGACCTCCCCCGATGCGGGATCGATGTTCGGGACGACCCGAGAGACATTGGGGATTGCCATGCGCAAGACAAAAGACCGGATCCGTCACGCCATTTCTTTCGAGATCATCGGATTGCTGATCGTCACGCCGATGGGGGCCTGGATCTTCGGGACCCCCATGCACGAGATAGGCGTGGTCGCCGTGGTCAGCGCGACGATCGCGACGGCATGGAACTACATCTACAATCTGGGCTTCGACCACGCGATGTTGCGGCTGCGCGGAGATGTGCGCAAGACACCCGCCATCCGGGTCGGCCACGCGCTGGTCTTCGAGATCGGCCTGCTTCTGGTGCTGCTGCCCTTCATCGCCTGGTATCTGCAGATCCCGCTGATCGAAGCGCTTCTGATGGATGCGTCCTTCGCGTTCTTCTACCTGATCTACGCCTTCGTCTTTAACTGGGCCTATGACGTGCTGTTCCCGATCCCACAGGCAGGCGCGGCCAACTGATCGCAAGGGGCGGGCCGCAGACCCGCCCGTCCGACATCACACCACCCGATGCGCACCAACAAGCGCCCGCATGCGCCCCGGCGCAACAAGCTCGATCCAGTAACCGTCAGGGTCGAGGGCACGCATTTCCTGACAATTTTCGTTTGCCATTTAGAATTTGACGTGGGAGATGGTGGAAAAGCAGAGGGATTTTATCAGGATGACATTGGCGAGAGTTGCAATCGCGGTCGCCGTCGGGTCGGGAACGGCGGTTCATGCACAGAACACGGACGTTATCGTGCTGAACCCGATCGTAATCGAATCTGAAAGCGACGCGACCCTGCTGCAAGACGGATATGTTGCCGAATCTGGTCGGCAGGCGACAAAGGTCGATTCGCAAATCGCAACTATTCCTCAGTCGATCGGCGTCGTCACCCAGGACCAGGTCGAGGATCAGGAGCCCCGTACACTTCTGGAGACACTGGGGTATTCATCGGGTGTTTCAGTTGGCAACTTCGCTTTTGACAGCCGCTATGACGCATTCTACCTACGGGGTTTCCCAGCTTATTATACGGGCCTGTTCCGCGATGGACTACGGCAAGTCAATGGCCCGTCAGCATGGTATCGCAACGATCCGTACACATTCGAGGCCGTGTCCATACTTAAAGGCCCAGCATCATCACTTTACGGGGTTAGCGGTCCGGGGGGGCTGGTCAACACCGTTTCAAAAAGACCAAAAGAAGAGACATTTCGCGAAGTAGTCCTCACGGGCGGGACGGAAAATCGCGCCGAAGCTGCGTTTGATTTTACTGGCCCGGCGACTGAAAATGGGCGGCTGAAGTATCGGCTGACCGGTGTGTTGCGGGATGCGGATACTCCCCTGGACGGATATTCCGACGATCTGGCATTGCTCGCACCTGCCTTGACGTACGAATTAACCGACCGCACCCGCGTCACATTGTTGGGCGAATACGCTCAATCGACGGTCGGTGGAACTGCCTCGTATTATAACCCGAGCTATGGCGAGGCGTCCGACCTGTACCAGGGCGACCCGGACTATAACGATTTCGACCAGACCCAATACCGCATCGGATACGAAGTAGAACACGATCTGTCCGAGGACATCACACTGCGCCAAAACCTGCGCTATTCCTATGTCGATGCGGACCTAGAATACAGCGGCTACTACCCGGCTGGCACTGATCTCGCACGCTACTGGGGCCACTATACCGAAGACATGGAAGTCTTCACCGTGGACACCCTGGCAGAGTACAGGTTTTCAACAGGTTCTATCGATCACACGCTGATCACGGGGATCGATTACACCGCATCGGATTATGACGCTGCATCGGCGGTCGGCTATGTCTCTGCCCAGGAAACCGCCGCGTTGGATCCACCCTACTCTGGCGGCCAAGAGATGGAACAGATCGGCGTATATGCCCATGACCAGATGCAAGCCGGGTCGTGGACCCTGTTCCTCAGCGGTCGCTACGATTGGGTTGATACGACATCTATTGCCGCCGACCGGACGGAGACCAACACGGATGACGAGGCGTTTTCAGGTCGCATCGGCGTGTCCTACGCGATGCTGAACGGCTTGACGCCATTCGCAAACCTATCGAGTTCATTCTCGCCGAACGTGGGTGCGGTCTATGACGACGTGACTTCCGATCTCAGCCGTCCCGCCGATCCCACCATCGGTCTGCAGAAGGAAATCGGGATCAAGTATCAACTGCCTGGCACAGAAAGTCTGATCACCGCCTCCATCTTCGACATCGAGCAGCGGGACGGGGTGGTGTTCGACACCTCGACGGGCATCAACAAGCAACGCCAGTTCGATTTGCGCTCGCGTGGCTTCGAACTAGAGGGCACTGCAAACTTCAGCGACAGCATCAGGATGACGGCTGCGTATAGCTATCTCGACATAGAAATCGAGAAGGGGGCCACGGACACCAAGGGCAATCAATTGTCCGCCACGCCTCATCATACAGGATCTATCTGGGCGTTCTACGAACCGCAACGTGGGCCGCTGGCCGGGTTCGGCTTCGGCGGTGGTTTACGATATATCGGCGAAAGCTGGGGCGACGACGAAAATACGTTCAAGAACGACGATTTCGTATTTGCCGATCTAGCCCTCTCCTATGACTTTCGAAGCCCGGACCTTGAAGGGTTACACCTGCAAGTGAACGTCAAGAACGTCTTCGACGAAACGGGCCAGACCTGTAGCGCGGGTTACTGCTACCGCTACGAAGGACGGACAGCGACTGCGAGCTTGCGATACCGGTTTTAAGGAGATTGGAAAATGCTCCGCAGCACGCCGCATGGAATTCTATGGTGCTTCGGGTTGAATGAAGGCGGGGTCTGCGTGTTTTCGGAGGTCGCAGCGATACCGAAGTGGTTGGATAGCAGCCAACTCTTCACAAGACTATCTCCGCTTCCGGGATAAATCTGAAAACGTTCTGATTGAAATCCTGCTCCGCTTTCAAGACATGCGCCCGGGATTTGACGACGACATATCCGTCTTTCCGGTCACTGTACAATCTATAGAGGTTACAGGCGAAACCGGAAGGGAATAGGAAGCTGACATAAGCACAGAACTAGTGCCACGGGAAAGATCTACAGACGAGAACACTGCAGAACCAGCAGGTAGGCTGGTATACTGGGGGGTAAGAAAAACCCACCGAAAAGTGGTTCATGGATGATTTGGAGGCGAGTACCGGAATCGAACCGGTGTACACGGATTTGCAATCCGCTGCGTCACCACTCCGCCAACTCGCCTCGAATGGTGCATGGCGGTCTCTAGCTTATGCGGTGCAGACACGCAAGATGCTTTCCTAACGGCTCGTGTATTGCCCAATCGGGCCAGTTGTGCCATTGCTCTGTCAACGAAACTAGACGAATGAGTTTAGTCCTATGCCCGACTTTGCCAGCCGCCGCGTAACCATGGTCGATACGCAGGTCCGTCCGTCCGATGTCACACAGTTTCCGATCATCGAAGCGATGCTGAATATCCCCCGCGAGGTCTATGTTCCTGCCGAAAAACAAGAAACGGCCTATCTCGGAGAGAATATGCCGCTCGGGAATGGTCGGTACCTGTTGGAACCGCGCACTTTCTCGAAGATGCTCAACGGGCTGAACCTGCGCGGGGATGAGCTTGTGTTGGATCTCGGATGCGGGCTGGGTTATTCAACCGCCGTCATAGCGCATATCGTCGAAGCGGTGGTCGCGCTCGAGGTGGACGCGCAACTCGCAAACGAAGCCGAAACAACGCTCGGAGAGCAAGGCGTCGACAACGCGGCGGTTATCAACGCCCCGCTCTTTGAAGGCGCCCCAAAACACGGCCCATATGATGCGATCATGGTTGAAGGAGCTATTGAACGATTCCCGGACGCGCTATCTGACCAACTCAAGGAAGGCGGCCGCGTTGCAGCTGTGTTCGCCGAAAACGAGTTGGGCGTCGTTCGGATCGGCCACAAGATCGATGGACAGATCACATGGCGATACGAGTTCAATGCCAGCGCGCCAGTGCTCGACGGCTTCGGAAAAGAAACAGAATTTGCGCTGTAGATAAGGTATAGTAACGCCAGCGCAGGCAGGAGCAGTGAGACGATGACGAGACGACCTTCCCTGACGAAGACCCGAATTCTGGCAACCGCGCTGGTTGCCATCACAGCGACGCAGGCAATCTCGGAGACCCTGACCGACGCGTTGGTATCGGCGTATAACAACAGTCACCTTTTGGAACAGAACCGTGCCGTGCTGCGCGCAGCGGATGAAGATGTCGCGCAAGCTGTCGCGGTTTTGCGTCCCACGCTCGATTACGGCGTTTCACGTCAATTTCAGCAAGATTTCGATAACGACAATACAGTCGCGTACAATACGCTGGAGCTAACCTCGGATCTGACGATCTACGAGTTTGGACGTAACCGGGTTGCAATCGAAGCCGCCAAGGAATCAGTCCTGTCGGCGCGCGAGTCGCTGATCGCACAGGAGCAATCGGTTTTTCTGGACGCAGTTGCAGCCTATATGTCCGTGCGTCGGGCGCTTGAATTCGTCAATCTTGGCCAAAGCAACGTTCGCGTCCTTCAGGAAGAAGTACGTGCCGCACAAGACCGTTTCGAAGTCGGTGAGGTTACGCGTACCGATGTTGCACAGGCGCAGTCGCGCTTGGCGCTCGCCGAAGCCAATCTGAGTTCGGCGGAAGGCGATTTGGAAGTCGCTCGCGAAAACTATCGTCTCGCTGTTGGACGCTACCCCGGCGACCTTGCCCCCCCGCCAGCCCTGCCCCGCGTGCCGGCAACGGAAGCCGAAGCCCGCACCGTCGCGTTGCGTACGCATCCCAGAATTCTTGAAGCGCAACACCTCGTCACGGTGGCGGAGTTGAATATGTCTCGCGCCGAAGCAGCCGTCATGCCATCGCTGTCTGCCAGCGCATCGGTCGGCTATTCGGACCAGCAGTCCAGCGATGGAAACCTGGAACCCAGCGCCCGTGCCGGTATCAGTTTCGGCGGACCGATCTATCGCGGTGGCGCGCTGAATTCCGTCTTCCGCCAAGCCCGCGCGCAGCGTGACCAGAACCGCGCCAACCTGCTTCAAACATCGTCCAGTATTGCAGAACGTTTGGGGGTTGCTTGGGCCAATGCCGAGGTCGCCCGCGCAACGCTGGAAGCTACGGGCCGTCAGATCGAAGCCGCACAGATCGCCTTTGACGGTACCCGGGAAGAAGCCACGCTGGGCTCACGCACCACGCTGGACGTGCTGAATGCCGAACAGGAATTGCTGAACGCTCGTGCCGACCGCATCGACGCAACCGCACAGGAATACATCGCCTACTACTCTCTGCTCGCCGCAATGGGGCAGTTGACGGTCGATTATCTTAACCTGCCGGTTACGGCCTATGATCCGTCTGCTTATTACAATTCCGTGCGCAACGCTCCGGCAATTGGCAGCGAACAAGGCATCCGCCTTGATCGTGTCCTGCAAAGCATCGGCAAGTACTGATCCAATTGATTAACCCGCCCCGCAGAATGATTGCTTCGTTCTGCGGGTGCTGCTAGCCTGACTACACAACCAGTGATTGTGTGCTGCGCATGGCCCCATCCGATAAAGTCGAAACTCTGCTAGAAGAAGTCCGGCGTCTTGTTATCGCCGGCAAAGATACCGAGCCCCTGGTTCTGAACGTCAGCCAACGCGCGGACATCAGCGCAGAGGACGGCCTATCGCTGCCGGACGGGGAGACCCCGCTGATGCAGTTCTCACGCATCACGCTCGACGACATTGAACAGCAGGCACCAATTCCACCTGTGCCTGAAACAGCAGAAGAACTGGATTTGTCCGCGCTGAACGACACTCAACTGCGCGAACTGGTGCGGCACATCCTTCACGAGGAGCTGCAACGGCTCGGCATCACCACTCATCGTAACAAATGAAAAACGCGCCTCAAGGGGCGCGCTTTTTCGATACAGAAGGATCGCTGCGTTATGCAGCTTCAGCCTGTTGGCTACGACGTTCACTTTCCTCCCGAGACAGAGCAACAGACGTGCGCACACCCTTGCTGACGAATTCCATCAGACCAGACACAACACGTTCATTCGGGTCGATCCCGGCACAGCTCAGCACCTCGCGACCGTCGCGAGATCGCGCCCAACGCGCGATTTGCTCCGGGCCGTTGCCATATTTTTTATCATCGGCGATGGCGTCATCAAGTGCAGCCAGCACCACAGCAGCGAACAATTTCCGAGCACGATTGCCTTGTTCATGATTAAAGGCAGTGCCGTCGACAAATTCAGCCATCATCCAGTCCTTTTCTTATTGCTCTTGTAACTTCGGGAGTAACGCGCAATACGACATTATCAGCATGATTCGATATACGGCTAAAGACATACCACATATGCGCCCACTGCATGCCTGCATTTGCAGGGTGCGTCGATATGCTCATCTCTTGCCAGTATCCAATGGCCCCGATATAGGTGCGCCAGTTCTTGGATCAAGCATCGGGCTACTACAGAAATGCCTAAAATCAACGGTAACGAAATTCGTCCGGGCAATGTCCTGGAACATAATGGCGGTCTTTGGGCCGCCGTCAAAGTCGATCACGTCAAGCCCGGCAAGGGTGGCGCCTTTGCGCAAGTCGAACTGCGCAACCTGCGTAACGGGTCGAAGCTGAACGAACGTTTCCGGTCTGCCGACAAGGTGGAACGTGTGCGTCTCGAACAGAAAGACCAGCAATTCCTGTTCGAAAATGACGGCATGCTCGTCTTCATGGACACAGAGACCTACGACCAGATCGAACTGCCCGCCGAACTTTTGGGCGAACGCCGTCCGTTTCTGCAAGATGGTATGACCATTGTCGTGGAATTCTACGAATCCGAAGCGCTGAACGCCACCCTGCCGCAGAAGGTAACGTGCAAGGTTGTGGAGACGGAGCCAGTTGTGAAGGGGCAAACCGCCGCGAACAGCTTCAAGCCCGCCGTTCTGGACAATGGCGTCAAGGTCATGGTGCCGCCCTTCGTTGGCCAGGACGAAGACATCATCGTGAACACCGAAACGATGGAATACGCCGAACGCGCCTGATCAAGGTCTATGCGGCGGCTCGACAAGACTCCGCCGCATCACGCAACTTCGCACAGATACTCGGACACAAAAAAAACGCGCCAGAAGTTCTGGCGCGTTTTTCTATGCGGAAGATCCCGCGGCAAGATTACTTGATCTTGCCTTCCTTGTACTCGACATGCTTGCGAGCAACAGGGTCGTATTTGCGAACCGTCATCTTCTCGGTCATGGTACGGGCGTTCTTCTTTGTCACGTAGAAGTGACCCGTGCCCGCGGTCGAGTTCAGGCGGATCTTGATTGTGGTCGGCTTCGCCATTTTCAGACTCCTCAACCGGGCGGACATCCACCCGTGAAATGCTTGAAGCCCGCCTTTTAGCCATCCCGGCGTCCGAGTCAACCGGTAACGCAGGGTTTTCGCAGTCGGGCCGTGTTGGATATGTGCGGATAGCCTGTAAGCCGGATTCTGTCCCGACACAAGGTCGTGGATGATCATTCATCTGGGCCCGCCGTTGCCGACGCGCTCTAGCTGCCAACCCGGACCTCTGGGCTGAAGCCGCCCTGCGGATCACCGCACGAGGTCCCTATTTGGCATTGCTCCCGGTGGGGCTTGCCGTGCCGGTCCTGTTGCCAGTCCCGCGGTGGGCTCTTACCCCACCGTTTCACCCTTGCCTTCGGAGGTATCGGTAAAGACCAACCTATCCGTCTGGCGGTTTGTTCTCTGTGGCGCTTTCCCTCGGGTTTCCCCGGCCGGGCGTTACCCGGCACCGTTGCTTCATGGAGTCCGGACTTTCCTCGACAGGTCGCCCTGCCGCGATCATCCGGCTATCCGCACGCAGGCGGACTTAGGCTTCGTTTGCGTCGCGGTCAACGGGATAACGTGCAGCAAGATCGGCCATGGCGGCAACGTCTGCCGTCTTGAGCGGCCCGTCGGCCCAGGGTTGGAACCGCTGGCGGAACGCATCTAAAACCAGCGAGGGCTCTTCATCCGGGTAACCGAAACGGATTGCATCAGCCCGAAACCGTGCTGGGCCTGCCTCACCGGCGGCCGCATCCAGCCCTGGCCAGACACTCAGCCCCTGATGCGCGAGTCGCTTCCAGTCGAACCGGCGCCCCGGATCACACTTTCGCACAGGAGCGCAATCCGAATGGGCGATAACGCTCTCGGGTTTGATGTTCCAGCGCTGCATGATACCAGGCATCAGAGCTTCCAGAGAACGCATCAGCGGCTCAGTGAAGGGGCTCCTGCCATCATTGTCCAACTCTATACCTATGGAGCGGGAATTCACATCCGGCGCGCCCGCCCAATGGCTATGACCAGCGTGCCAGGCGCGGCGCTCTTCCGACACCAGCTGCCAGGTCCGACCGCAACGACCGATCAGGTAATGGCTTGAAACCTCATAGTCGGGGTCACACAGCCGCCGCAACGCGGCCTCCGCGCTGCGCATGGCTGTGTAGTGCAGAACGATCAAGGTGGGTGTCGTTCCGCCCCGCCGTTCGCCGTGATTGGGCGATTCGTGCCAGATCGGGTTTGGGATCACCGCTCCGGCACGGGCAGGCAGGCACGACCGTCACCGTCGGGGTCCAGCCCTTGAGGGTCGGCTTGCGGCCCACCCGCGGCCTCGAACGCGGCTTGCGCCTGCGCTGTCGATGCGTAACGCTCACAGGCCATCGAGGTGCGCGCCTCGGACACGAAGTCGCGCTGGTAACCCCCCGTGGCGGGGCCTGCTTCCGATGTGTCCCCTGAAGGAACTGGCGTTGGATCAAGAGCCGGCTCGGGCGTGACGTCGTTTTCGGGCACGACCATGGGTTCCGGGACGACGGATGGTTCGGGCGCATCGGTTGTCGGCAAGGACGTCGTGGTGACTTCGTTCTCGAAACCTAGATCGTCGCCGCTTTCCACACCGGCCGGAACGTCGTCCTCGTAGGAGGATACCACCGACGAATCGAGCGCGCTGAGCGGTGCACCGGTATCTGCGGGTGTGTCGGCGATCGGCTGCTGCAGTTCCTGATTGCGGGCGTTCTGCGCGTTGGGCGACATGGAATCCATGGGCGCGCCGGAATTCGGGATCGGCTCACAGGCAGCCAGCGCCAGCCCGGCAAGTGCGATCAGTTTCAATCTCATGTCAGTCCCTCCAAATACCCGGTCAGCTTACCACCAACGGGACGGTTTTGCGCTGAAACCTGCGGCTCTTTCCAGAACTTCAGCCTGAGCCAACAGGTCTGCCTCTTTCCATGGTTGACCGATCAATTGCAGGCCAAGCGGAAGACCCTGCTTGTCCAGACCTGCCGGAACAGAGATGCCGGGCAAGCCCGCCAGGTTCACGGTCACGGTGAACACGTCATTGAGATACATCTTGACCGGATCGGCATCATTCATTTCGCCCAGACCGAAGGCAGCGGATGGCGTTGCGGGCGTCAGGATTGCGTCTACGCCGTCATCAAAAACCTGCTCGAAATCACGTTTGATGAGGGTGCGGACCTTGCGGGCGCGGTTATAATAGGCGTCGTAGAACCCAGCTGAAAGAACATAGGTACCGACCATCACGCGGCGCTTGACCTCATCACCAAAACCTTCGGCGCGGGTCTTTTCGTACATCTCGTTCACGCCGTCGCCCTGCGAAAGCTTGGCACGATGCCCGAAACGCACACCGTCATAGCGAGCCAGATTGGATGATGCCTCGGCAGGTGCAATGACGTAATAGGCTGGCAGCGCATATTTCGTGTGGGGAAGTGAGATATCAACGATCTCCGCCCCTGCATCGCGCAGCATATCCGCGCCCTGCTTCCAAAGCGCCTCGATCTCACCGGGCATGCCGTCCATGTGGTATTCACGCGGGATGCCGATCTTCTTGCCGCGGATATCGCCGGTCAGTGCCGCCTCGAAATCCGGCACCGTCAGATCCGCACTGGTCGAATCCTTCATGTCATGGCCAGCGATTGCCTTCAGCATGATGGCCGCATCGCGCACCGTCTTGGTCATCGGACCCGCCTGGTCGAGCGAACTGGCAAATGCCACCGTACCCCAGCGCGAACACCGGCCATAGGTCGGCTTCAACCCGACAATCCCAGTGAAAGCCGCTGGCTGGCGAATCGATCCGCCTGTGTCCGTACCTGTCGCGGCCAGGCACAGATCAGCAGAAACAGCCGATGCAGAACCGCCAGACGAGCCGCCCGGTGTCAGTTGGGTGTTGTCATTATCACGACGCCAGGGATTGACCGCATTGCCATAGGTCGACGTCTCGTTCGACGAGCCCATGGCAAATTCATCCATGTTCAGCTTGCCGAGCATGACCGCGCCTTCGTCCCACAGCTTCTGCGTGACGGTCGATTCATATTCCGGCTTGAAGCCTTCCAGGATGCGTGACGCCGCCTGCGACGGCACGCCCTTGGTGCAGAACAGATCCTTGATGCCCAGCGGGATGCCGCACATGTCAGGCGTATCGCCGGACTTGATGCGGGCATCGGCAGCCTTGGCCTGTTCACGCGCCAGATCGGGTGTGTTGTGCACGAAAGCGTTCAGCGCACCGGATGCCTCCACTTCGGACAGGCACGCATCCGTCAGTTCGACAGATGTGATTTCACCGGCGCGTAGCTTTTCGCGGGCCTCGGCAATCGTCAGCTTGGACAGTTCAGTCATTATTCAACCACCTTCGGGACAGCGAAGAAGCCTTCACGGGCGTCGGGAGCGTTGGACAGGATCTTTTCCTGCTGGCTGCCATCGGTCACTACGTCCTCGCGCCGTTTCAGCCGCATGGGCGTGACACTGGTCATGGGCTCCACGCCTTCGACATCGACTTCATTCAATTGCTCGATGAAACCGAGGATGGTGTTGAACTCCTGCGCCAGTTCCGGCAGCGCATCCTCTTCGACCTGAATGCGGGCCAGCGAGGCCACGCGCGCGGCGGTTTCAACGTCGATCGACATAAGCTGTCTCCGTTACAAATATCGCGACCTGCTTTAGCGTCCCGCAAAGAACGCTGCAACCGCATCGGGGCAGCATGTAAAGAAATCCACTGCGTGACGGGTGGGCCACTGATACCGTATGCCCGAATCCAATACGCATGGAGCATCCGATGAACATTATCTGGCTCGGCCATTCCGGCTTTCGCATCGAAATCGAGGATCAAGTTCTGCTGGTGGACCCGTGGCTCGTCGGAAACCCCGCCTTTCCCGAAGACCGCAGGGACGAAGCAATCAACCGCGCGACCGCGATCCTGCTGTCACACGGGCATGGGGATCATGCTTCAACCGCAATCCCCATCGCGAAGGAATTGAACATTCCCATTGCCTGCATCCATGAACTGGCCGACGGGTTCGTCACCGCCAACGGCGCAGGGGCCATCGGGTTCGGCAAAGGCGGAACGATCTCACTTGGCAAAGTAAAGGTAACGATGGTGAACGCGGTGCATTCGTCGAGCATCGACTTTGAAGGTAAGATCTCTCCGGCCGGGTCGGAAGCAGGCTTCATGATCGCTGGCGAAGGCAAGACCATCTATTTCTCGGGCGACACCGACATCACGATGGACATGCAGCTATTCGAAGAATTGCATCATCCTGACATCGGCATTCTTTGTTGCGGCGGCCATTTCACGATGGACATGCACCGCGCGGGATATGCTGCCAAACGGTTCTTCCACTTCGACACCGTCATCCCCTGCCATTACAAGACATTCCCGCTGCTGGAACAATCAGCAGAGAAGCTCAGGGAAGCCATTCCCGAGGTGAATGTCATTGAACCAGAGGTCTTGAAGCCGATCGCGCTTTGACCCTTAGCCGAAAAGCCTACCCAAAATTTGAGTAATCCCTGGGAACGCAGCCACGATCATCAGGCCGACAAGGCTGGTCAACAGGAACGGCAGCGCCCCTTTTGCCACGCGTTCCAACGGCTCCCTGGTGATGTTGGCGGCGACATAAAGATTGATGCCCACAGGTGGGGTGAACAGCCCCACCGCGAGGTTGATCATTACCAGCACTCCAAACCAAACCGGATCCCAGCCGAGTTCACGCACCACAGGCAGGAAAATCGGCAATGCGATGAACATGATGGTGATCGCGTCCATAAACATACCCGCCAGCAGGATGATCACCATGATCACCAGCAAGATTACGGCCGAATTGTCGCTGAGCCCAAGCAGCGCCGATGAATACTGCCCGATCAGATCGTCCACCGTGACAACCCAACCAAACAAGCTGGCATAGGCGACGACCAGCATGACGACCGAAGACGAGGCCGCCGCATCAGAGACCGCCGCGAAAAGCCCCTGCCAGCTTAGCGTCCGGTAGATCAGCCCCCCCACGACGAGCGCATAGACCGTTGCGACGATGGCCGCCTCGGTCGGCGTGAAGACGCCCGAATAGATCCCACCGAGAATAACAACGGGAGTAAGCAACCCCCAGAAGGACTCAGCAAAACTACGACGAAGACGGGCGCCATACGGCAGGTCTGCGTAGGGCATCGGCGCGATGCGCTCCAGGCCCGCCTGCGTCACCGGCCCGCTCTTTCCGAACGGCAAGGCACATAGCATCAATAGCCCCAGCACGATCCCCGGCACGATCGCGGCCATGAACAGCGCGGCAATGGATGTCTCGGCGATGACCCCATAGATCACCAGGCCGATAGACGGTGGAATAACAATTGACAGGGCAGCACCCGTGCAGACCAGTCCTGCTGCGAAGGCACGCGAATAACCGTCTTCTTCCATCGACTTGATGACCATCGGCCCGATCGCGGCGACCGACGCAGGACCCGAGCCGCTGACCGCCCCCCAGAACAGGCATACGACGGTGCCTACAAGTCCCATGCCACCGGGCAAACGGCCGACAAGAACACGGAAGAAGCGGATCATTCGCTCCGCAATCCCTGTGCCCCCCATCAGAGTTCCCCGCCAGGATGAAGAACGGGATCGCGAGCAGAGAGAACTTGGAAATGCCCGCCGTGACCAGATCACCCACCAGATCCAGTCCAAATCCGAGTTGCCACATCGCATACAACGCTGACAACCCGAGCGAGAACGCGACAGGCACGCGCAGCGCGAGCAAGATAAAAAACAGCACAACCATCTGTGTACCGGCGCCGAGATCAAACATCAGGCGTAACCTCCTCGGCGGAATCCCGCAGATGTCGCGCAGCATATTGGACGTAGCGAAACAGGATCAACGCAAAGCCAAACGGCACGGCGATGGAATAGTACCAAACCGGGATCTGCAACGCGTAAGACGTGATCCCGCTCGAGACCTGATTGGCGATCAGAACCCAAGTAAACCACGCAGAAAGCGCCAACAACACAACGGACAAGGCGGATGCAAGCACGAAAACGGCACGGGCCGCCGGGCGTGGCAGGCTGTCGGCTATCAACGTCACCGCGAGATGCTCCCCGCGTTCCGCCGCGACGGCGGCCCCGAAAATTGTCAGAAGAAGAAAGCCGTTGGTCAGCAGTTCCTCTGACGCGGCGAAGGAAAATTCAGTCGCATATCGCACGACGATATTCACGAAGCCGAGCGCCGTCATCGAAAGAAACAGGATGACACACACGACCTTCTCGAAATTTTTGAACAGAAAGGCCACTCGAATGCTTTCCAATATGACAAGGGGCGGGATTGCCCGCCCCTATCGCAAAACGCGCGCATAGGTCAATTCGTCGCGGTCGCCTCGGCCTGGAACAGCTCGACGATATCGGCTCCCACTTGCGCCGCCCATTTGTCAAAGGCGGGTTGGGTCGCGTCGCGGAAGGCGGCGAGTTCTTCGGCGGACGGCTCGTAGACTTCCATGCCCTGCTCTTTCAGATATGCGATGCCAGAGGCCGTTCCGTCGCGGCTGATCTGCTTTTGATATTCCATCGCCTCTTCGGCCGCTGCAGTCACCTTAGCTTGCGTGTCTTCGTCCCACGACTCCCACAGCTCTTCGCTAACCCCCAGGAAAATCGGGTCATAGGAATAGTGCCAGGTCGTGATGTATTTCTGGACCTCGTAAACACGCTGCGGGATGATGACCGCACCGATCGGGTTCTCCTGCCCGTCAACGACACCCTGCTGAAGCGCGGGAAATGTTTCAGACCACTGCATCTGTTGCGGGTTGGCGCCCAGTTCATTCATCACGTCGATATACATCGGTCCGGCGACACGCATCTTGAGGCCCTTCATATCCTCCGGCGATGTGATCGGGCGGACATTGTTGGTCACTTCGCGGAAACCGTTTTCGCCCCAGGCCAGCACCTTGATGCCGTGCCCGGCCATGATCTCTTCCATCCGGTCGCCGGCAGCGCCCGCCGTCGTCGCATCGACCGCATCATAATCAGCATACAGGTAAGGCAGCGAAAAAACCGCCATCTCGGGCGCAAGCGGCGTCACGTTGATTGCCGAGGTCAACACCATGTCAATTGCGCCGCGGCCCGTCATCTCCGCCTGCTTCATCTGGTCCCCGCCGGATAACTGGGCGTTCGGGAAGATACGGACGTCGTCGCCGGTTGCCTCTTGCAACAATTCGTTGAACTTTTCCGCACCCTTATGCCATGTCGTCGTATCGCCGGTGTTGTGTGACAGGCGGTAGGTATCCGCTTGAGCCGTCGCCGCTGCGATCGTGGCAACTGTTGCTGTCGCAAACAGAGTCATCTTGTTCATTCCAGTTCCTCCTCCAAGTTTAGCCTCGTCGTGTGTTCACGATGTGGACCATGCCGAAGCTTTTCTTCGCAAACGCAACCATTATCCCATCCGAGGACCGTTGCAATTAACAATAATTGCCCACTAAGGTGCTTCTCGACCTATTTATTGGTATCGTATTATGGACCAGTTACGACAATTCAGCCCTGCCTCATCCAGCGGCGCGCAAAGCGTGGACCGAGCACTGCAAATCCTTTCGCGCGTCGGCCAGAAGGTGGATGAAGGTATTTCCCTGTCGGAAATGGTACGCGAAAGTGGTTTGGCAAAACCGACGGTCCGGCGGCTTCTGCTGGCTTTGTCGCGGTCGGGTTTTATCGAACAAGACCCGATGACACGTCGCTATTTTCCGGGCCGTGAAATATATATCCTTGGCTCATTGGCAACCCGTCGTTTTGGTCTCCTGAAGCTTGCACTGCCCAGTCTTGCAAGACTAGCCCGCGCATCGGGCGACGCAGCATTCCTGTCAGTGAAACGAGAAAATCACGCGGTCTGTCTGCACCGCGAAGATGGCGATTATCCCGTCAAGACCCACGCCCTGCAAGCAGGCTACGAACATCCACTGGGTGTCGGCGCCGGGTCGCTGGCCATGCTCGCAGCGTTGAACGACGACATGGTTGAAACGGTGATAGATGCCATCCGTCCCGAAATCGAACGCGCGTATCCGAGTTGCTCGGAAGCGAGCATGCGACAGGCGATCATCCGGTCGCGACAGGCGGGATATGCGTTGAACCCGGGGCTGATCTACAAGGATTCTTGGGGTGTCGGGATCGCGATCCAGCATCCCGCTGGAGGCGTTGCCGGCGCGTTCAGCATCGCCGCAGTCGAAAGTCGGCTACAACCAGAACGCCAGCGCGAATTGGCGGCTCTGTTGCGCGAGGAGGCGCAAACTGTTGAGCGCAAGCTCAAGGACATGTTTACACAGGCTGGCCCGGTCATGATCGGGTGATAGGGGGGATAATGTCACGCGAAGCACAGATTGTCGGATGGGCGCACGGCAAGTTCGGCAAGGCAGAAGCACCGGATGTCGAAAGCCTGATGGCGTTGGTCACCGAACCTGCCCTGCATCATGCCGGCCTTGGGCCGGAAGCCGTGGACGGGATTTATTGCGGCGTATTCAACGGCGGGTTTTCCAAGCAGGGCTTCGGGGCAGCGCTGGTCGGAATGGGATGCGCGGACCTCGCCAACACTCCTGCGACCCGCTGCGAAAACGCCTGCGCGACCGGCAGTGCGGCAATCTACGCGGCGATGGATTTCATCGAATCCGGTCGTGGCAATGTGGCCCTCGTTGTCGGTGCCGAAAAAATGACTGCGACACCCACGGCAGAGGTCGGCGACATCCTTCTCGGTGCGAGCTATCGCAGGGAAGAAGCGAACATCGACGGTGGCTTCGCAGGCATTTTTGGTACGATTGCTCAAAGCTATTTCCAGCACTACGGCGACCGCTCGGCAGAGCTTGCGATGATTGCGGCCAAGAACCACGCAAACGGCGTCGCCAACCCCTATGCCCATATGCAGCGTGATTTCGGGTTCGACTTTTGCAACACCGTGTCCGACAAAAACCCCTACACGGCGGGACCGCTGCGCCGCACGGATTGCTCGCTGATCTCCGATGGGGCTGCTGCGCTGGTGCTGGCCGAGGCCTCGGTTGCCGGAAATCTGGATCGCGCCATTAGGTTTCTGGCTCGCAGCCATGCGAACGACATCCTCGCCATAAGCCGTCGCGATGCGCTGCGTTTCGAAGGCGCAAGACGGGCGTGGGCGAACGCACTCGAAAATGCCGGTTTGTCGATCAGTGATCTGGATTTGGTCGAGACCCATGATTGCTTTACCATAGCGGAGCTGATCGAGTACGAGGCCATGGGTCTTGCCGAGCCCGGCGAAGGTGGGCGCGTCGTGCGTGACGGGCTCACGCGCAAAGACGGCGCACTGCCCGTCAACCCTTCGGGCGGGCTGAAATCCAAAGGGCACCCCATCGGCGCGACGGGGGTATCCATGCATATCATGGCCGCGCTTCAATTGATGAATGACGCGGACGAAATGCAGATCAAGGGCGCAGAACTGGCCGGTGTGTTCAACATGGGCGGCGCAGCCGTTGCAAACTACGCCTCGATCTTGGAGCGTGCGCATTGACCAGCCTTATGCCCCCTGTTTCCACACGTGCCGTGAACCTGGCCCATTTCGTTGATCAAGCCGCCCGCAGACATGCCGAACGTCCTGCGCTGGCCTGGGGCGATACCGTCTGGACTTGGCAAGTCTTCTCCGCTCGCGTCAACGCATTTGCGCATGCGTTAGTCGAAGAATTCGGCATTCGCAAAGGCGACCGCATCCTGATTCAATCGGCAAACTGCAACCAGATGTTCGAGGCCATGTTTGCCTGCTTCAGAGTCGGTGCAGTCTGGGTGCCAGCAAACTATCGCGGCATGCCTGATGAACTTGCTTGGCTCGCTGTGTCGAGCGGAGCGAAGTTGATGATCTGTCAGGCCGCTTTTCCAGATCATGCAGCCGCATGTGCAAGCCAGATCGGGCAGACAATCGTCATCGGCGGCGCGGATTTCGGGAACGACTACGACGCTATCGTCGCGCGGCATTTGGGTCAGTCACAACCACTTGCTAATGTCGAACGTGACGATCCATGCTGGTTCTTCTTCACGTCCGGCACAACCGGCATGCCAAAGGCTGCTGTGTTGACACATGGCCAGATGGGTTTTGTCGTGACCAATCATCTGTGCGACCTGATGCCTGGCACAACCCAGAACGACGCCTCGTTGGTCATTGCACCCCTGTCCCATGGGGCTGGAGTGCATCAGCTGGGGCAGGTTGCGCGCGGTGCGGTGACGATCCTGCCCGGCAGCGACAGCATGGATATTGCCGAGATCTGGACCCTTGTCGAAAAATGGCGCGTGACGAATATGTTCACGGTGCCGACCATCTTGAAGATGTTGGTCGAGGACCCATCCGTCAGTGACCACGACCATTCCAGTCTGCGTTACGTGATTTACGCGGGTGCACCGATGTATCGCGCCGATCAAATCAAGGCGCTGGAAACCCTGGGCCCGGTGTTGGTTCAGTATTTCGGATTGGGCGAAGTCACGGGGAACATAACCGTCCTGCCCCCTGCCCTTCATGAGACCGAAGGGGATCTCAGACTCGGCACCTGCGGTTTCGCGAGAACGGGTATGCAGGTGCAGGTGCAAGACGACACGGGACGCGAAGTTGCACCGATGGAAACGGGTGAACTTTGCGTCTGCGGCCCCGCCGTCTTTGCCGGCTACTGGAACAATCCCGATGCCAACAAAAAGGCCTTTCGCGACGGCTGGTTCCGAACAGGCGATCTGGGACACATGGACGAAGATGGTTTCTTCTACCTGACGGGGCGCGCGTCGGACATGTACATATCCGGCGGCTCGAACATCTACCCCCGCGAGATAGAAGAAAAAATTCTTCTACATCCAGACGTGACAGAGGTCGCCGTTCTTGGCTTGCCAGACGAAAAATGGGGAGAGATCGGGGCTGCCGTTTGCGTGTGTCGTGCGGGCACTTCTCTGTCCGCAGCAGACATCACAAAATGGCTGGACGGGAAAGTGGCGCGCTACAAGCAACCCAAGCGCTTCATGTTCTGGGATACCTTGCCCAAATCAGGCTATGGCAAGATCACGAAAAAGCTTGTGCGCGATGAAATCGACCGCCGCGACCGGCAGCATACATGACACGCCAGACCATAGACCACCCGGGCCCTTCCGTGGGACCACGTTGGGAAGGCGTCGAAATCTCTGCTTCGGCCATCGAATTAGCGCTAAATCCGGCCAAGGACTTCCAAACAGCACTTTTCTCCGCGTTAGATCATGCGTCAATCGAAGGGGCGGTTCTATTCGCTGAATCGATCCCTTGCGACGCGCTATGTTTCGTCATGCCCGCCGCTGCTGCGGATACACGACATGCCGCCTGGTATAGCGTGAAACAGAAATTGACAGCATCACCCATGATCAAGACCGCAGTCCTGCTTATCGGTCATGAGAATGGGAAAAGGTTCATCCATTGTCACGGGCGCTGGCGCGAAACAGCAGGCAATGACCGGATCGGACATCTGCTTGCGAACCAAACACATCTGGCGGCACCAACCACGCTCCTTGGGTGGGCGATAGAAGGTGGTTCATTTGATCGGGTTGCAGACGCCGAAACCAGTTTCGAGCTATTCAAGCCTGTCGCCACCCATTCCACCGCCAGCGCAAACGGGTTGCTTTTGCGGATTGCGCCGAACGAGGACCTGATCACAACGATCGAGAACGTCTGCGCGCGGTATGGCATTGAGCACGGTACCATCCATGGGCTGGGCAGCATTGTCGGCGCGCAATTTTCAGATGGCAGGAACATGACATCTTACGCAACAGAGCTGATGATTGATGAAGGACGTATTGAAAACGGGCGGGCATCTCTCGATATCTCGATCGTCGGAATGGATGGAAACCACATGAGCGGGTGGCTGGTACCGGATAAGAACGCGGTCTGTGTGACAGCCGAACTGTTCATTCTACGACAGGGCTAGCGGCGCTGCCGGAAGAAGTCCGTCAGCAACGCGGCCGCTTCGACCTCTGCCATCCCGTGATAGACCTCCGGCTGATGATGGCTTTGCGGATGGATGAAGACACGCGCTCCGTGCTCAACCCCGCCTGACTTGGGATCGGACGCCGCATAGTAGACCCGCGCAATTCGCGCCGCCGCGACGACCGCCGCGCACATTGCACAGGGTTCAAGCGTCACATAAAGCGAATGCCCCGTTAGTCGCTCGCTACCCGATTGGCGGCAGGCCGCGCGGATCACCAGCATCTCGGCATGGGCGGACGGATCATTCAACTCCCGCGTTCGGTTCCCGTCTTGCGCAACGACCTGTCCCGCCGGATCGACCAGCGCGGCCCCCACAGGCACCTCGCCACGCGCAGCGGCGGCACGCGCCTCTTCCAGCGCGACGGACATATGACTGCGAAACGGTCCCACGCGCCTAGTTGCGCTTGCGGGCAGGTTCTGTGCAAGACCCTTTCGCAGTTGAACGCAACGGGATAGGGCTATTACATGAGCAACGATCCAAAAAAGGGCGACCGTATCGCCAAGGTTCTGGCACGCGCCGGGGTGGCCTCGCGCCGCGAGGCCGAAAAGATCATCGAAGCCCGCCGAGTCCGCGTGAATGGAAAGCTGATCGACAGCCCCGCTCTGAATGTACTGCCCTCCGACCGGATCGAGGTGGACGGGCAGCCACTTGCAGAACCGGAACCCACCCGCATCTGGCTATACCATAAGCCGACGGGCCTCGTAACCACCGCCAAAGATGAGCGCGGACGCGCAACGATCTTCGACGATTTGCCAGATGAAATGCCGCGCGTGATGACCGTCGGGCGGCTCGACCTGAATTCCGAAGGACTGTTGCTGCTGACCAATGACGGCGAGATCAAGCGTAAACTCGAACTTCCGTCCACAGGTTGGTTGCGCAAGTACCGTGTCCGGGTAAAAGGAACCCCGGACGATGCCGCGCTTGAACCCCTGCGCCAGGGCATCACCATAGACGGCGAAGCCTTCCAGCCGATGACGGTAACGCTCGACAAGCAACAGGGCGCAAACGCATGGCTGACCGTATCATTGCGCGAGGGCAAGAACCGTGAAATCCGACGCGCATTCGATGCGATCGAGATGCAGGTCAATAGACTGATCCGCGTCAGCTATGGCCCGTTTCGCCTGGGCGATCTGAAGAAGGGCCAGGTTGAAGAAATCAAACAACGCGTCGTCCGAGACCAGCTTGGACTGACACCAGAGGATGACGGCCACGCCAAACCCAAGCGGAAACGTCCGCTACGTCGCCGGACACGTTGATCCCGCTTTGCCCGTCGCTGTGTCGCAGAAATTTTTGCGGTTTTCCGACGAAAGTGTTTTTTTTCTCGCAAGTTACCCTATAGTCAGAGGCGGAAACTTGGGGGTTGTTGAATGACCGAAAGCGGGGTCCGCAAGATATCCTATGTCCTGCTCGTCGGGCTGGTTCTCTATGTAGCATTCGTGGGGGCCTGATCGTGGCGCAAAAATATGGCGGCCGTTTCAGTCCTGATACGAAGGATACCGATGACACGGCGGCTCCGGCTCTGCGGCATCCGTTCCAAAGCAAATCCCGTACGCGTGCCGGCATGCGATCGAACCTGTTGTTCGTACTACCATTCTTTTTTCTGCCCGCCGCATTCACATCTGGCCCGACCGGGCTTGCGCTGAACCTGGCGGCATTCGGCAGCCTGCTGTTGTCCGCTTGGCTGACACGTGACGGGTTGATCGCACAGGAAAACTACGAAGCACGCAAGATCGCGCGTCGTCCTGCAATTCCCCGCAAGCTGTTTGGGTCAGTTCTATTGGGGCTGGGACTGGGAATCTCAGGCATCGCGGATGACAGCCTTGGCGGCGCGGTCATTTTCGGCGCTCTTGGCACGGGGCTGCATTTGCTGTCCTTTGGGCTGGATCCGATGAAGAACAAGGGCATGAGCGACGTTGATCGCTTCCAGTCGGATCGAGTGTCCCGTGCGGTTGACGAAGCCGAGCGCCACCTGTCTGATATGTCGGAAGCTATCAAGCGCACGGGCGACCGGCGATTGGAAGGCATGGTAGATGGGTTCACCTCCACCGCTCGCGAGATGTTCCGCACAGTCGAAGAAGACCCTCGCGATTTGACCGGCGCGCGCAAATTTCTTGGCGTCTACTTGTTGGGCGCGAAGGATGCGACGGTCAAATTCGCCGACCTTTACAGTAAGACCCGCGACCGGGGCGCGCGGGACGACTATGTCGCCTTGTTGAACGACCTTGAATCGAATTTCGCCGCCAAAACACAGACCCTGCTGCTCGACAACCGGACCGATCTCGACGTGGAGATCGAAGTGCTGCGCGAGCGGCTGGAACGTGAGAAGCTAGGATAACCCAAGGGGGACCGTTATGTCTGAAATTGTGCAGAAGAAGGCCGCCGAAGTCCAAACCGAGGTAGATCAGGCCGCGCTGCCATTGCCCGAACCTCGGGTGGATCTGGTTCCATTGGAACAGGCTGAACCCGCCGTAGCGAGTGAAATCCGCAAGCGCATGGATGAAATCGACATCGGGGATACCGGCTCTATCATCGCCTTCGGCTCGGCGGCACAATCGGAATTGCAGGAAATCAGCCAGTCCATGCTTGCCGATGTCCGGAACAAGGATGTGGGGCCAGCTGGCGACAGCCTGCGCGACATCGTAAGCACTATTCGCGGCTTTTCCGTGGATGAACTGGACCCCAACCGTAAACGGTCTTGGTGGGAAAAGCTGACAGGAAAAGCCAAACCCGTGGCCAAGTTCATGGCCAAGTATGAAACAGTTCAGGGCCAGATCGATTCCGTCACCGACAACCTTCTTGAACACGAGCATACGCTGCTGAAAGACATCAAGTCGCTCGACATACTGTATGAGAAGACCCTGACCTTCTACGATGAACTGGCGGTCTATATCTCGGCTGGCGAAGCCAAGCTGGCTGAACTGGACAAGACCGACATTCCGGCCAAGGAGGCCGAGGTCGGCGCGGCGCCCGAAGACGAGCAAGTCATCAGGGCACAGGAATTGCGAGACATGCGCGCGGCCCGCGACGATCTGGAACGACGCGTGCATGACCTGAAGCTCACACGGCAGGTAACGATGCAGTCCCTGCCGTCGATCCGGTTGGTGCAGGAAAACGACAAGTCGCTGGTGACGAAGATCAATTCGACGCTCGTGAACACCGTGCCATTGTGGGAAACGCAACTGGCACAGGCCCTGACAATCCAGCGCTCGTCAGAAGCGGCCACGGCAGTTCGAGAAGCCAATGACCTGACCAACGACCTTCTGACCAAGAACGCTGAAAATCTGCGTCAGGCGAATGCCGCCGTCCGCAAGGAAATGGAGCGCGGCGTCTTCGACATCGAAGCCGTGAAATCCGCCAATGCCAATCTGATCGCGACGATCGAGGAAAGTCTCCAGATCGCGGATGAGGGCAAGGCCAAGAGGGCTCAGGCAGAAAAAGATCTCGTTACGATGGAGACCGAGTTGCGCGATACACTTGCCTCTGCCAAAGCACGAGGCGACAAGACCGGTGACAACGCAGGAAGTTCTGTTCCGAAGGGGTAACACCATGCGCCTGACGTTCGGGCGACCAAAGATGCAGATGCTGTTTCTGGCCGGCTTCATCGGGCTGGCCGGATGTATGGAACCTGTGACTACTCCCGCACCGCCACCGTCATCTCCCAGCGTTTCGGATACACCTGTCAGGAAGCCGAATCTGCAACGGTCGAACGCAAGTATTCGCTTGCAACAGCGCTATGCCGGCGTCGAACGTGACCTTGTATCTCGCGGGTTACTGCGCACGGATCGCGGCGGCGCCGATACGCCCGTGGATGCCGACAAGCTTGCGCGAAACTTCCTGCGCATCGCGCTGTTCGATGAGTTTTCACCGGGTAGTGAACAGTTGGTCGCGCGGGAAACATCAAGCCGTGTGCGCCGATGGGAATCCCCAATCGACGTATCGCTGGTATTCGGTCCCGGTGTTTTGCCGTCTCAACAGGCCACCGACCGGTCAACTGTTGAAGAGCTGTCTGCAACCCTCGCTTCGGCCAGCGGTCGCCCTGTCCGCATAAAGCGTGCGCCGTCCGATTTCATGATCTTCGTTGTCAATGAAGACGAACGCCGCGCGCTTGGTCCGCGCATCGAAGAACTGATCCCCGGAGTCACCCCAGCTGTGGTCCGGACAATCACGCACATGCCACCGACGACCTTCTGTCTGGTCGTGGCCTTTTCATCCGATCAGGCACCCTATGTATACGAACGTGCAATCGCAATCGTGCGCGACGAGCACCCGCCACTGCTGCGCAAATCCTGCTTCCACGAGGAAATCACACAAGGGTTGGGGCTTGCGAACGACAGCCCGCAAGTCCGCCCGTCCCTGTTCAACGATGACGAGGAATTCGCGCTGCTGACCTGGCAGGACGAGATGATGGTGCAGATTCTTTATGACCGTCGCCTGCAACCCGGAATGGACATCGACGAGGCACGCCCCATCGTCCAGACAATCGCGCATGAACTGATACCAGAAGGCGTTGACATCGCCCAAGCCGAACCCAAGGAAAGCTGACCATGGCCATCTTCGATTTTCTCTCCGGTGAATTCATCGACGTCATTGCGTGGACGGACGACACCCGTGACACCATCGTCTGGCGGTTCGAGCGGCAGGGGCACGAGATCAAGTACGGCGCGAAGCTTACGGTTCGCGAGGGACAATCGGCGGTGTTCGTGCATGAGGGCCAGTTGGCGGATGTGTTCACACCCGGTCTCTACATGTTGGAGACCAACAACATGCCCATCATGACGAAGCTTCAGCACTGGGATCACGGGTTCCGATCACCGTTCAAATCGGAAATCTACTACGTCAATACGACGCGGTTCAACGATCTGAAATGGGGCACCAAGAACCCGGTCATCCTGCGCGATCCGGAATTCGGGCCAGTGCGCGTGCGGGCCTTCGGCACCTATTCGATCCGCGTCCACGATCCCGCGAAATTCATGGTCGAAATCGTCGGTACGGACGGTGAGTTTACCATGGATGAGATCAGCTTCCAGATCCGCAACATCATCACGCAGGAGTTCAGCCGCGTGATTGCCCAATCGGGGATTCCCGTGCTGGATATGGCCGCGAATACCGCCGATCTGGGCAAGCTGATCGCGACCGAGATTTCCGGGACCCTTGAAAGCTATGGCCTGGTCATGCCGGAACTTTACATCGAGAACATTTCCCTGCCTCCGGCCGTGGAAGCAGCGCTCGACAAACGGACCTCGATGGGTCTGGCGGGCGATCTGGGCAAGTACACCCAGTATTCCGCAGCCGAGGCCATGACCACGGCCGCCGCCAACCCCGGCGGAGCCATGGGCGCAGGCATTGGGGCCGGGCTGGGTATGGGCATGGCGGCACAGATGGGTCAGCAGGCCGGGCCGTGGGGCGCTCGCCCACAGCAGGCTGCGCAGACCCCTCCGCCTCCACCTATCGAAAAAGTCTGGCACGTCGCTGAAAACGGGCAGACCAAGGGGCCGTTTTCCAAGGCCGACTTGGGGCGCATGGTGTCACAGGGCGAGGTATCGCGTGAAACCTACGTCTGGACGCCGGGTCAAGACGGCTGGAAGACAGCGGATGACGTAGATGAACTGGCACAACTATTCACGGTCATGCCCCCTCCCCCACCCGGCGCATGACCCGCGACAGCGATTGACTTGATCTGATGCCTACGCCTCCGCCCTTGCCGACCGGCACGACAGACACCGATGCGCTGAACGACCACCGCTTTCCCTGCGACAGCTGCGGCGGTGCGATGCGTTTCTCTCCAGCGCAGCAGCAACTCATCTGCGACCATTGCGGTAACACCAAACCTGTTTCGGCCGCTCAAGAGGGGCTGTGGGGGGCCGGCTCATCCATTCCTGAGATGGACTTCAAGTCAGCCCTTCGCAAGCAGATCCCCGATGCAGACCTGGAAAGCACGCAAGTCACCAAATGCGCGAATTGCGGCGCTTCGGTTGAATTCGACCCAGCGATCCACGCAGCCGAATGCCCCTTTTGCGCGACACCCATCGTGTCGGACACCGGCGTCGACAGGCACATTAAACCGCGTGGCATTCTTCCCTTCATGCTGGACGAACCGTCGGCACGCGACGCGGTCGGGCAATGGATGGGCAGCCTATGGTTCGCACCCAACCGGCTGAAAAGAGACTCGCGGCGCCACCGCAAGATGGATGGTATCTACATTCCCTATTGGACATTCGACGCACAAACCGAAAGCCGGTACGCGGGCGAGCGTGGTGTCGTCTACTACGAGACCCGCTACGTTATACGTGACGGCAAGCGACAGGCGGTGCAGGTCGCCAAGGTCCGCTGGTCCCCTGCACGCGGACGAGTGGCGCGATTTTTCGACGATGTTCTGGTGCTGGCATCGCGGTCTTTGCCCAAGCAGTTTACCGACGCGTTGCAACCTTGGGACCTATCGCGGCTCAGCCCTTACAATGCCGAGTTCATCGCTGGTATGCGTGCAGAGGCTTACACCGTAGAACTGGACGAAGCGTTCAACGAGGCGCGCGGCTACATGGACCGCGTGATCGAACGCGACGTGCGCTTCGACATCGGCGGCGACCGGCAACGCATCCATCAACTGAAGACCGAAGTGTCCGACATCCGCTTCAAGCACATTCTGCTGCCCATCTGGGTGGCTGCCTATCGATACCGAGGCAAGAGCTACCGCTTCGTAGTCAACGGCCAATCAGGTCGGGTGCAAGGGGAGCGACCCTATTCGGCAATCAAGATCGCGCTGGCTGTGCTGGCTGCCCTCGCACTCGCGGCAACCATAGGCTACGTCTACGCCATGAATCAGGGCGGGATGTAGGGGGAACTGTGACCGGGACGCCAAAATTGCTTTGCTGCGGCGAAGCCTTGATCGACATGCTGCCGCGACAAACCGCGGATGGAGATGCGGCTTTCCTGCCCTGCACTGGGGGCGCCGTGTTCAACACTGCGATTGCGGCAAGCAGACTTGGATGCCCGACCGCACTGTTCACGGGCCTTTCACGCGACTTGTTCGGCGCGAAACTGATGCAGGCGCTTCAGGACAGCGGTGTCGCGACAGGCTACGCGCAGATTTCGGACCGCCCCACCACACTGGCTTTCGTGGAACTGGTGGATGGCCACGCCCGCTACGCATTTTACGATGAAGCGACGGCCACCCGAATGATCACGTCGCAGCACCTGCCAGACTTGGAGAGCACGGTCACAGCGCTGTTCTTTGGCGGTATTAGCCTGGTCGTCGAGCCCTGCGGTACGGCATTCGAGGCACTGGCACAGCGCGAGGCCAACAGCAAACTGATCATGCTCGACCCGAACATCAGACCGAGCTTTATTCAGGACGAAGCCGCCTATCGCGCGAGGCTGGATCGCATGTTGGCCGTCAGTGACATCGTTAAGTTGTCGGACGAAGACCTGCACTGGCTGCGCGGCAGCGGCGACCTCGAAACCTTGGCAGCGGATCTGCTGAAGCAAGGTCCCCGCTTCGTCTGCATCACCGAAGGCGCGAAAGGCGCACGGGTCTTCGCGGGTGACTTCACAGTGCGTGAAAGCGCTGTGCCGGTTCAGGTGGCGGATACCGTAGGCGCTGGCGACACGTTCAACGCGGGACTGTTGGCAGGCTTGGAGCAACCGGGACGGTTGAACAAAGACGCGCTGTCATCTCTCGGTGAAGACGACATCCGCCACGCCTTGTCTCTCGCCATGCGTTCGGCTGCGATCACCGTGTCACGTGTCGGCGCCAACCCACCCCTGCTGTCAGAGATTGCCTGATGCGTGCCCTGTTGCAGCGCGTATCTCGGGCCAGCGTATCGGTAGAAGGTGCCGTTGTCGGCGAAATCGGCCAAGGGCTATTGATACTTGCATGCGCGACCGATGGTGACACCAGCGAAACAGTCCCGCCACTTGCCAGAAAAATCGCCAAGCTGCGGATTTTCGCGGATGAGAGCGGCAAGATGAACCGCTCTTTGCTGGCTGTCGGCGGTGCTGCGCTGGTGGTCAGCCAGTTCACACTGGCGGCCGTTACGCGCAGTGGGAACCGACCGGGGTTCTCGGGCGCGGCTGCCCCGGAGTTGGCCGAGTCGCTGTATCTGCAACTGGCTCATGAACTATCCCAGATGGCCATTCCCGTCGCGACGGGGCGCTTCGGTGCGAACATGCAAGTGTCTCTCCTCAATGACGGGCCGGTCACGATCTGGTTGGACACGAACGCACCATAGCCAGATTGGGATTCTACCAAACCGCCTATCGGCGAGCCCGCGCCGAACGCTTTCTATTTCCTTGGAAAGCATCGTGAAAAATGGTTTCTGGGTTTGAAAATACGGATGGTCCCATGGATTTGAACGCACTCAGGGAATTTTGCGCGGTAGTTTCCGAAGGCTCGTTCGTGGCAGCGGCCAGAAAGCTGGACACCCCAAAATCCACCGTTTCCAAGCGGGTTCAGGATCTCGAGACGGCTCTCGGTGTCCAACTGATCGAACGCACGACACGGCGGCTGAGCCTGACTGCGGAAGGTGCGTTGGTGTTGAGCAAAGCGGAGCGGATCTTGTCAGATGCCGATGAGTTGCGGCTTAGTCTGAAAGAACCGGATGAACGCGTTAATGGCCATTTGCGCGTTGCTGCACCCTCATTATTCGGGCAGTGCTATCTTGGCCGCATAGCCGCGCGCAGCCGACAGAGTTATCCCGATCTGACGCTGGAATTCGTACTGACTGACAGCCAGCCCGACCTTGTCGAAGAAGGGTTCGACGCGGCCATCCGCGCGAGCACCCCCTTCGACAGTCCGCTGGTGTCGAAACCGTTCGCTATCTCCCGTCGCATAGCCGTCGCCGCTCCAACCCTGATGAATGAACCGCTGCACCATCCACAGGACTTGACCGATTACCCCGCATTGCTTGATGGCGTCGGCTTGATACAGACGTGGTATTTCACAGATGGTGAACAGGAAACCTCCGCGCGCGTCGCGGGCGGGCTGGCGGTCACCTCCCTTCCAGTGCTGCGTGATGCAGCACGCGACGGCTGTGGAGTTGCGCTTTTGCCGGAAAGCATGGTCCAAGACGATCTGACCTGCGGACGACTGATTGACGCTGTGCCCGGTTGGACAAGCCTGCCAACTGTCTTCAGCCTGATCTACCCGAGCCCACAGGCGCTGACCAGCCGCCTGCGTGCCTTCCTTGACCTGCTGTCCAGTGAATTCCTGGAACGCGAACCGGGCTAACCATTTAGTCAGCCCAAGAAAGTCGCTATTGGCGGGATATAGTCGCTCCATGAGGAATCCCTATGACCGAGTCAGACAACCACCCTTCTGCGATAGAACAACTCACGATTCTGGGAGCTGGCGCATGGGGTACGGCGCTTGCTGCCATTTCTCGGCGCGCAGGGCAAAGGGTCACGCTTTGGGGCCGGGATGCCGAGATACTGGCAGACATCAAACACGTCCAGAAAAACCCACGTTTTCTGCCAGATATCGAGCTGCCTGCCGGAATTGAGACAACAACCGATCCGTGGCAAGCTTGTAAGAGCACTCAGGCCGTCCTTGTAGTCATACCATCGCGCAGTTTACGGCAAGTTTGCCAGACCTTTGCGCCGCATCTGCCAACTGGCATCCCGATTGTTCTGTGCTGCAAGGGGATCGAACAAGGTAGCGGTCTGCTGATGAGCGAAGTCGCGCAACAAGAGTTGCCAAACCACCCCATCGGGGCGCTTTCCGGCCCGACTTTCGCAACCGAGGCTGCGCGAGGCTACCCGACCGCTGCCACAATCGCCCTGCCATTCAGTGAACAGGATCGTCGGTATCCGGCCAATAGCGACGCATCCCGACTTGCTAGGGCCCTGAGCAACGACGGCTTCCGCCCCTATGTCTCGGATGATTTGGTTGGCGTTGAAATCGGCGGTGCGGTGAAGAACGTCATCGCCATCGCCTGCGGGATCATGACCGGGGCGGGCTTTGCAGAGAACACCCGCGCAGTGCTGATTACCCGCGGGCTCGAAGAAATGAAGCGCTTGGCGCAGGCCTTGGGCGGGCGTCGAGAAACACTTTCCGGGCTGTCGGGGATGGGGGATCTGACGCTGACCTGCTCCAGCCAGACGTCGCGCAATATGTCGCTTGGCTTTCAGTTGGGCCAAGGCAGGTCGCGGGTCGACTGCTTCGATGGGCGTGACGTCGTTGTAGAGGGGGAAGTTAACGCCGTCTCCGTCACCGATCTTGCACGACAGTTAGGCGTGGAAATGCCGATTTGTGAAACGGTGAATGCCGTTCTGCATGGTGACGCACCGCTCAAGGAAAGCTTCGTAAAGCTGTGGAACAGGCCACTTAAAAGCGAGTCACAGTCGCTACCAATCTCGCTTGAATGACAGCAAAACCCGAGAGATAACTCTCCCGGGTTTACGCAATTCAATTATCTTGCAAGCCAGCGGTCAACCGCTTCCTTGGCTTCTTCGCGCGTCTTGCCGTAACGCTCTTGGATCTTGCCTTCCAGTTGTTGCCGGTCACCGGCAACCTGATCCAGATCGTCATTGGTAAGCTCACCCCACTGCTTTTGAACCTCGCCCTGGAGCTGCTTCCACTTGCCTTGAATTTGATCCCAATTCATCTTGGAGTCTCCTTTCCAATCTTGTGTAGAATGAACGCCAAGATACTCTGCCGGTTCCGCCAAAATGATTAGGTACGAGTGTCCGCCGGTCCTACGGCCGCCGCGAAGTCAAACTCGCGTACGGGAAACTTTACCCATAGACGAAATATCTTGTCCGTCGCTTCAATCTCGACCGAACTGCCCAGCTGACGCGCAAACGCTTCAATCAGTCGTGATCCCAGTCCGCTGCCGACCTCGTTGCCGTCTTCCGCGACAGTGGGGCTGCCTTGCGAATTGGCCACCTCGAACAGAAGCTGACCATCTTCTTGCCGCAGTAACGTGACCGATAACCAGGGGGAGCCATGCTCTGGCGTGCCCAAATACTTAACCGCATTGGTTATCGCCTCGCTCGCCATAAGAGACAGCGGTACAGCCTGATCCGGGTACAAGGTCATCTGATTATCCAGTTCCATCTGCAGATCGAGGTGCTCAATGCCCGCTCGTCCCACGCCGATGATCTGATTGGCGATATCACGGATCAGCACATCGGCCTCCACGCGAGACAATTCCGACGTCTGATAGAGATTTCGATGCACCATCGCGAGCCCGAGAACACGGTCCTGTAGCCGCTGCAAAACGGCATGGGTTTCCGGTTCTCGCACTTTGCGCATCTGCATGTTCATTATGGAAGAAATCAATTGCAGGTTGTTTTTTACGCGGTGATGCACTTCTTTCAGCAACACGTCGCGTTCATGCAAGGTGTTTTCCAGATCCGCCTCGTCGCGCAGCACGATTTCCGTCATGCGCGACAACGTACGATTCATGTCCGTCAGTTCAGTCGGCATATCGGAGTCGTCGCCGTCATCCCGCAATTCACGATGTAGTGCAAAAGCACGCATCTTGGCCTGAAGCAACCTTACATGTCGGATGACCATGCGATGCATCGCAATATACGCGACAATCAGGCTGGTCAGCCACATTACGACCGGAAAGATCGCGCCAGACCAATAGCGGTTGCCAAGGCCGGCAACTTCGGAATCACCCTCCCAGCGACCCAAAGCATAAACCGCGTTGGCGATCACAGGTACGACTGCAAATACACGTTCGCGCCCCAAACCATCTACATCCGTGAAGGCCGTGGGCGGGGCACCAATGAACGCGGACAGGTCGCGGTTCGCGGGAATACGGTTCTGGACGTTCTCCGATCCCAACTGAGCGGTCAGAACATCCCCATTGGCGTTGAATGTGATAAGTTCGAGCGCACGTCCGCCCGATGGCGATACTTCTGTATCTTCGATTGCTGAGTGGGGAAGCGAGATGGTTAGAAAACCCAGAAACTGGTCATTCTCATAAACAGGTTCACGAATGTTCACGACTGGCACTTCGGACACCTGAGGGTCCGCAATGATTTCCACAGACCGGATGCGCTCGGACAATATCCTCTGAACCGTCTCGCTATCCCTGAAATCATAAACGCCCGGCGAGGACGAGCATTTGACCATCCCGTCGGCACCTAAAAATCCCGCGAAAGTGTAGTCTTCCGTCGCACGTAGAAAACGCTGAAACCGATCCTGACACCCCTCGGCATCCGTAAGCAGGTCTGGAATCGTCGTGGACAACGCACGTGCAGCACCGAATGCGCCCTCAATCACGCGCCGTTCCCGATAGGCGGCCTGCTCCGTCAGCAACTGCAAACTGAGGCGGGATTGACGCGCAGTGGCTTGACTGACCAAGGCGGTTTGAAACACCGAGATCACCCCCAGCGGCAGAAGTGCAATCGACAAGAATATGACCACGCGGACATCCAGCCGGTTAAGGCTTTGCCGCAACCAGTTGGTTTTTCCCATTACATGGCCTGGGTGCGGTTAGACGTCAGCACCGCAATGGTTGCCGTATCGGTCAGTTCCAACTTGTCCGTTTCATCCAGCTTCAGCAGTTTCGCCAATCGCGCACGACCACGATTCGCACGGCTTTTGATCGTGCCAACAGCACAGCCGCAGGTTTCCGCAGCCTCTTCATATGAAAAGCCTTCTGCACCCACCAAAATCAGTGCTTCGCGTTGCTCGGCTGGCAATTGCGCAAAAGCCCGTTTGAAATCGTTCATCTGCAGATGCCCGTCATGAGCGGGCTTTTCGGCCAATCCTGCCGAATAGGTTCCCTCGGGATCGGCAACCTCACGCTTTGACTTGCGCCGCGCTGAGTAAAAGGTGTTGCGCAGAATCGTAAACAGCCACGCACGCAAATTCGTGCCCGGTTGAAAACTGTCAATATTCGACCAAGCTTTCACAACCGTGTCTTGAACCAAATCATCCGCCGCCGCCGGATTACGGCTCAGGCTCAGCGCAAATGCACGCATCGCCGGAAGATGTTCGACCAGCTCTTCTCTTGGGTCAGGATGGCTCATTACTGGTATCCTTGTCCCGCAACTTAGCCAGCAGTTCGGTGAATCGGTCCGGCAGCTCTTCGGACAGGGTTTCCTGGTAGATTCGCTTCAGGTTGTCATCAATGTGACGGGATGGCCTGCCAGATGCCTCATGCCCCGTCTCGTTGTTTTCTTTCGCCATAACCAGTCCTTACACTAATGTGGAACTAAAGACGCAACAGGGCGTTTGGTTCCAGTTGCTTTAAGAAAAAGGTGAAAACTATGCGAGATGTGCAACAGAGCGAGCTGTCGGAATTGATCGGGCGGGAGCTCCCTTATCTTCGCAGATACGCGCGCGCACTGACAGGGAGTCAGAAAAGCGGAGATAATTTTGCTATCGCGACTCTGGAAGCCCTGATCGAAGATTCAGGCACTGCACGCTCTGCGAGTTCCGTGAAGGTAGCGCTATTTCGCACGTTTCATGTCATCTGGACCAGTTCCGGAGCACCCGTTGACGAAGAAAGCGACAACCTCCGCGCCAAGGCGCAACGGCATATGAGCACCCTGACCCCTAACAGCCGTGAAGCTCTGCTGCTGCACTCTGTTGAAGAGTTCCGACTGGACGAAATTGCCGAAATCATGGATATGACGCAAGAGGAAGCCGACGATCTGGTGTCAATCGCACGTCGTGAGATGGAAGACCGCGTGAGTGGCAAGGTCATGATCATCGAAGACGAAGCCATCATCGCAATGGACATCCAAAGCATCGTCGCCGATATGGGACACTTGGTCACCGGCGTGGCCACGACTCGCACCGAAGCCGTCAAGCTGGGCAAAGCGGAACGCCCCGATCTGATCCTTGCCGATATCCAGCTTGCCGACAATTCCTCTGGTATCGACGCGGTCAATGATTTGCTGGGCGAACTTGGCGACACGCCGGTCATCTTCATCACGGCGTTCCCTGATCGCCTGCTGACAGGCGAGAAACCGGAACCCGCCTTCCTTATCTCGAAACCCTACAAGGAAGAGCAGGTTCGTTCGGCTGTCAGCCAGGCAATGTTCTTCTCATCCACAGAAACGCTGGTCGCCTAGCCTATTGGTCGCGGGTGCATCGCTGCACCCGCCCATCGCCTCAAGCCTGCATGGTGGCTTTCACCGCCCGCTGCCACGCTGCGTATTTCTTGTCGCGTACATCCTCTGGCATCGACGGCTTAAACCTACGCTCCAGGGACCAGTCGCGCGCGAATTCCTCCATCTGAGGATAAACGCCAGCTTGCATACCTGCCAGCCAGGCCGCACCAGTAGCAGTCGTCTCGAGCACTTCGGGACGGTCTACCGGCGCACCAATAATGTCGGACAGGAACTGCATCGCCCAGTCAGATGCTGACATTCCACCATCCACACGCAAGACCTGTCCCCCGGCTTCGGCATCCCAGTCCGCGTGCATTGCTTCCAGCAAATCGCGCGTCTGAAAGCCAACACTTTCCAGTGCGGCCCTGGCGAGTTCGGCGGGCCCGGAATTGCGCGTCAGCCCATAGATCGCACCACGGCATTCAGCATGCCAATAGGGCGCGCCCAGCCCCGTGAAGGCAGGTACAAGAATCACCGACTGTTCCGGATCGGCAGACTCGGCAAGCGGCTGCGTTTCTTTGGCTTCCCGGATGATCTTCAGCCCGTCACGCAACCACTGCACGACGGCTCCAGCGATGAAAATCGACCCTTCTAGCGCATAAGTCGGCCTTCCGCCAAACTGATAGCCGATCGTCGTCAGCAAGCGGTTCTGGCTGGCTACCGGAGTCGCACCCGTATTCAACAACGCAAAACATCCTGTGCCATACGTCGATTTCAACATACCAGGCTCAAAGCACGCCTGCCCGATGGTGGCAGCCTGCTGATCACCCGCAACACCCAGAATAGGCAATTCACGCCCGAACAGGTCCGGACGTGTGTGTCCGAATTCAGCGGCGCAGTCTTTCACTTCTGGAAGCAGGCTCATGGGAATGCCGAGCAGCTTGCAGATATCCTCACTCCAGCAGCCTTGATGGATGTCATATAGCAATGTGCGGGCAGCATTCGTTGCATCCGTCGCGTGAACCGCACCACCCGTCAGCTTCCAGATCAGGAAGCAATCGACGGTGCCGAACAGCAGATCACCTGCTTCAGCCTTCGCCCGAGCACCGTCCACATTGTCCAATATCCACGCCAGTTTTGTGCCCGAGAAATAAGGATCGAGCAAAAGACCGGTTTTCTCTTTGATCACGTCCTCATGCCCGTCCGCGCGCAACTTGGCGCACAAGGACGCGGTACGACGATCTTGCCAGACAATCGCGTTATGCACCGGTTGTCCCGTTTTGCGGTCCCACAGAACAACCGTTTCTCGCTGGTTGGTGATACCGACGGCCGCTATACTACCCGAGGACACGCCCGCGCGCTCAATCACCTGGCGGCATGTTCCCGCAGTCGTGGACCACAGATCGGACACGTCATGTTCGACCCATCCGGATGCGGGATAATGCTGCTCGAATTCTTCCTGCGCGATGGCGACGACCTTCAGCGCCTCATCAAAAATAATAGCGCGACTAGAGGTTGTCCCCTGATCGATCGCCAGCACGTAGTTCATTCTGTCCTCCCGTCATTCGCGCATCCCGCATCCATTCTTCAATACGGGCCACCTGTTGTTCGGATAAGACAAGTCCCAGCTTAGTGCGGCGCCAAATGACGTCTTCCGCAGAGCGCGCGTATTCTTCCGACATCAACCAGCGAAGTTCGACCTCGGTCAAGCCCGCACCAAAATCTTCGCCCAGATCTGCGTCGCTCGCGGCACCGCCCAACAGGCCGAAAGCATCGGTGCCATATTGACGGATCAGACGAATCGCACGCCTTTCACCCAGGAACGGATACTGTCCGACCAACTTTTCTATTAGCGCGGCCACACCGTCGACCGCAAAATCTCCGCCGGGAAGAGCGACACCCGCAGTCCAGTTGTCCGGCATGTCGGGAAACACGGCTTTCAGCCGCTCCATCGCCGACTCCGCCAATTTGCGGTAGGTGGTGATCTTGCCGCCAAATACGCTGAGCAAAGGAGCGCCTGACCGATCCAGAGATAACACATAGTCGCGCGTTGCAGCTGTGGCAGAACTTGCACCGTCATCGTAGAGAGGCCGCACGCCCGAGTACGTCCAAACGATATCGTCGCGGGTCACTTGCGTGTCGAAATACCCGGACACGAAGCGACACAGATAGTCTTCCTCCTCCTCGGTGCACACGGCAGGCTGTGACGGGTCACCATGATCCTGATCCGTCGTGCCGATCAGGGTGAAGTCATTTTGATAAGGGATCGCGAAGACAATCCGTCCGTCCGCACCCTGCAGAAAATAGCAGTGATCGTGGTCGAACAACTTTCGCGTCACGATATGACTGCCCCGCACCAGGCGCACCTTCTCCGATGTCTCGATGCCCAGTGTCTGCTTCAGCGTCTCCGCCACCCAAGGTCCGGCCGCGTTTACCACTGCCCGCGCACGCACGACCTGCCGCTGACCTGTGTCCACGTTCTTCACGGATACCTGCCAAACATCACCGCCGCGTTCCGCGCCGACCACCTCACAGCCAGTCCGCACTTTCACCCCACGCCGCTGCGCATCCTTTGCGTTGAGAACAACGAGCCGCGCGTCATCGACCCAGCAATCGGAATATTCATAGGCCTTTCGAAACTGCGACTTGAGGGGCTTGCCCACCGGATCTTCAGTCAGATCGACCGAGCGCGCCGCAGGTAACAGCTTCCGCCCACCCAAACTGTCATAGATGAACAACCCCAACCGAATTAACCAATCAGGCCGCCTGCCCTTCGCCCAAGGCATCAGGACCGACAGCAAGCGCGACGTCGGAGTTTGCGTGTCGAACCGCATTTCGGGATGAAGCGGCAACACGAAACGCATCGGCCAGCTTATGTGAGGCATCGCCCGAAGCAAGGTCTCGCGCTCCTTCAGTGCCTCGCGCACAAGGCGGAACTCGAAAAATTCCAGATAGCGCAACCCACCGTGAAACAGCTTGGTCGATGCGGATGAAGTCGCCGAGGCCAGATCCGCCTTTTCTGCCAGCAATACCGACAGACCACGCCCCGCGGCATCTCGTGCGATACCGCAGCCATTTATGCCGCCGCCGATGACGAGAAGATCGACCGGCTCGTCGGGGCTAGTAGTCACCTGTCAGGCCTCCACTTCCAGTCCAAAGGACGTGATTTCTTTCGCTTATGTTCGTTTATGCATCGTTGATGTTCAAGTAAAAAGCATAATTCCCTTCGAAAATGTGCGAATTCGGCCAAAGCACGGCGAATCGAATCGCTGGTTTCGATATGATTCGTTCAGCTCGCTTCGTGATGTTTCGGGCCACGAAACATTCCAAAAGCGCATAGCTGCCCTGCGCTACGATAATAACTTCCTCAGCCGGCATAACGTCGCGTGATATGATTTAGGGTCTGAAATCCGTTGACGGCCCCTGTGAAATTTCTGTGAATATGTTCACACGCGCGAAAATCGCGCAACGACCTGACAGAGAGGAACATTCCATGATTAGATCTCCGTTTCGAACGTCGCTTTTCGCGACGACAGTTCTGGCGGCAAGTGTAAGCGCGGCATCGGCTGTGACCTATGTGCGCGGCAATGACGGCGATCCGGAAACGCTGGACCAGCACAAGACCTCCACCGTGGCCGAAGCCAACATCCTGCGTGACCTTTACGAGGGTCTCGTCGTTTACGACCCAGCTGCTCAAGTCATTCCGGGCGTCGCGGAAAGCTGGGAAATTTCCGAGGATGGGACGGTCTACACTTTTGCGCTGCGCGACGATGCGAAATGGTCGAATGGCGATCCGGTGACTGCGAATGATTTCGTGTTCTCGCTGAATCGTATCATGGATCCTGCGACTGGCGCGAAATACGCCAACATCCTCTACCCGATCAAAGGCGCAGAGGCGATCAACAAAGGTGAAGGCGGCGAGCTTGGCGTCAAAGCCGTTGACGATCACACCCTGGAAATCACGCTGGAACAGCCGACACCCTATTTTCTGGAACTGCTGACACACCAGACCGGGCTGCCCGTTCATCCCGCCACTGTGGAAGAGTTCGGTGTTGATTTCGTTCAACCGGAAAACATGGTCAGCAATGGTGCGTTCGCGCTGGAAAGCGTCACGCCGAACGACAAGATCGTTTTGCAGAAAAACGCGGAATTCCACGACGCCGACAACGTCGCAATCGACACGGTTGAATTTACACCGTTCGAGGACCGTGCCAACTGCGCGCGTCGCTTTGAGGCTGGTGAGGTTCATTCGTGTTCCGACATCGCGGCGGAACAAATCGCTGATCTTCAGTCGCGCCTGGGCGACCAAGTCCGTATCGCGCCCTATCTCGGCGTCTATTACTACGGCATCAATTCCGCGCGCGAACCCTTCGACAACGTGAATGTCCGTCAGGCACTGTCCATGGTCATCGACCGTGAATTTCTGGCCGACGAAGTGTGGGCCGGTTCCATGATCGCCGCATATAGCTGGGTTCCGCCGGGCATCGGCAACTACGTGGCAGAACAGCCGCAGCTGGACTACGCAGATACACCGCTTCTGGACCGCGAAGACGAAGCCATCGCCCTGCTCGAAGAGGCAGGCTACGGCCCGGACAATCCGCTTGAAGTCGAAATCTCCTACAACACGTCGGAGAACCACAAGAACGTCGCGACCGCCATCGCGTCCATGTGGGAACCGCTGGGTGTGACAACGACCTTCAACGTGCGCGACGCATCGGCTCACTATGCTATGTTGCGCGACGAAAAGGTACACGACGTCGCCCGTGCCGGATGGATCGGCGACTATTCCGACCCGCAGAACTTCCTGTTCCTGAACCGTGCGGACAACCCGGGCTTCAACTACGGCAACTACGACAACCCGGAATATGACGCGCTGCTGGACAAGGCCGCAGCGATCACCGACCTGGATGAGCGCGCGCAGGTTCTGGCCGAAGCGGAAACCATGTTCCTGCGCGACGTACCGCAGATCCCGCTGGCGTTCTATTCCTCGCGCAGCCTGGTCTCGCCGAAGCTGCAGGGTTGGGAAGACAACATTCAGAACGTCCACCCGACGCGCTTCCTGTCAATTTCCGAATAACCTGAAAACTGGTCCGGCCTCACCTCGGCCGGGCCAAACCCGGCGAGACCTTTCCCATGCTAAGATATGTCACACGGCGCCTTCTTGGGGCGATCCCGACGCTATTCTTAATCATCACCGGCGCGTTCTTCCTGATCCGCGTCGCCCCGGGCGGCCCGTTCGATCGCGAGCGCACGCTGGAACCCACGGTGATGGAGAACCTGAACAAGATTTTCCATCTCGATAAGCCTCTGTGGGAGCAGTATTTCTACTATCTCGGCAACCTCTTCCGTGGCGATCTGGGACCGAGCTTCATCTACCGCGACTTCACTGTCGGCGAATTGCTGGCCAATGGCTTGCCCGTTTCGATGACGCTGGGTAGCCTCGCCTTGCTTTTGGCGCTCCTCATTGGTGGTACGCTGGGGTGTATTGCCGCGCTGCGCCAGAATAGCTGGATCGACTATGCCGTGATCGCCACCGCGACTTTCGGGATCACCGTGCCCAACTTCGTCGTTGCGCCGTTGCTGGCCCTGGTCTTCGGCGTATGGCTAAGCGTACTGCCTGCCGGTGGATGGAATGGCGGCGCACCCTCGAACCTCGTGCTCCCCGTCATCGCGCTGGCCTTGCCGCAAGTGGCCGTCGTCGCCCGCCTTGTGCGTGGCTCTATGATCGAGGCATTGCGATCCGACCATGTGCGCACCGCCCGCGCCTATGGCTTGCCGACCCGCATGATCGTCATTACCCATGCACTCCGTGCCGCCTGTTTGCCTGCCGTGTCCTATCTCGGCCCCGCAGCGGCAGCATTACTGACCGGCTCCATCGTGATTGAGCAAATCTTCGGCCTGCCCGGCATTGGCCGCTATTTCGTCAACGGCGCGCTGAACCGCGACTACACCCTTGTCATGGGCACAGTCGTCGTGATCGCCGTCTTCGTCGTGATCTTCAACCTGATCGTCGACATCCTTTACGCCGCGCTTGATCCGCGCGTCCGCTACGACTGAGGTATCCAATGGCTGATTTAACCGCCGACCCGATCCCGCCTCAGGGTCCGTCCGACATCCCGACTGACAGCAGCCGTTCCCTGTGGGCGACGGCGTGGCTGCGCCTGAAGAAGAACACCGCGGCCATGGTGTCGATCTGGGTGCTCGTCTTCATGATCATGGCCGGAATCTTTGGCCCGATGGTCGCTCCGCATTCCTACAGCGAAGTCTATCCGGAATTCGTCAAGGTCCCCGCATCACTTGAAGCCTATCCGCGCGAAGAGTCGCTGTTGCCCGCAGCCGAGTCGGTCGTAAAACGCGCGAGGCTCGAAGCCGACAGTGTCGAAATTGACGGCAGCACACTGCGTGTGACAGCTTCCTCGTCCCGAGAAATCGACCCTCGCGTGACGCGCTATGTGGACCGGTCCAACCTGTTCTCGGGCGCACGTATTACTGACCAGTCCGCCGATGGGACCAGCATCACGCTGGAAGCAGATGTCGCGCGCTACCACTTCTACTTCGGAACGGACGCCATTGGGCGAGACTTGCTGTCGCGCGTACTCATTTCCGTGCGCATCTCGCTGATGATCGGTGCGCTCGCGACGACCGTGGCCCTGATCATCGGCGTCACATATGGCGCAACCGCTGGCTATTTCGGGGGTCGCATCGACAATTTGATGATGCGCTTCGTCGATATCCTGTATTCGCTGCCCTTCATCTTCTTCGTGATCCTGCTGGTCGTTTTCTTTGGCCGAAACGTCGTGCTGATGTTCATCGCCGTGGGGGCCGTAGAATGGCTGGACATGGCGCGTATCGTACGCGGACAAACGATCAGCCTGCGCAAACGGGAATTCGTTCAGGCCGCGGATGCGCTTGGCGTCGGTGCCGGTGGCATCCTGCGCAGGCATATCATCCCCAACACGCTCGGTCCCGTCATCATCTACATGACACTGCTGATCCCCAAGGTGATCTTGCTGGAATCCTTCCTGTCCTTCCTTGGCCTCGGCGTGCAGGAGCCGCTGACATCGCTCGGTGTGCTGATCTCCGAAGGTGCCAAGGACATGCGCGGCGCGCCCTACATGCTGCTGTTCCCGGCAGCCACACTGACCGTCCTGCTGTTTGCCCTGAACTTCCTTGGCGATGGCCTGCGCGACGCACTCGACCCGAAGGACCGCTGATATGACCGATGAAATCGTTCTCGACATCAAGGACATCACCGTTTCCTTCGACACGCCGGATGGCGACGTTCAGGCCGTGCGCGGCGTGAACATGCAAGTCCGGCGCGGCGAAACCGTGGCCGTGGTGGGCGAATCCGGCTCTGGCAAGAGCCAGGCGATGATGGCGTCGATGGGGCTGCTGGCCTCGAACGGCAAAGCGACAGGGTCCGCGAAATACCGCGATACCGAACTGCTCGGCATGCCGAAATCGAAACTGGACAAGATCCGCGGCGCCAAGGTCACGATGATCTTTCAGGAACCGATGACCTCGCTAGATCCGCTTTATACGATCGAGCGCCAGATCGCGGAACCGCTGATGGTGCATGGCGGATTGAGCCGATCCAAGGCTAGGGCACGCGCGCTGGAACTACTGGAACTGGTCAAGATCCCCAACGCCAGGGATCGCCTGTCCGCCTATCCGCACGAGATGTCGGGTGGCCAGCGTCAACGCGTGATGATCGCCATGGCACTGGCCAATGACCCGGATCTGCTGATCGCGGACGAACCGACCACCGCGCTCGACGTGACAATCCAGGCCGAAATCCTCGGATTGCTGGCGCAGCTTCAGAAGAAGCTCGGCATGGCGATCCTGTTCATTACGCATGATCTGGGCATCGTGGAGGCCTTCGCCGACCGCGTCTACGTCATGCGCCACGGCAAGGTCGTCGAAGAAGGCCCGACCGAGCAGATCTTCAACCGCCCGGCGGAGCCCTATACACGCATGCTTCTTGACGCCGAACCGGAAGGCCGAAAAGCCCCCGTGCCGGACAGCGCCGACGTCGTCCTTCAGGCCGAGAACATGCACGTGACCTTTGGCCAGCCGGGTGGCCTTTTGCGCAGCTCGACTGAGATTCATGCCGTGAAGGGTGTCGGCCTGACGTTACGCGCCGGCCAAACAATCGGCATCGTGGGCGAAAGCGGGTCCGGCAAATCCACCCTGGGGCGCGCAATCCTGCAATTGCTGCCCGCCGATGGTCGCGTCGTCTTTGCGGGCACGGACATCAGCGGATTTGACCGTCGCCAGATGCGCCCCTACCGCAAGTCGCTGCAGGTGGTGTTCCAAGATCCTTATGGGTCGCTCAGCCCCCGTATGACGGTAGGCGAGATCATCACCGAAGGTCTATTGGTCCATGCCCCTGAAATCAGCGCAAAGGAACGTGACAAACGCGCCATTCAGGCGCTGAAAGAGGTGGATCTTGACCCCGCCGTGCGCAACCGCTTTCCGCATGAATTCTCGGGTGGGCAACGGCAGCGTATCGCGATTGCCCGCGCGCTTGTCCTGAAGCCCGGCGTGATCGTTTTGGACGAGCCGACCTCCGCGCTTGACAGGTCTGTCCAGAAACAGGTCATCACGCTTCTACGGGATCTGCAGGACAAGTACGGACTGTCCTATGTCTTCATCAGCCACGACCTCGCTGTCGTGCAGGCACTGTCCGACTACGTGATCGTAATGAAGTCAGGTCAGGTTGTGGATCAGGGCACGACCGAAAAGATCTTCGAATCTCCCGACAGCGATTACACGCAGCGCCTGATGCGCGCGGCATTCGAGCTGCGCGAAGTGCTCAACCAACAGGCGAAAGGGGCGGCCTGACCGCCCTCGTCACCCTTTGTGCGCCTTCATCCCTTCGACGGCTTCGTTGATCTGCGACCGGATGGAGGCGTATGCCTCTTCATTCGCGTCCCGTGCCGCATCGGCCAGCTTGCGCATCAACCCGAGCGCTTTCTCGACGGCCTCACCATAGGCTTCGGTCTTTTCCGTCATCGCGGCCGGCCCTGCATTCTTCTCGATCCATTCGGCCTGTTCGCGTGCCGCCGCAGTCAGTTGGCCGAAAATATCCATCTGCTTTTCCAGCAAATCCTTGTAGGCATTTGCTGCCGCCTTGTTTGCCTCAATCATAGTGTCGAAGTTCTTGCGATTGGAGTCCATCACCGAACTCATGTCGAAGGCCGCGCTCTTTTGCGGCTCGAACATTTCGAACATGCGCGAAGGGTTGAACATCTTGCTGACCTCGTCGGGATCAAACATTTTCATCATCGCACTGTAGTCGAATGGATTGGTCGCCATGGGTTGTCTCCAGATCTGCCTGCGTTCCGCTTGGTAAAGAGCATGCTGGCACGAAAGCGCCCATTCGCAAAGCGGTGAGTTGCTGCCCGTCGCAGGATGGGCACAGTCTTTGGACAAATCCTGTACGTATTCTTTCCCTCATGCGCGGCACGTGGCACATTGCGTTTAACAAGAAGTCGGCGCAATGAGCGACTCGGAGCAAGGCAGAGACAGGCATGAACAGGCGGCAGTTATGCGCCATTCTGGGCGCGTTCATTTGCATCGGGACCACCCCGTCAGGTGCAGCGCAGCAGAGCGTCGGCCCTGTCACAAACCTTCCCATCCCGCGCTTCGTTTCGCTGAAGGCATCAAACGCCAATGTGCGGCGCGGACCATCGCTCAATCACCGTGTGGACTGGGTATTTCAGCATCAGGGAATGCCGCTGATCGTGACCGGTGAATACGGGCATTGGCGGCAGGTGCGTGATCGTGACGGGCTGGGCGGTTGGGTCCACTACGCGATGCTGTCCGGCGTGCGCACCGCAATCGTCGATGTGAACGGCGCCGAAATTCACGCGCGCCCAGCGACCGACACGCCCATCCGCGCAACCGCCGAGAATGGTGTCATATTGCGTGTCGATGAATGCGAAGGGGGCTGGTGTCAGGTATCGGCCGACGGCCACAAGGGCTGGATGCAGCAGGGCCAGCTGTGGGGTGTGCTGCTAAGCGATGCGTTACCGGAGCAAGTTGCGAACTAATTGTCTTGCCGCCTCACGTCCCCGAGGCTAGGTCCAAGACATGATAAGGCCCGACACAAACCACCGTCTTGCACGATCCGCCGGTGTTGCGTCCGTTCTGGTGGCACTGACCCTTGTGTCGCTCAAGCTGTGGGCGTTTTTTGCCACCGGATCACTCGCCGTCGCGGGGTCGCTTGTGGACAGTGCGCTGGACGCAATCATGTCTCTGCTGGGGCTATGGGCGATCCTTTACGCGGCCAAGCCGCCGGATGATGATCACGCTTTCGGGCACAATTCCGCCGAGGATCTCGCCGCCCTCGCGCAAGCGCTGTTTCTTACCGTTTCAGCCTGCGCGATTGGTTTGTCCGCAGTGCGCCGTCTGCTGTCCGACAACCCGACGCAGTTGCAAGCGCAAGGCGCGGGAATGGTCGTGATGAGCGTCTCGATCACTCTGACGATCTGTCTGGTGCTGTGGCAGCGCTATGTGGGGCGAAAAACGGGAAACAAGGTGGTTCAAGCCGACGCGCTACACTATCTGTCCGATCTCCTGCCCAACATCGCCGCGATCGTAGCCCTATGGGCGTCGGCCCATTTCGGGGTCGGGCATATCGACAGTGTCATTGCGCTGATGACGGCCGCGATCCTGATCCACGGCGCGCGACGGATCGGGAAAGGCGCATGGGATGCGTTGATGGACCGCTCCGCCGACCCTGATCTCGTGGCGAAGATCGAAGACATCGCAGGCAACTGGCCCGGCGTGGATGGCTACCATGACCTGAAAACGCGCACATCGGGGGCACGCGTCTTCGTCAATCTGCATGTTGAGATCGACGGATCCCTCAGCCTGTACGACGCCCACGAAATCGGGGCGGGGCTAAGGCATGCCATTCTGGAGGCATGCCCGCAAGCCGACGTCATTATCCACAAAGACCCCGCGTGACCGTCAGGCGACCTTGTCCAGCCCTCGACCCTTCAGCAGCGCTTCGACGCCCGGCATGCGTCCACGGAAAGCACTGTAAAGCTGATCCGCCTCGCGCGTGCCACCAACCGACAGGATGTTATCTTCCAGCGACTTGGCCGTCGCCGGATCGAACACGCCGTTTTCCTTGAAGACCTCAAACGCGTCGGCATCCATTACCTCGGACCACATGTAGCTGTAATAACCGCTGGAATAGCCGTCCCCCGCAAACACATGCGCGAAATGGGGTGTCGCGTGCCGCATTCGGATGGCACGAGGCATACCCATTTCCGCAAGCAACTCCGCCTGGCGTTCCATCGCATCCTTTGGTGCAGGCCCGGAATGGAAGTCCAAATCGACCATGGCAGACGCCACATATTCCACAGTCGCAAACCCCTGATCGAAGGTTGCCGCATCCAGAAGACGCTTCAGCATGTCCTGGGGCATCGCTTCACCCGTATCGCAATGGGTCGCGAACTCCGCCAGTACCTCCGGCACTTCCAGCCAATGCTCATAAAGCTGGCTGGGCAGTTCAACAAAGTCGCGGGCAACTGAGGTGCCAGACAGCGATTCATAAGTCACATCGGAAAGCATCTGATGCAGCGCATGGCCGAATTCATGGAACAGCGTACGCGCGTCGTCATAGGACAGCAACGCAGGCTTTCCCTTTGGTGGCTTCGAAAAATTGCACACATTCAGCACTATGGGGCGGATTTCTCCTTCCAGCTTCTGCTGGCTGCGCATCGTCGTGCACCACGCGCCGGATCTCTTGGACCCGCGCGCGAAGTAGTCGCCCACGAAAACCGCCATGTGCCGACCGTCCTTGGTCACGTTCCATGCGCGGCAGTCCGGGTGATACAGGGGCACGTTTACCGGCTCAAACTCCAGCCCGAACAAGCGGTTGGCACAAGTGAACCCCGCCTCCAGCATCCGATCTAGCTGCAGATAGGGCTTCAGGGCCGATTCATCGAGATCATGCTCCGCCTTGCGACGCTTCTCGGCATAATAGTGCCAATCCCAGGGCTCGAGCTCTCCGTTCATGCCATCTTCGCGCATCATGGCCGTCATCTTGTCCGCGTCAGCATTGGCCTGCGCAACGGCCGGCGACCAGACCTGCATCAGCAGATCGCGCACCGCTTCCGGCGTCTTTGCCATTTCGGTTTCCAGCTTGTAACTGGAGAAGCTGCCATAGCCGAGCAGCTTTGCCCTTTCCTCGCGCAACGCGAGTGTCTCATTGGCGAGGTCGCGATTGTCCGTCTCGCCGCCGTTTGCGCCGCGTGCGGTCCATGCCTCAAAGGCCTTTTCACGCAGATCCCGTCGGGGGCTGAATTGCAGAAACGGCACGATCAGCGACCGCGAAAGCGTGACAACGGGGCCGTCTTTGCCCTTTTCTTCACCAGCCGAGCGGGCAGATTCCAGGACGAAATCCGGCAGACCTTCCAGATCGGCCTCTGACAATTCCATGAACCATTCGCGCTCATCTGCCAGAAGGTTCTGTGTAAACTGCGTGCCCAGCACCGCGAGCCGTTGTTTGATCTCTTTCAGCCTGTCGCGCTCATCACCCTGCAACTGCGCTCCGGCCCGAACAAACCCGCGATGCGTCACGAACAGAAGACGATGCTGTTCTTCGGTCAGATCCAACGTTTCCCGTGCATGCCAGATTTCTTCGATCCGCGCGAACAAATCAGCGTTCATGTAGATTTCGGATGTGAAGGCGGCAAGCTTCGGCGAGAACTCCCGCATCAAGGCTTCACGGGTTTCGTTGCTGTCCGCACCCGATACTCCGTAAAATACCGCCAGCACACGGTTCAACAGCGCATCCGCCCTTTCCAGCGCCTCGATCGTGTTGGCGAAATCGGGTACATTCGTATCCGCTGTGATCGCATCGATGTTTGCTCGCGTTTCGGTCAGTGCCTGCTCGAAAGCCGGAGCAAAGTCTCGGTCAGTGATCTGATCGAATGGAGGGATCTGAAATGGGGTGTCCCAGTTGGACAGAAGCGGGTTGGTCATGCGCATCTCCTTCTTGGCAAGAAGCTATGCTTGCGGCGCGCCGGCTTCCAGCCCCTTCGCCGCATTTCCGCAAATGGGGCAATCCTCGCGGGGATGAAGCGCCACTTTCCGCGTCTCGCCATAGAGCCCGTCGAAGATCAGCAACTGCCCGGCCAGCGTCCGTCCCGCACCGGTAATGTGCTTGATCGCCTCCAGCGCCATGATGGTTCCGATCACGCCCGGCAACGGGCCGACGACGCCCGCCTCGCTGCAGGTCGGGACCGATCCAGCAGCTGGAGCTTCAGGGAACGTGCACTGAAAGCAGCCATGAGCGGCTGTCGCGTCATAGAGCGAGACCTGCCCTTCCCACTGTGCAATAGCGCCACTGATCAGCGGCTTGCCTTCGGTGGCACAGACGCGATTCACCATATAGCGCGTGTCGAAGTTGTCAGACCCGTCGAGCACCAGATCAAAGTCACGCACCAAATCGGCCGCGATGTCTTCAGTCAGGCGCCGATGATAGGGAAGAATCGTGACATGCGGATTCAATCTGACCGCAAACTGCTGCGCCGAAAACACTTTCGGCATGCCCAAGGTATCTTCAGAATGAATGACCTGCCGCTGCAGATTAGCAAGCTCAACTTCGTCATCGTCTATCACGCCAATAGTGCCGACCCCCGCAGCCGTCAGATATTGGATCGCGGGAGATCCAAGACCGCCCGCACCAACCAGCAACACCTTGGCCTTATGCAGCTTCCGCTGACCGCTCCCGCCAACTTCCCGCAGCACGATGTGGCGAGCGTAGCGATCCAGTTCGCTGTCGGAGAATCCGCCGTTCCTGGTGCGCGTCCCTTTGGCTCGCGGTGCACGGTGTTTCAGATATGCCACGAGAGAGACATAGGCGACCCCCAGCGCGACAATTCCACCGCCGACGAGCCACGGCTTTACGGACCCGCCAAGCGCCATACGAAGCCCGGCCCCTTCAGGCAACACGACCAACGCCAGCAGAACGGATAGATACACGATAGCAATGCTCAGCCAGCGGGTTCTGAGCGGCACGCCCATCACCCAGCCGATCCCCCACAGCACAATCGCCAGCGCAAGAAATATGCCCATCAGCTACGCCCGGTTGATCCAAAGCCCCCCTCGCCTCGGCGGGTTTCAGACAGCTCTTCAACCTCGACCGTCGTGCAATGGCGGACATCGGCAATGACCGCCTGCGCAATCCGATCGCCATGATTGATCGCAAAGGGTTCTTTGCCGAGGTAGTAGAGCCCGATTTTCACCGTCCCACGATAGTCCTCATCCACCGTTCCCGGAGAGTTCGGGATGATGAACCCATGCTTCAGCGCCAGCCCCGATCTGGGGCGGATCTGCATTTCGGTGCCTTCAGGAAGCTCAACGCAGAACCCTGTGGATATCAGTTCAAGCTGCCCATGCTCGAAGGTCACGGGACCGTCTGGCAGGAAAGCACGCATGTCCATGCCCGCCGCACCCGCTGTCGCATAAGTTGGCAAGGGCAGATCCGTGTTGCCGTCGACCCGCTTGAATTTGACTTCACCCATATCCTGTTGTCCCTGACTGCTCTCTTGACCGATGCGGGCCGCACAATAGCCCGCAATGCGCACATGTGGTCCCATGCCGCGCTGCATTTCGCAAGTCAGCTTCACGTCTTCCCTGACAAGATGAGCCGTACTCATATTCTTCTAGCACGAGATCAATTGGACTTCGTGCGATGGAACCGCTATGCCGCCCCATTACCTCGTTGCAAAGAATGTCCTTAGCCATGCCAACCAAGCCGATTGCCCGTTCCGCCGTATTCGACCAGCTGCAAGAGGCTGCCCGACAGCGCATTCTGATCCTCGACGGCGCAATGGGTACGCAGATTCAGCAGTTGAGCTTAAGCGAGGACGATTTTCAGGGCGGTCATGGCAATGGCTGCGCATGCCATCATCTGCACGACAGCGACAAACCACAGAAGGGCAACAACGACCTTTTGAACCTCACCCAACCCGATGCGATCGAGGATATCCATTACCTCTACGCCATGGCTGGCGCAGATATCGTGGAGACGAACACTTTTTCTTCCACGACCATCGCGCAAGCAGATTATGGGCTTGAGACCGCTGTTTACGATCTGAACTTCGAAGGTGCTCGACTCGCGCGCAAAGCGATGGATCGCGCGCAGGCCGAAGATGGACGGCCCCGCTTCGTCGCTGGTGCTTTGGGTCCGACCAACCGCACTGCGTCGATCAGCCCGGATGTGAACAACCCCGGATATCGCGCTGTGACTTTCGACCAGCTTCGCGCAGCCTATGCCGAACAGGCCCGCGCCCTGATCGAGGGCGGCAGCGACATGCTTCTGATCGAAACGATCTTTGATACGCTGAACGCCAAGGCCGCCATCTTCGCCTGCGAAGAAATCTTCGCAGAGCGGGGCGAGCGTCTGCCCGTCATGATCTCTGGCACGATCACGGACCTGTCCGGCCGCACGTTGTCAGGGCAGACCCCCACAGCCTTCTGGAATTCTGTCTGCCACGCCCAGCCGCTAACTGTGGGGTTGAACTGTGCCCTCGGCGCAAATGCCATGCGCGCCCATATCGCAGAGCTTTCCGGCGTGGCCGACACGCTGATCTGCGCCTACCCGAATGCTGGCCTGCCTAACGAAATGGGCGAGTATGACGAAAGTCCCGAAGCCATGGCTGCACAGATCGCGGGCTTTGCGCAAGACGGGCTTGTGAACATCGTCGGCGGTTGCTGCGGCTCGACCTATGACCACATCCGCGCCGTAGCCGAGGCAGTGAAGCCATATGCACCCCGCGAGATCCCCGAGCATACCCCCCTGATGCGCCTTTCCGGGCTGGAGCCGTTCACGCTGACTAGCGACATTCCATTCGTTAATGTGGGTGAGCGCACGAATGTCACCGGCTCGGCCCGGTTCCGCAAGCTGATCACCAATACTGACTATGCGGCGGCGCTGGAAGTCGCACGGCAGCAGGTCGAAAATGGCGCGCAGATCATCGACATCAACATGGACGAGGGTCTGATCGATTCCAAACAGGCCATGATCGAATTCATGAACCTGATCGCCGCCGAACCGGATATCGCCCGCGTGCCGATCATGATCGACAGCTCCAAATGGGAGGTGATCGAGGCCGGTCTGCAATGTGCGCAGGGCAAGTGCATCGTGAACTCAATCTCGATGAAAGAAGGCGAGGAAGCGTTTCTGCAGCACGCACGGCTGTGTCGTGCCTATGGTGCTGCGGTCGTCGTGATGGCCTTCGACGAGGTCGGACAAGCCGACACCGAAGACCGCAAGGTCGAAATCTGCACTCGCGCCTACAAGCTGTTGACCGAAGAAGTTGGCTTCCCGCCAGAGGACATCATCTTCGATCCCAACGTCTTTGCCGTCGCCACGGGCATCGAGGAACACGACAATTACGGGGTGGACTTCATCGAGGCCACGCGCCGTATCACCACCGACTGTCCGCATGTGCATATCTCTGGCGGTGTGTCGAACCTGTCGTTTTCGTTCCGGGGCAACGAACCCGTCCGCGAAGCAATGCATGCGGTGTTCCTGTATCACGCCATTCAGGCAGGCATGGATATGGGCATCGTCAATGCTGGCCAGCTTGCCGTTTATGACCAGATCGACGAGGAACTGCGCGAAGCCTGCGAAGACGTCGTTCTGAACCGGACGCCCAAATCCGGAAACGCGACCGAGAACCTGCTTGAGATCGCCGAGAAGTATCGCGGGCAAGGTGGCGGCAAGGGCCGCGAAAAGGATATGTCCTGGCGCGAGTTGCCCGTTGAAAAGCGGCTGGAACACGCGCTGATCAACGGTATCACGGAATTCATCGAAGCCGATACCGAAGAAGCCCGCCAAAACGCCGAGCGCCCTCTGCATGTCATCGAAGGCCCGCTGATGGACGGAATGAACGTCGTGGGGGATTTGTTCGGATCGGGCAAGATGTTCCTCCCTCAGGTCGTCAAATCCGCGCGCGTCATGAAACAGGCCGTGGCGGTTCTTCTGCCCTATATGGAGGAAGAAAAGCGCCGAAACGGATCGGTTGGCCGCGACAGCGCGGGCAAGGTGCTAATGGCGACCGTCAAGGGCGACGTGCATGATATCGGCAAGAATATCGTCGGCGTCGTTCTTGCGTGCAACAACTACGAGATCATCGATCTCGGCGTCATGGTTCCTTCAGAAAAAATTCTGGCTACCGCGAAGGAGAAAAATGTCGACGTGATCGGGCTGTCCGGCTTGATTACTCCCTCGCTCGACGAGATGGTGCATGTCGCCTCCGAGATGGAGCGCGAAGGCTTCGACATCCCGCTGCTGATCGGCGGCGCGACCACCAGCCGTGTCCATACGGCGGTAAAAATCCACCCGCGATACAACAAAGGTCAGGCGCTCTATGTCACCGACGCCAGCCGCGCCGTGGGCGTCGTGTCGTCCCTGCTGTCCGACACGATCAAGCCCGATTATGTCGCCAACATTCGGGCCGAATACAGCGATGTGGCCGAAAAACACGCCCGCGCCGAACTGGCAAAGAAGCGGCTGGCGCTGAGAGACGCACGCGGAAATGCCCTGAAAATCGACTTCTCGCAGTATCAGGTCAAAGCGCCGTCCTTCCTTGGCACACGAGCCTTCGATGATTGGGATCTGGCAGAACTCGCGCGCTACATCGACTGGACGCCATTCTTCCAGACCTGGGAGATGCGGGGCGTGTATCCCCGCATCCTTGACGATGAAAGACAAGGCGAAGCAGCCCGCGCGTTGTTCGCCGATGCGCAGGCCATGCTCAAACGGATCATTGAGGAGAAATGGTTCAGGCCGCGCGCCGTTGTCGGGTTTTGGCCCGCCAATGCCGTTGGCGATGACATCCACCTGTTCACGGATGACAGCCGCACCCAAACGCTCGACACGTTCTACACGCTGCGCCAACAAACCTCGAAACGTGGCGACCGACCGAACGTGGCCCTGTCCGATTTCGTCGCTCCGGAAGGCACAGCGCCCGATTATGTCGGCGGTTTCGTTGTCACCGCGGGCGTCGAGGAAATCGCGATTGCCGAAGCATTCGAAAACGAGAATGACGACTACTCATCGATCCTCGTCAAGGCGTTGGCCGACCGTTTCGCCGAAGCATTCGCGGAACGGATGCACGAAAAGGTGCGCCAGGAGTTGTGGGGCTACGCCCCGGACGAGAACTGCTCCACCGAAGATCTGATCGCTGAGAAGTACGCGGGTATCCGCCCCGCACCCGGCTACCCGGCGCAACCCGATCACACGGAGAAAACCACTCTGTTCCGCCTGTTGGACGCGACTGCCGCGACCGGGGTGGAACTGACGGAAAGCTTCGCCATGTGGCCGGGATCGTCTGTATCGGGCCTTTATATCGGGCATCCGGACAGCTACTATTTCGGTGTTGCAAAGGTAGAGCGCGATCAGGTTGAAGACTACGCCGCGCGCAAGGGCATGTCCGTGGACGAGGTCGAGCGCTGGCTTGGGCCGATCCTGAATTACACTCCCACGCAGAAGAAAGTAATCGCGGCTGAGTGATCCGCGCTCAGGCCCGGTCAGCCTTTTGGCCGGGTCTCATCTGCAAACGCGTCCACGATTTTCTGCGCCAGTCTTCGCGCGACGTCTTTCTTGGACATACGCGGCCACGCCTCGGCCCCTGCATCGCTGATCAGGGTCACGGCGTTATCCGAGCCCCCCATGATACCTGTTGCGTCTGATACGTCATTCGCGAGGATCCAGTCACACCCCTTGCGTGCGCGCTTGGCAGTGGCATGCTCGACGACCTTCTCCGTCTCCGCCGCGAAACCGATGACCAATGACGGGCGCCCATCCGACAGCTTGGACACCGTCGCAAGAATGTCGGGGTTCTCTGCGAATTCCAAGGCCGGCATCGCACCATCCGGAGTCTTCTTGATCTTCTGATTCCGCGCGCCTTCGACATGCCAGTCAGCAACCGCAGCCGCAAAAATGGCCACGTCAGCGGGAAGGGCGGCCTGCACCGCGTCCGCCATTTCCCGGGCGGTTTCAACCTGAACCAGGCGCACATGATCAGGCAATGGGGCTGCGGCTGGACCAGTCACGAAGGTCACCTCCGCCCCGAGTTCAACCAGCGCCTGCGCAAGGGCGGTGCCCTGCGCACCCGAGGACCGATTGGCGATGTAGCGTACCGGATCAATCGGCTCATGCGTCGGACCGGACGTCACCACGACATGCCGACCAGCAAGCGGACCACCCCCAATCATCGCAGCAATAGCTTCGCGAATTTCCAGCGGTTCCGCCATGCGACCCGGTCCATATTCGCCGCACGCCATATCCCCTGAGTTTGGCCCAACAACACCAATGCCGTCCTGCTGCAGCATCGCAAGATTGCGCTGTGTCGCGGGATGTTTCCACATCCGCACGTTCATGGCTGGCGCGATCAGAACAGGCTTGTTGGTCGCCATCAGCAGTGTCGAGGCCAGATCATCCGCGTGCCCGCCCGCCATCTTGGCCATCAGATTCGCGGTCGCAGGCGCAACAACAACCAGGTCCGCCGCACGCGACAATTCGATATGCCCCATCTCGGCTTCATCGGTCAGATCGAACAGGTCACGGTAACACTTGCGTCCAGCCAAAGCAGACACCGATAGAGGGGTCACGAATTCTTCGGCGGCGCGGGTCAGCACCGGCGTTACTTTCGCGTTCTGTTCACGCAACCGCCTGATCAGGTCTAGCGACTTGTAAGCAGCGATCCCACCGCCGATGATCAAGAGAATGCGTTTCGCTGCCAGCATAAGGACCCCCTTCGATCACCATCGCTTCATGGCGGGAAATGTGCCCGCAAGCGGACCACAGTCAACATGTGATTGCAATCGCAAGGATCACATCACCGATCATGATGCATGGACGCACAATAATTCGTTATACTGAAGTCCGAAATTCGGGCCATATGGCGCCATGACACATACACTTCTTCTTGCAGATCGCGCCTATTCGAGCTGGTCCATGCGGATCGGGCTGCTCGTGGATCACTTCAACCTGCCTTTGGATGTACGCTATACGCAACTCTACTGTGATGATTTTACAGAAAAACTATCGGATTTCGATCCAGCCAGAACCGTCCCCGCGCTAAGGCTGGAAACTGGTGCCGTCGTGACCGAGAGCCTCGCCATTGCCGAAGAACTGGCGGACCGCTTTCCGGACAAACCGCTTTGGCCAGCAAATGAGAACTCACGTGCCGTTGCGCGGGCGATTACTGCTGAGATGCACGCAGGATTTAATGCGCTACGCAACTATTGCCCCATGAATCTACGGCTGGCCTATCGCGATGTACCCGTTCCTGAGGACGTGAAAGCAGATCTGGAACGCCTCGACGTGATCTGGACCTATACCCGCGCTACGACCGCGCCCAGTGGCCCTTGGCTGTGCGGCGACTACTCCATCGCGGACGCATTCTTCGCACCGGTTGCCGCACGCATCGCCGGTTATGGCCTGCCCGTGTCGGAGTCCGCCAAGGACTACGTCGCCGCTCATCTGACACATCCGGGCTTCCAGCACTGGCGGAAGTTGGCCCTGATCGAAGGTCCGGACCAGAGCTTTTATGACAAGCCCTACCCGCAGGTGGAGTGGCCGGAAGAGCGTAAAGCGCTCACCCGTTAACACTTCTGCAACCACATGGCCGGACAGTCGCGAGCAGTCAGAGAATGAGGCCAGAATGGTTGCCCGCGCCTTTACGGTAGCGTTCGAAGGGCTGGAAGCCCGCTTGGTAGAAGTGCAGTGCGCAGTGTCCCCCGGCCTGCCCGCCTTCACTATCGTCGGGCTGCCTGACAAAGCCGTGAGCGAAGCAAAAGAGCGCGTTCGCGCAGCCCTGACAGCCATGTCCATTGCACTGCCGTCTCGCCGGATCACGATCAACCTATCACCCGCAGACCTGCCGAAAGAGGGGTCGCATTTCGACTTGCCCATCGCATTGGCCTTGCTTGCTGCGATCGACATCCTGCCTACAGAAGACATTGAAGACACGGTATCGCTGGGAGAGTTATCACTTGATGGCTCGCTCGTCGGTGTTACCGGGGCACTGCCCGCAGCACTGGCCGCAGCGGCGGAAAAGCTGGATCTCATTTGCCCGAAATCCTGCGGTGCCGAAGCCGCGTGGGTGGGGGATGCGCGGGTCTTGGGCGCTGCGTCGCTGGCAGAGGTCGTGCGTCACTACTCCGGCCAGTCTCCCCTGCCGGAGGCCAGGCCCGGTATTATCGCCGATGACCAAAACGCCTTCGATCTTCGCGACGTCAAGGGACAGGAACGGGCAAAGCGTGCGTTGGAAATCGCCGCTGCGGGCCAGCACCACTTACTGATGGTCGGGCCACCCGGATCGGGTAAATCCATGATGGCACAGCGCTTGTCGGGATTGCTACCGCCGCTATCCGCTACCGAGGCGCTGGAGACATCCATGATCCACTCCATCGCCGGGTTGCTCGAAGAAGGCGGCATTTCTCGAACACGCCCCTTCCGCCGCCCCCATCACACGGCGTCGGTTCCGTCAATCGTGGGCGGTGGACGCGGCGCGAAACCAGGGGAGATATCACTGGCTCATAACGGCGTTCTGTTTTTGGACGAACTGCCCGAATTTCCACGCGTCGTTCTGGAAACGCTGCGGCAGCCCATTGAAACAGGCGATGTGATGGTGTCCCGCGCAAATGCGCATGTACGTTATCCGGCCCGGTTCCTGTTGGTCGCCGCCGCCAACCCCTGCCGTTGCGGGCATATGTCCGATGCATCGCAAGCCTGCAGCCGCGCCCCTAACTGCGGCGCGGATTATATGGGACGCATCTCCGGCCCATTGCTCGACCGGTTCGACATGCGGATCGAGGTTCCTCCGGTGACATTTCAGGATCTTGATTTGCCCGCGAACGGGGAAAGTTCGGCCGCAATCGCTGAACGTGTGACTCAAGCGCGCGAACTACAGGGGGAGCGCTACAACGACAGGGCCGATGTGACCGTAAACGCAGATGTCGAAGGCGAACTTCTGGAAAAGGTCGCACAACCCGATGCCGAAGGACGCGAGATGATGACACGCGCGGCCGACCGCTTTGGTCTGACCGCACGGGGGTTTCACCGCGTCCTGCGCGTCGCGCGCACCATTGCTGATCTGGATGGATCAGACGCAGTAACCCGCACCCATGTCGGTGAAGCGCTCGGCTTTCGGATGAGTACGGCTACATGCTAGCCCTGCGGCCCTCGATCGCTTCCCAGATTTTCCCGGCGACATTGATGTCGTCGAAACGCTCAAGTTCTTGGATACCAGTGGGAGAGGTTACGTTGATTTCGGTCAGATAGTCCCCGATTACGTCGATTCCGACAAACACCTGACCATGCTCGCGCAAATAAGGGCCGATAGCGTCACATATCTCACGATCACGGTCAGTTAACCCAACCTTTTCAGGTCGTCCGCCTACATGCATGTTCGACCGTGTTTCACCCTCGGCCGGCACGCGATTGATCGCACCAACCGGCTCGCCATCCACCAGGATGATACGCTTGTCGCCCTTGGAAACCGCAGGCAGGAATTTCTGCGCAATCAGCGGTTCGCGCGAAAAGGTAGTAAACAATTCGTGCAGCGAATTGAGATTACGATCGTTGGGATCGAGCCGGAACACGCCTGCCCCGCCATTGCCATAAAGCGGCTTCAGGATGATGTCGCCGTGTTCTTCCTTGAACGCCTTCAGCGTCGCGACATCGCGCGCGATCGCGGTCGGCGGCGTCAGTTTCGGAAAGCGCAGCACCAGCAGTTTTTCCGGAAAGTTCCGCACCCAGAAGGGGTCGTTCACAACTAAGGTGGACGGGTGCACCAGATCCAGCAAATGGGTTGTGGTGATATAGTTCATGTCGAAGGGCGGGTCCTGCCGCAGCCAGACGACATCGAAATCCTTCAACGCACGGCGTTCGCGTGGACCGAGTTTGACATGATCCCCCTTGACCCGCTTCACGGTGAAATCCTGACCGGTAGCGTAGATTGTGCCTTCGACGAACGCCAGATCGTCGGGCGCATAAAAGAACATGGTATGCCCGCGAGCCTGCGCCTCTTCAGCGATCCGAAACGTGCTGTCGGCATCGATGTTGACCGAGGTGATCGGGTCCATCTGGAAAGCGATTTTCATGACGGCGATGTCTCCGTGATGTCGTTCGGGATTTGAATGACGCAAAGCCCGGGCGGACGCAATGGTTGATCAGATCAGGATGTTGGGGATGATTTCTACCTGCCCAACCCCATTGACGACACCCAGATCAAACTGGCAAGCCGTGTTCAGCCCATCGGGCAGCATCGTCAGATACTCTTCCGCTGTAGTTTGAAGGCGCCGAAGCTGTCGCGCCGAGAGGCGTTGGGTCGCACGAGCAAAACTGCTAGACGTCTTCACCTCGACGAAAACAATCAGCCCTGACCGTTCGAAAATCAGGTCGATCTCACCACTTCTGCCGCGCCACCTGCGTTCAAGGCAAGTGGCGCCGCTGGCCTCATATTGCCGTTGAACAGCATCCTCTGCCGATAGGCCGGCATGGTAGTTCCGCGCGCCGCTCACCCTTTCGCGCCGTCATTCAATGACAGGGCAAGCTGATAGACCTGACGCTTCTTCGCGCCGAAGCGGTCCGCGACGATCTGCGCGGCGTCTTTCAGGGAATTGTTGACCAACTCCGCCCGCAATGCCGCTTCCAAATCAGCCTCATCCACCTCACGCGCTTCCCCTGGTCCGACAATCAGCACGCATTCCCCGCGCGGCGGGTCGTCCTGCACCGTCTGTGCGACATCAGCAACGGTGCCGCGCCGGACCTGTTCAAACCGCTTTGTCATCTCACGGCATAACGCGACAGGCCTGTCACCGCCCGCAACCGCCGAAAGATCGTCCAGAAGAGCCGCCACGCGCTTGGGTGACTCGTACAGGATCACGCTCACCGGCAAATCGACGAATGGTTTCAACGCCTCCCTGCGAGCCTTGGACTTGTTTGGCAAAAAGCCAAGAAACAGGAAGCGGTCGGTCGGCAACCCCGCCAGCGCCATCGCGTTGATCGCAGCCGACGGTCCGGGCGCAGACGTGACCGAAAAACCGGCCGCCAGCACATCCCGCACCAGATGATAGCCCGGATCAGCAATAAGCGGCGTGCCCGCCTCGGACGCATAGGCAACAGATCTTCCGCCCGCGATCAGCGCGACTATACCTGCACGTGACGCTGGTTTACTATGGTCGTGATAGGCAATAACCTTCCGCCCGTCGAGCGGGACACCGTGGATCATCATCAGGTGCCGCAAGCTGCGCGTGTCCTCCGCCACAAGCGCATCGGCGGATGCCAGCAAGTCCAGTGCCCGCAACGTGATGTCTCGTGCTGTACCGATGGGTGTTGCGACAAGGTATAACCCAGCCTGCAGATTGGTCTTTTCAAAATTCAAAGGTTGGCCCCCGACCTCCAGCCGCGTAATGTCGACCCGACCGCGTGCCCTGTGGGGCACGGCGGAAAGACAACCCACACGTTCTGCCATCGGGGGAATGAACGCAATGACTTTCCAGTTTTTTCGGCAGCTTGGCGCGGGCGTAAAGGCCGGTGCGCTCGCATTGGCCAGCTTTGGCCTGGCGGCCTGTGACCCGTCCGCGATGAATAGCGGATTCTCTGGCGGCTCCGGTGACACTGTTCAAGTGGCACTGCTCGTGCCATCGGGATCTTCTGACGCCAACGTCGCCTTCATCGGCCAAAGCCTGACAAATGCCGCCCGCCTGGCCGCAAATGACTTGCAGGGCGTGACCGTCGATCTGCGCGTTTACGACACCGCCGGGTCCGAAGCCCTGACGTCACAAGTCACATCGCAAGCCATCAGCGAAGGCGCCGATGTCATCGTCGGCCCGCTTTATGCGCAATCGGCCAATGCGGCTGGTCGCATTGCGGCAGGCAGCGGCATCAATGTATTGAGCTTCTCGAACAACCCGGCTGTTGCGGGCGGGAACGTCTACATTCTCGGCCAGACATTCGACGATACCGCACAGAGGCTTGTCCGTTACTCCTCCAATCGCGGGCGCAACCGTTTCATGGTTATCAGCGGCAATACAACGGCTGAGCAGGTCGGGCGCGATGCCGTGGTCCGCGCAGTGCAGAATGGCGGCGGGCAACTGGTCGGCAACCGGACCTTCGAGATGTCCCAGGAAGGCGTCGCGGATGCCGCCCCCGGCATTGCAACCACCGCTTTGAATGCAGGCGCAGACGCCGTTTTTCTGACCTCCGGCCCTGAAGGCGCGCTGCCGTTCCTGGTTCAGCACCTGCCGGAGAACGGCCTGACCACTGACAAGGTACAATATATGGGTCTGACGCGCTGGGATGTCCCGGCTTCAGCCCTTTCGCTTCCCGGTCTGCAAGGCGGATGGTTCGCGGTTCCTGATCCGGCGGCCGGGCAAAATTTTGCCAACCGCTATACGCAAGCTTATGGTGCCCCACCCCACGCGATTGCCGGTCTGGCCTATGACGGTATCGCCGCTGTAGGCGCTCTGACAAGCACCGGGCGCGGGCTTTCTTCAACCGCTTTGTCTCAGGGCAATGGGTTCGCTGGCGCCAACGGGGTCTTTCGTTTTCTGCCAAACGGCACTAATCAACGGGGACTGGCAATCGCCCAGATCGCGAACAACAGGGTAAATATCATTGACCCAGCCCCAAGGCGCCTTGGCGGAGCAGGTTTCTGACCGGATAGAAACCGAAGAACCCGCACTTGATCTGATCTGCCCGGCATCGGAGATATTCGATGCCGGCGCAGTCAAAGCTTCCATCGATGCCCTTGTCGACAACGGCGAAACGGCGCGAGACCTGCGCTCGGGCGTGGTCGACATCTTGCTCAAGGCCCGATCTGCCGGGAACGCCGCGATAGCCGGCGCCATCGCCAGGAACCCGCTGAGATCCGGCCCCGCGGTCCGGTCCTACGCTTATCTGACCGACCGGATTGTCCATACCGCCTTCGACACCGCGACCACCCATCTGCATCCCCTCCGTTCCGCAAGCGAAGGTGAAAAGATCGCGCTACTGGCCATCGGTGGCTACGGGCGCGCGGAGATGGCTCCTTTCTCCGACGTTGATCTGCTATTTCTCACACCCTACAAGATCACCGCATGGGCGGAGAGCGTCATCGAGTCGATGCTGTATATCCTTTGGGATCTGCGTCTGAAGGTCGGACACGCCAGCAGGACGGTGGCCGATTGCCTGCGGCTAGGACGCGAAGATTACACGATCCGAACCTCGCTTCTGGAAAATCGTTTCCTGTGCGGACACGCACCGCTGGCGGAAGAACTGAACGACCGGCTGCGCAAGGATCTGTTCGCCAACACCGCATCTGATTTCATCGAGGCCAAGCTCGAAGAACGGTCGCAGCGCCACCACAAGCAGGGTGCGTATCGCTACATGACCGAACCGAATGTAAAAGAAGGCAAAGGCGGGCTCCGCGACCTGCAATCTCTGTTCTGGATCGCCAAATACGTGCACGGCGTGGACAGCGCGGCGGAACTGGCGGAACTCGGTGTCTTCACCCGCGAGGAATACGGTCAGTTCCAACGTGCGGAAACCTTCCTCTGGGCCGTTCGCAACCAGCTTCATCTCATCAACAGGCGCGCGATGGATCAACTGGCGTTCGACATGCAGGTCGAAGTGGCTGAACGCCTGGGCTACACCGATGACACCGAACGACGCGCAGTTGAACGTTTCATGCATGATTACTTCCGTCATGCGACCCGTGTTGGCGATCTGACGCGCATCTTCCTCGCATCGCTGGAAGCCAACCACGTCAAGAAAGCGCCCTCATTGATGGGGTTCTTCAAGCGCAAGAAGCGGTTGCGCAAAGGGTTCAGCCTGATCGAGAACCGGATCATCTGCGATGATCCAGAGGAGTTCCTGGCCGACAAGCTGAACCTCCTGCGGATCTTCGACGAAGCCCTGCGCACAGGCTACCTGATGCACCCCGATCTGCTGCGCCTGGTGACATCCAACCTTGGCCTGATCGACGATGAGATGCGGCGTGACCCGCAAGCCAACAAGATATTCCTTCGGATGCTGCTGGATCGTGGCAATCCCGAACGCGCTTTGCGGCGGATGAACGAACTTGGGGCCCTGGGAGCGTTTATGCCCGAGTTCCAGAAGATCGTCGCGATGATGCAATTCAACATGTATCACCATTACACGGTCGATGAGCACACAATCCAATGTATCTCCACGCTGGCCGATATCGAACGCGGCGAAAAGATCGACTCGCTACCCTTCAGCACCCGCATTATGCATGAGACAGAGGTAAACCGGCGCATTCTCTATGTCGCGATGCTACTGCACGATATCGGCAAGGGACGGAAAGAGGACCATTCCATTCTGGGCGCGAAGATCGCGCGTCACGTTGCGCCCAGACTTGGGCTGGATGCCGAAGAATGCGCGACCGTCGAGTGGCTTGTCCGCTATCATCTGCTGATGTCAGACATGGCCCAGAAGCGCGATATCGCCGATCCGCGCACAGTCCGGGATTTCGCGAAAGCCGTGAAAACCCAGAAGCGGCTCGACTTGCTGATCGTGCTGACCACGTGCGACATCATCGGTGTGGGACCGGGGACGTGGAACAACTGGAAGGCAATGCTGCTGCGTAATCTCTATCGTCTGACGACCGATGCGCTGGCGACAGGCATGGAGGACATGAACCGCGAAGCGCTCGAAACCGACGCGAAATCCGCTCTGCGCAAGGAATTGAACGACTGGCCGAAAGAAGCCATCGATCATGAGATGTCCCGTCACTACGGGCCATACTGGCAAGGATTGCACACCGAAACCCACCGCGTCTTTGCAGAACTGCTCGACGGTATCTCCAACGACGAGATCCGCATCGACATCAAGCAGGACGAGGCCCGCGATGCGACACGCGTTTGCTTCGCGATGGCCGACCATCCCGGCATTTTCGCGCGACTCGCCGGGGCGCTAGCGCTGGTGGGGGCGAATGTGGTTGACGCCCGCACCTACACCTCGAAAGATGGCTACGCGACTGCCGTGTTCTGGGTACAGGACCAGGACGGATCGCCCTATGAAAACGCACGCATGGATCGGCTGAAAACCATGATCTATAAATCCCTGCGTGGACAGATCGTGACAGGTGAGGCCATGGAAAGCCGCGACAAGATCAAGAAACGCGAACGCGCCTTCCGACACCCGACTTCCATTGCCTTCGACAATGAAGGGTCGGAGATTTTCACCATCATCGAGGTCGACACACGCGACCGTCCGGGCCTTCTCTTCGATGTCGCGCGGACCCTTGCGGCCGCGAACATCTACATTTCCTCGGCACAGATCGCGACCTATGGCACCCAGGCAGTCGATACCTTCTACGTCAAGGATATGTTCGGCCTGAAGCTGCACGCGACGGCGCGACAACAAGCACTGGAGAAACGCTTGAAAGACGCAATCGAGCAGGGCGCAAACCGAGCCACTACATGAAGCCTACCAGATTGATCAGCGGTTTCATGACCGTTGGAGGGTGGACGTTCGGCAGTCGTATCCTCGGTTTCGTGCGCGACGCGATGATCGTGGCCCTGCTGGGCACCGGTCCGGCCTACCAGGCCTTCATCGTCGCGTTCTCCCTGCCCAACATGTTCCGCCGCTTTTTCGCGGAAGGCGCGTTCAACATGGCCTTCGTGCCGATGTTCGCCAAACGGCTGGAAGGTGACGACAACCCGAAAGGATTTGCGCAAGACGCCTTTTCCGGGCTGGCAAGTGTACTGCTCATACTGACGCTGGCCGCACAGATATTGATGCCAGCGTTGGTCTTTTCGATGGCGAGCGGCTTTGTCGGACAGGAACAGTTCGATCTGGCCGTGCTGTTCGGGCGCATTGCCTTTCCCTACATCCTGTTCATATCCCTCGCAGCATTGCTCAGCGGTATTCTGAACTCCACCGGTCGCTTCGCGGCCGCTGCGGCAGCGCCCATCCTTCTCAACGTAATCTTCATCGCCTTTATGAGTTTTGCCGTCTGGAACGGTGGCAACGTCGCTCGGGCGCTGATCTGGGCCGTTCCGGTGGCTGGCATTGCGCAATTCATTCTCGTTTGGGGCGCCGCAAGCCGCGCAGGGTTCAAACTGTCAATCACCCGTCCCGTACTGACGCCAGAAATCAAGCAACTCATCATCGTTGCCCTGCCTGCCGCAATGGCGTCCGGGGTGGTCCAGATCAACCTGCTGATCGGTCGTCAGGTCGCCAGTTATTTCGACTACGCGATGGACTGGATGTATACAGCCGACCGGCTTTACCAACTCCCGCTTGGAGTCGTGGGCATCGCCGTCGGCATCGTGCTTCTGCCGGAACTGTCCCGCCGTTTGCGAGCGGGGGACGAGGCCGGAGGGCGCCACGCTTTCAGCCGCGCCGGCGAGATATCGTTGGCCCTGACGATCCCCGCTGCGGTCGCGCTACTGGTGATCCCCGGCCCACTGGTTACCGTCTTGTTCGAGCGTGGAAAATTCACGGCAGAAGACACCGCAGGCACTGCGATCGCAGTAGCAATCTACGGCCTTGGCCTTCCCGCGTTCGTGCTGCAGAAGGTATTACAACCGCTCTACTTCGCTCGGTCGGATACAAGGACACCGTTCCGCTTCGCCGTAGGCGCGATGATCGTCAACGCAGCCTGCGCCGTGGGTCTCGCCCCCGTCATCGGCTGGACGGCTGCAGCAATCGGAACAACGATTGCGGCATGGGCCATGGTGGGGATGCTCCTCTGGGGAGCGCGTAGAATGGGCGACACCGCCCGCTTCGACGACCGTTTTCGCACGCGCGTTCCGAAGCAAATTCTGGCCGCCGTATTTATGGGCGCGGTGCTGATGCTGTTCCGCCTGCCGCTTACGGAGGCCCTTCATACAGATGGTGTCAGATATTTGGCTTTGGCGGCCTTGGTCGCTGCAGGTGTGATCAGCTACTTCGGCGCGGCCCATGTGATCGGAGCGCTGCGGTTATCCGACGTGAAGTCTTCAATGCGACGGGGCGGCAGCGCAGGTTGACCCCTATGCGGCCCGCCGCTAATCGAACAAGCATCAGAAGTTCCAGACGGAGAACAACCATGACGGATGCGGTCCAAACGCAATCCAGCCCAACGCAGTTCAAGCAGCGGGTTTTCTCGGGCATCCAGCCGACCAATCATCTGCAGCTTGGCAATTACCTCGGCGCGCTCAAGCGCTTCGCGGGCATGCAGAACAGCGGCATCGAGACGCTCTACTGCATCGTCGATCTGCATGCGATTACCGTCTGGCAAGACCCCGCTGATCTCACACGCGCAACGCGCGAACTGGCCGCCGGGTACCTGGCGAGCGGGCTGGACCCAAAGAAATCGATCCTGTTCAATCAAAGCCAGGTGCCGGCCCACACCCAAATGGCTTGGGTCTTCAACTGTGTCGCTCGCATGGGCTGGCTGAACCGGATGACGCAGTTCAAGGACAAGGCCGGCAAGAACCGCGAAAACGCGTCTGTGGGTCTGTTCACCTATCCCAACCTGATGGCGGCCGACATCCTCGTTTACAAGGCGACGCATGTGCCCGTGGGCGAGGACCAGAAGCAGCATGTGGAACTGACGCGCGACATCGCGATGAAGTTCAACAACGACTTCGGCACGGAATTCTTTCCCATCACCGAGCCGGTGATCGAAGGCGTCGCGACCCGCGTCATGAGCCTGCGCGACGGCACCAAGAAGATGTCCAAATCCGATCCGTCGGATATGAGCCGCATCAACCTGACCGATGACGCCGACACCATCGCGAAGAAAATCCGCAAGGCAAAGACCGATCCGGAACCTCTTCCCGAAACGTTGGACGGCTTGCAGGATCGGCCAGAGGCGAAGAACCTCGTCAACATTTACGCAGCTCTTGCAGACAGCGATCCGGCGACCATCATTGCGGAATTCGGTGGCCAGCCATTCTCCGACTTCAAACCGAAGCTCGCCGAATTGGCAGTCAACAGCCTGTCACCCATTACCAACGAAATGAACCGGCTGATGGAAGACCCGGCTGAAATCGACCGCATCCTTGCGGATGGAGCGCGGCGGGCGCAAGAAATTGCGGCTCCGATTGTGGATGAGGCGTATAAAATTATAGGGATGGTCCGGTAGATTTACGCCCACTCCTACATTTTTGCACAAAAGCCATGCGCGGATAGGCCTTATCTGTCGCATGGTTTGCGGCCATCATTTGAGCAACACCATTAGGAGCTCAAGATGACCAACCCCATTTCCTCCGACGTCCGCATCGGGCATGTCCACCTCAAAGTTGCCGATCTCGACCGCTCCGTCGCCTTCTATCGCGATGTGCTGGGATTTGAGGTGCAGCAATACTACGGCAGACGCGCTGCCTTTCTGTCGGCAGGCGGCTATCACCACCATATCGGCCTGAACACATGGGAGAGCGCGAACGGAACGCCCCCACCCCATGGCCATACGGGTCTTTTCCATGCGGCGATCCTTTATCCCGACCGCGCCTCTCTTGGTGATGCGCTGCATAGGTTGACCCAAGCAGGCATCGCGCTGGATGGCGCGGCTGATCATGGGGTCAGCGAAGCAATCTATCTGCGTGATCCCGATGGCAACGGGCTGGAACTTTACCGTGATCGCCCGCAAGAAGAGTGGCCGCTCGATGAAAGCGGCGAACTGGCGATGGTCAACGCACCCCTGGATCTCGACGCATTGCTGGCAGATCGCGAGCGCTGAGTTTCACCAAACCTACACAAAGACGACATAAATTCGTGCCAAAGCACCCTCACCCTGCGCGAGCGTGCGAGTGGTGCCCGTCCCCCAATCCCCGGCGCCTGCCATAAGAACTCAACTCGTCGCGGTCATGCTCACAGGCATCCCCGGCTTTATGACCCAACTGCCCCGGCCAACGCGCCGGGGTTTTGCTGTCTGGACGCCTTCTGCAGCAAAGTCTAGGACTACGCCCAACAGACGGAGCAAGACCCATGGCAACCGGAACCGACATTCGCACCTATTTTAACGGAAAATGGCATGAAGGCGATGTGCCTGTCATGCGCGCCGCAGATCATGGCGCTTGGTTGGGCTCCACGGTGTTCGATGGTGCGCGCTACTGTTACGGCATGGCACCCGACCTGTGGGCACATTGCGAGCGGGTGAACAAGTCGGCGCAGGCGTTGATGATCACACCCACATATAGCACACAGGAGATTTTTGACATCGTGTGGGAGGGTTTGAAGCTCTATCCTCAGGATGCCGCGCTTTACATCCGTCCGATGTATTGGGCGCTTCAAGGGGATGTCAGCGCCATCGTGCCCGCGCCAGACGCGACGGGTTTTGCGATCTCTCTGGAAGCCATCCCCATGGCTCCCGACGATGCAACGGTAACGCTGACAACGACGCGTTTCCATCGACCCGTTCTGTCCGACAACGTAACCAACGCAAAGGCCGGTTGCCTTTACCCTAACAACGCGCGCATGTTGGCCGAGGCCCGATCCAAAGGATACGGAAATGCGCTTGTGGCGGACGCGATGGGCAATGTGGCCGAAAGCGCCACTGCCAACGTATTCCTGGTACGCAATGGCGAAATCTTCACACCGATTCCGAATGGCACTTTCCTCGCCGGCATCACCCGCAAGCGCCACATCACCAATCTTCGCACGGCAGGCGTCGCTGTTCATGAGACCGTTTTGACCTTCGACGACTTCAAGCAAGCAGATGAAGTATTCCTGACAGGCAACATGAACAAGGTGACTGGCGTCAGCCGCTTCGATGACACGGAATACGATGCCAATGGCCCGCTGACACGCACGGCTCGGGAACTATACTGGGAATGGGCACGCACGCAGGAGTGATCTGTCCCTTGCCAGCGCAGATCGCGCTCGTCATCATGCACAGCGGATCATGCTGGAGGCATCATGCGTAAATTTCTGGTTGTGCTGGATGACAGCCGCGAGTGCCTGAACGCCATGCGCTTCGCGGCAATGCGCGCGAAAAACACTCGGGGCGGCGTAGATATTCTCGCCGTAATCCCGCCCGAAGAATTCAACCACTGGCTGGGCGTCGGCGACATCATGCGCGAAGAAGCTCGCGAGCGGATCGAAGCTCATTTCGAAGTTTTCGCGAAATGGATGCGCGACCGGCAGAATGTTGATCCAAACCTCGTGATCCGTGAAGGGGATCTCTACCCCGAGGTGCTCTCACAGATCAACGAAGACAAACAGATACGGCTTCTGGTTCTGGGAGCCGGCACAGGCAAGAACGGTCCCGGCCCGCTAGTATCACAGCTGACAAAGAACGCCGGGAACATCCCGATTCCATTCACAGTCGTTCCAGGCAATCTGACCAAGGAGCAGATCGAAGAAGTGACATGAACATTCGGGACACCGCCGAGACCTGTGTTGCCTTCGCCTATTCACGGTGTGCCGTATGGCGGTATCCGGCTTTATACATTTCCTCGGGTTAGCCTCAACGCGAACCTCTACGAAGAAACACAGCGCACGCACGAGGCAACCCCGATAGGGGAAAGCGCTACTACTTCTATACTTATTGGTTTCAGTGGTGAGCCGTACAGGATTCGAACCTGTGACCCACTGATTAAAAGTCAGTTGCTCTACCAACTGAGCTAACGGCCCACTCTGTGAAGGGGCATCTACAAAGCTGGCGCGGGGGGGTCAAGGGCGAAATCACGAAAAACTCGCATCCTCTGGATTTATCGTCGCGGCAGGCGTATATGCGCGCCATGCGGGATAGTGTGAACACAGAACGCCTGGCATTTCTAAAGATGCACGGGCTTGGGAATGACTTCGTGATCGTCGACTCACGTGGCAGGGATGCCGTTGTAACTCCTGATCTCGCAAGGAAATTAGGCGATCGGCATCGCGGTGTGGGCTATGACCAGCTTGCAGAAATCCGTGACGGTCGGGATTCGGACATCGCACTGGATTTCTGGAATTCGGATGGAACGAGGGCAGGTGCTTGCGGCAACGCTACGCGCTGCGTCGCGGATATCGTGATGGATGCCGCTGTACGACGTAACGTTACAATTCGTACCGCCCGAGGACTGCTAAGTGCGAAACGGCTCGATGATGGGCTGGTAAGTGTCAATATGGGCCTGCCGGAGTCCGAATGGGACGCAATCCCGCTCGCGCGTCCTGTCAGTGATCTTGATGCGCTACCCCTGCCGGGAAAGCCATCCGCTGTCGGAATGGGCAATCCCCATTGCGTGTTCTTTGTGGAAGATGCGGATTCCGTCGATGTCGAAGACAGAGGCCCCAGCGTCGAAAACGATCCACTCTTCCCCGAAGCCACGAATGTCGAATTCGTTCACGTCATCGACCGAACTGAGATACGGATGCGCGTGTGGGAACGCGGCACTGGGATCACGCTCGCCTGCGGATCCGGCGCATGTGCGGCTGCAGTAGCGGCGCATCGGCGTGGACTGATCGATTCTGCCGTGACGGTACGCCTCGATGGTGGACCTCTGCATATCCGCATCGCGGATGAAGGCGTCTGGATGACCGGCGCGACGGCCAAAGTCTTCGAGGCAGAACTGGACCCTTCGATGTGGGGAACGACCGATGGATAAGCAGGTACCTGTTTTCACGACTCACGGCTGTCGCCTCAACGCCTATGAGACGGAGGCGATGCGCACACTTGCAGACTCCGCAGGGCTCGGTGATGCGGTGATCATCAACACCTGCGCGGTAACGTCCGAAGCCGTCCGAAAAGCACGGCAGGACATTCGCAGGCTGCGGCGCGAGAACCCCAAAGCCCGCCTGATCGTGACTGGATGCGCGGCACAGACGGATCCGGATAGCTTTGCCGCTATGGCAGAGGTCGATCAGGTCGTCGGCAATCACGAAAAGATGCAGCCGGAAACATGGCGGTCATTGGCTGTTAACGACCTGATCGGCGACACCGAAAAGGTGCAGGTCGACGACATCATGTCCGTCACCGAAACCGCCGGGCATTTGATCGACGGCTTCGGCACCCGATCCCGCGCCTATGTTCAGGTGCAGAACGGATGCGATCATCGCTGCACCTTCTGCATCATTCCTTTTGGACGCGGCAATTCTAGGTCGGTGCCTGCTGGCGTCGTGGTCGAGCAGATCAAGCGCCTTGTGAATCGCGGTTTCAAAGAGATCGTTCTAACGGGCGTCGATCTGACCAGCTGGGGGGCGGACCTTCCCGCGACACCACGGCTCGGCGATCTGGTGCGTCGCATCCTGAAACTGGTGCCCGATCTGCCACGCTTACGGATTTCGTCCATCGACTCGATTGAAGCAGACCCCGCCCTGATGGAAGCGATTGCCACGGAAAAGCGCTTAATGCCGCATTTGCATCTGAGCCTTCAGGCCGGTGACGACATGATACTCAAACGCATGAAACGCCGTCACCAGCGAGATCACGCAATCGCCTTTTGTGAAGAAGCTCTGCGTCTGCGTCCGGACATGACATTCGGCGCCGACATCATTGCCGGGTTTCCGACCGAAACCGAAGAGATGTTCCAGAACTCGCTGAAGCTGGTCGAAGACTGTTCCCTGACATGGCTGCACGTCTTCCCCTACTCCCCGCGCCCCGGCACGCCGGCCGCGCGGATGCCACAGGTGAACGGCAAAGCGATCAAGGATCGCGCGGCACGGCTGCGCGCCGCCGGCTCCCAACGCGTGCAGTCGCATCTCGACGCCCAGATCGGGCGTGAACATCTGGTGCTGATGGAATCTCAGCAGATGGGTCGGACGGAACAGTTTGCCGAGGTGCGTTTCGACGACCCCCGGGTTGAAGGCCAGATCGTTCCCGCGCGGATCACGGGCGCAAGCGGACAGTCGCTGATGGTAGCCTGAACCGAACCCGCTTCGGGAATTCTGGACAACGCGCGACCGGCTACTTATCCTTCAATCAAAGGAGAACTCTATGCCACTGCCCATTGCACCTGCAGCAACCATTGCGCTGCGCCTGGCCCCGGTTGCACTAGCCCTTTATGCAGCGGCTCGGCATGCAGGACCGTCGCCGAGACGGCAGAAGGCCGAAGACGTATTGGATGAACTCGACGACGGGTTGCACGTCAGCGAGGAGCCAGAAGGTTGGCGTGCGGATGGCCGCCTTCGCCGCAAAATCCGGTTCGGTCATAGTGGACCGGGATTCGAGATCGACGCGTCGGGTTTTGGGCGGCTGAAGCTGCGCCGAATCTAAGCATTGGGGCCGGTGAAACTAACCGCTTCAGAAGTTGAAACTGACACCGACATTAAGCGCGTTGGTGACGATGTTTGTCTTTAAGTCGCCGCCATCATGCAGGTCTGCCTCGTTTTGCGAATAGGTGCCTTTGTATTCGCCAAAAACTGACCAGTTCTCGGAAACCGGGTAAGACACACCTGCCAACCACTGAACCGCGGGCCCAGTCAGTTGGTATTCGAAAGTCTTACCGCTGCTCGTCTCGACCTCGACATGTGGGACGGATACGCCGACACCTGCACCCACATAGGGAATCCATGGACGTTCAACGGAGGGCCAGCGCTTCAGTACGTTCACTGTGACAAGGTTGATACCGTCCGAAAACTCGAGGATATCGAAGCCGTTCTTTTCCTTGTCGTTCTCATCAGCATAAACCTTGGCGTGGTTCATCTCGAGCGCATAGCCGATATTGTTCGGCTGCCACCAAGTTCCGCGAATGCCCCAATAGGGCGGCATTTCGTTCGAGCGGCCTTCCCAAGCCGTGGTAAAATCGAACTTGCCGATTCCGTTGGGATCATTGCCTTCGACATCACTGTGGGGAGCGGTCTGGAAGCCAGTATAGAAACTCAGCTCAAACTCCGCATGAGCGGGATTCGCCACTGCAAAGCCCAGAACCAAAGCTGTAAGTGCTAGCCGCATCATCTTATCGCGCGCCCAAATCCTTGCGATCATCCAATCAGTGAAACTCGAAACCCGACATGTTCAAGCTTTCCATCCGAAAGCTAACAAACAATGAATCACCCCAACTCCGCCCAACATCGCATTGGAATAACGCGGAAACAATCCCTTGCCTGAACGAATCGCCATGTCTCGCCAAGATGTGACCCATAGGTAGCAGTCCGGGTAGAAACAACCCGCCGGGTTGACAAGAATGCCAAAAATAAGGCCCTAGAGCGCAGATGCGCTAGATTGTCCGCTAGACGATCCGTTATGGTCCGGCTAGTTAGCGTCGCAGCAATGGCTGAGAGTTCGCTCTCGGTCCGGGTTTTGCGTTGGTTTAGCCGACGAATAAATGGAGAACTCCGTGTCCCACGCAGAAGATCACGAAGGCACCCGCAGGGATTTCCTTTACTACGCGACGGCCGGGGCAGCGACGGTGACTGCCGGCGCCGCCGTTTGGCCGCTTGTCAATCAGATGAACCCAAGCGCCGATGTTCAGGCGCTGTCGTCGATCCGCGTTGACGTCTCCGGCGTCGAGGTTGGAACGCAGCTGACCGTGAAGTGGCAGGGTAAGCCTGTATTCATCCGCCGCCGCACCCAGCAGGAAATCGACGAAGGCCGGGCCGTCGAACTGTCCGATCTCGTGGATCGCAACGCTGAAAACGCGAACATCGACGCCATGGCGCCCGCCACCGACGAAAACCGCACGCTGGACGAAGCGGGCGAATGGCTGGTGATGCTGGGCGTGTGCACACACCTTGGCTGTGTGCCCCTGGGCGATGGCGCTGGTGATTTTGATGGCTGGTTCTGCCCCTGTCACGGATCGCACTACGACACAGCTGGCCGCATCCGCCGCGGCCCGGCACCGCGCAACCTGCCCGTTCCGGTTGCCGCCTTCGAAGACGAAACCACAATCTTGCTCGGTTAAGGGAGAGACCGGATGGCTGGAATTCCACACGACCATTACGAGCCCAAGACCAGCGGCGAGAAATGGCTTCATTCGCGCCTGCCGATCGTCGGGCTGCTCTACGACACGATCATGATCCCCACGCCCAAGAACCTCAACTGGATGTGGATCTGGGGGATTGTCCTGACATTCTGTTTGGTGCTTCAGATCGCCACAGGCATCGTGCTGGTGATGCACTACACACCGCATGTCGATTACGCCTTTGCGTCGGTCGAGCATATCATGCGCGACGTCAATGGCGGCTACATGCTGCGCTACCTGCACGCGAACGGCGCCTCGCTGTTCTTCGTCGCCGTTTACCTGCACATCTTCCGCGGCCTGTATTACGGCTCCTACAAGTCTCCGCGCGAAGTGACCTGGATCATTGGTATCCTGATCTACCTGTGCATGATGGGCACGGCCTTCATGGGCTACGTTCTGCCTTGGGGACAGATGTCCTTCTGGGGAGCGACCGTGATCACCGGCCTGTTTGGCGCCATTCCTCTGATCGGCGAGCCGATCCAGACCTGGCTTCTGGGTGGACCGGCGGTGGACAACTATACGCTGAACCGCTTCTTCTCGCTGCACTACCTGCTGCCATTCGTTATTGCTGCACTTGTGGCCGTTCACATCTGGGCCTTCCACAACACGGGCAACAACAACCCCACGGGTGTCGAAGTTCGCCGTACTTCGAAAGCGGACGCCGAAAAAGACACTGTTCCGTTCTGGCCCTACTTCATCATCAAGGACTTCTTCGCCCTCGCCGTGGTGCTGGCCATTTTCTTCGCGATTGTCGGCTTCATGCCGAACTACCTGGGCCACCCCGACAACTATATTGAGGCGAACCCTCTGGCGACGCCTGCACACATCGTGCCGGAATGGTACTTCCTGCCCTTCTACGCTATCCTGCGTGCTTTCACCGGCGATGTCTGGATCGTGCAGCTGGTACAGTGGATTACCTTCGGGATCGTCGACGCCAAGTTCTTCGGTGTAGTTGCGATGTTCGGGGCGATTGCTGTGATGGCGCTGACACCCTGGCTCGACACGTCGTCTGTGCGCTCTGGCCGCTATCGCCCGATGTTCAAGTGGTGGTTTGCGCTGCTATGCGTCGACTTCATGGTGCTAATGTGGGTCGGTGCGCAATCGACCGAGTTCCCCTATGACTGGATCTCGCTGATCGCCGCAACCTACTGGTTTGCCTACTTCCTGGTCATCCTGCCGCTGCTGGGCGTTATCGAGAAGCCGCTGGAACAACCCGCGACCATCGAAGACGACTTCAACTCCCATTATGGCGCTGACCATGGCAAGGCTTCTGGCGCCACGACGCCGGCCGAGTGAGAAAGGATCTGGACGTGATACTCAAGAAACTCACCCTCTCGGCAGTTGCGGCCGTGGCAGTGACCACCGGCACAGCCTTCGCGGCAGGTGAAGGCGGTCATATTCACGATGTGGACTATTCGTTTGAAGGTCCGTTCGGTGCTTATGACGAACACCAGCTTCAGCGCGGTCTGCAGGTCTACACAGAGATCTGCTCTGCCTGCCACGGGCTGAAATTCGTTCCGCTGCGCACGCTCGCAGATGATGGCGGCCCTGCCCTTCCCGAGGATCAGGTTCGTGCATACGCGACCCAATTCGAGGTTTTCGATCCCGAATTGGACGACTTCCGTCCAGCCAAGAAAACCGACCACTTCCCGGGTTCAGCACTCGAAAACGCACCTGACCTAAGCCTGATGGCCAAAGCCCGTGCGGGCTTTCACGGTCCCTACGGTACGGGTCTGGCACAGCTGTTCAAAGGCATCGGCGGTCCGGAATATATCCATGCCATCTTGACCGGGTACACGGGCGAAACGAAAGAACAGGCTGGCACGACCTTCTACGAAAACACCGCCTTCCCCGGCGGCTGGATAGCCATGGCCCCCCCACTGGCCGGGGACGATGTGGAGTTCGCTGACGGGTCGGCAACAGATCTGGATGCGATCTCGACCGACGTTTCCGCCTTTCTGATGTGGACTGCGGAACCCAAGATGATGGCCCGCAAGCAGGCGGGCCTGACAGGGGTCTTGTTCTTGGTTGTGCTTTCTGTGCTCCTTTACCTGACCAACAAGCGCATCTGGGCACCACTCAAGAAGAAAAACGCCGGCGCACCATAAGCGCCGAACGCGAAAATCATGAAAGCCCCGGCAGACGTCGGGGCTTTTCCTATTTGTTCGTCAACTTGGGCCTTGCTGGCTCCGATTAGTCCAAATGTTGGACCGTCGGCCTGTTCAGCAATTGTGCCGGCCTTTGTCCACAATCACCCGAAATGTACAGAATGCGGTGTTCCAGCCCTCGTGAGAGGGCCTTCGTAACGACTTCCTGATTCCGGAACACTGAGGCTCTTGGGAACACGCACAGGTCACGCAGCCACGCAAACGAAATCCGCATCCAGGAATGATTAACATTCAACTGCCCATTTGAGCTATTCCCCCGATGTTTGGACAGTTTTGGGGTGACTGAAGCTACTCCCTGCTCCTGTGCTGATCGGTTTGGTTCTCTTCTTTTACTTGCCAAAAGACCACAGCTGAGAGTTTTCCACCAAGAGCGGAGTATGTGCATTCGCGTTGTAGAAATCGGTCCATTTTCCGACGCCCATCCACGATCCGAATCCTATCGTGCCTTCGCCCCTCTGCTGCCCTCAGGATCGGGGGCATATATGGAGCATTCGCAAGGCTCTGGTGGCAACGCCGCCTATAGTTCAAATGTCGTTTATTGTCTGGCTGGGGTGGTAGGATTCGAACCTACGATACACGGTACCAAAAACCGCTGCCTTACCACTTGGCTACACCCCAACGGTGGCGTGTGACTTACTCTGAGGACGAAACGGGCGCAAGGGCTATCGGGAAAAAAAGTCGCCCGATTGCGTAGGGTCAAGATAGCGCGTTCAGCCGGTAGGCTAGGTGATACGAGGGCCAAGTAAATGGGTCAAAATATTCTGCCGAAATTCGTCAGCACAAGGGGCCGCAAGAATTGAGCCCACCAGCTTTCACAACTAGACCGGCAGCAACTGTACCACGGCTTCACCGGCGCGCATTTCTTTGCCTGCACGGTCAAAACGCAGATAGGCTAACGCCTCGTTGCCTGAACGGGTGTGCAGCGTTCCTACGGGCTTGCCATCGGCGGTGATCTCAGCGCCTTGCTCTGCATCCCCATCGACCTGGACTCGTGCCAGACCTTTGCGGAGTTCGGCCTTGTGCTTCATCCGCGCCGTGACTTCCTGCCCGACATAGCAACCTTTGCGGAAGTCCACACCGTTCAACCGCTCAAACCCCATTTCCAAGATGAAGCTGCTATCCGGCTGGAGCTCTAGCCCTGCTGCTGGAATGGCATGCGCCACGCGCAACGCGTCCCAGTCGGTTCCGTCGTCGCCTTCCATATCTCCGTAGAGACGCCACCCCAACGCGGATGTACGAGGGTCAGGAAAAGCACTCGACGGCATTTCTCCGATGCCTCGGAAGACCTTCATATCAGTTTGGGCGATGGTCACGGCCGCGCGCAGCTTATACATACCTAGCCGTCTCAACAGCCCGTCGGCTTGCTCGGTCGCAACATCCAGAAGCACGTCGTCGCCGTCAGGGACCAGAAAGAAATCCGCCAGATACTTGCCCTGTGGCGACAGTAACGCCGCATAGACCAGCCCGCTTTCCAGCTTGCCGATGTCGTTCGTCACCAGCCCTTGCAGGAATTCACGTGTATCGGTTCCGGAGATGCGTACCACTGTCCGACTGCTCATTCTTCGCCCTCGTTGCTACGAAACTGCATATTGTAGAGGTCGTGATAAGAACCACCTTTTGCAAGAAGGTCGTCATGGCTGCCTTGCTCCACAATACGGCCGCGATCCATGACCAAGATGTTGTCAGCATTCTGCACCGTGGACAGGCGGTGCGCGATGACAAGGGTTGTCCTGTCCCGGCTGAGCCGTTCCAGCGCCGCCTGCACAACCGTCTCTGACCGGGTATCAAGCGCCGATGTGGCCTCATCCAGCAACAGGATCGGCGTGTCGCGCAGCAATGCGCGCGCGATGGCCACACGCTGACGCTGCCCGCCCGACAGGTTCGACCCACGCGGACCACAGGGCGTGTCCAGCCCATCGGAAAGCTGATCGAGGAAGTTGCTGACATAGGCCGCATCAAGAACCGACCGCAATTGATCCTCGGTCACGTCCGTGCGGCCCAGTAGAACATTGTCGCGCACCGTTTCATCAAACAGCAGCGCATCCTGCGTCACGACAGAAAACATCCCGCGCAGTTCTGCCAGATTTATGTCGAGCGACTTCTGACCACCGATGCGAACCTCCCCTGTCTGCGGGTCGATCAACCGGGTCAGAACGTTGAAGATGGTGCTTTTGCCCGCACCGCTTGGCCCGACCAGCGCAGTTGTCTTGCCCGCCTTCGCCGTGAAGCTGACACCGCGCAGCACGGGCAATTCGCCATAGGCCAGATGTACGTCATCCATCACGATCTCGGGCCGATCGACATCGGCCTTCTTTGGCCTGGCGGGTGTCGTGATGCTCGGCTTAGTATTGAACAGATGCTGAACGCGCTCAAGACTCGCAATCGCCACCTGCCAACCGCCACCCATGCCCGCCAGACGGCGCAACGGCTCGAAGGCCAGCGTCATGGCGGTAAAGAAGCTCATGAAATCACCGATGGTCTTGTCACCCCGAATGATTTCACCGCCGCCATAGAACAATACCGCGACAAAGCCGAGCCCCGCCATGATGTCCACCAGCGCCGGAATAACCGCCCGACCGACGGTGGTACGCATTGCAAGTTGCACGGATTGCAATTGTAGTCCGACGTAACGGTCGGCCTGATAGTCCTCCAGCGCGTTCAGCTTGATCTGGTTAATGCCGTGAAACACCTCGTCCAGTCGCGTCGTAACCTGGCTGGCAACCTCGCGGCTTTCACGCGCGCGACGGCGCACATATTTCTGTGCAAGCAGAAGGGGCGACACGGCAAGCGGCGCGCCGATCAGTGCGATTGCGGTCCACACCCAATCCACGCGGATAGCAACAAACATGAGCGCAATAAGGGCTACAAAGTCTCGCCCAGCCCCGGAGATCAGGGCCTTCCAGACAGAACTGATACCATTCACGTCACCTTCGACACGCGCCATCAGATGACCCGGCGGGTGGGTCGCGTGGAAAGTCGTATCCAACTGCATAACATGGTTCAGCAAATCGATCCGCATGTCTGCAACCGAATGTTGGCCGACATAGGTCATCAGCAGCTTCTGCAGCGCACCGGTCAAACCCCGCGTACAAAAGATGACAAGAATCGCGATGCCAACCCATTTCATCGCATCACGGTTGCCGTCCACGAAAACCAGGTCGAACATCGGCTTCAGCGTATAGCTGAGAAAGCCGAGCATGCTGCCTTCGATGCTCATCAGGACCATCGCGGCAATCACATAGATCCGGTATTTGAACAGATAGGTCGACCACAGCCACCGAAACAGCGGCCAGCCCTTGGCGAACGGAATTTCCCCGCGCTGGTTGCTCATCTGCGGCTGTCCTTCCAGCTTCGGGTCAGCGCTTTGTGATCGTAGACCGTCGCAATCCACGTCTCAAGCGAGATGGGATGTTTGGCGTTGTCGGCCTCATAAACGTCGAACACGTGGTCCAGAATACCGGTATCCGTAGTAGATAGATGCATGTATTTCCAATGCAGTTGCTGACGCGCTTCTGCAATCGGGCGCCCTTCGATGATGGCGAGGTAAAGCGCAGACGCAAAGCCGGCCCGGTCAGCCCCCGACTTGCAATGGAACAGGAACGGCTTCTCGGCTGTCCGCATAAGGTCGATCAGTTGCAGCATGTCTTGACGCGGAACGAGCTTGCGGGCGCTCAGGGTGATGTCATGAAGCGTGATGCCAAGCTTGTCCGCAGCTTCCTTCTCGAACAGATAGGGGCTGTGCTTGACCTCACCGCGCAGGTTGATGATCGACTTGATCCCCATCGTCTTATAGCGTTCCATCCGCTTCGGGGAAGGCTGGTTCGACCGCCAGACACCCGGCGCGATTTCCTCGATGTTCCACCACCATGCGCGCAGGAAAGCATGATCCAGAAGCTGGAAGTGCCACCACGCATGTCGACGCGCTTGCGGCGTCGAGATATCCCGACCGTATTTGCGGCGCAGACCTTTTTCGATCTCGCGAAATCGGGCTTTCAGTTCAGAACGCATGTGATCCTTCAACACTATGAAGACGCCGCGAAATCCTGAACGCGCGGGGCCAAGTGACCGTGATCTACGCGCTCGTGACAGTGCTTTCAACCTGCACGCTAACGCCGCGTTTGACGAGTCATTCACGACAGCATAATCCAAACGGGCTGGTTTTCCCTGGAAGGTTCTCAAGATGTCGCTTGCTCACGGTCGCCACTATCTCGCGATTCCCGGCCCTTCGGTCATGCCTGACCGCGTTCTTCAGGCCATGCACCGCCCTGCCCCCAATATCTATTTCGGGGAACTCGCGGATATGACCGAAAGCATTGTGACCGACCTGAAAACCGTCGCGCAAACCAAGCACAACGTAGCAATCTACATCTGCAACGGTCACGGTACATGGGAAGCCTCGCTCGCCAACACCGTTGCACCGGGCGAACGCATCCTCGTGCTGGCCACAGGTCGTTTCGGGTTCGGCTGGGCGGAAACGGCGGCACGCATGGGGATCATCGTCGAAACAATCGATTTCGGGAAGAGGTCCACCCTCGATCCGGATCGCGTGCGCGACGCGCTGAACGCCGACACGGAAAAGCAGATCAAGGCCATCCTTGTTACCCAGGTTGATACGGCGACCTCGATACGCAATGACATCGCAGCCGTTCGCGCCGTCGTGGATGACGCAGATCACCCCGCGCTTCTTATGGCCGATTGCGTGGCATCGATGGGTTGCGACCGGTTCGAGATGGACGCATGGGGTGTCGATGTCGCGATCACTGCCTCGCAGAAGGGGTTGATGACACCGCCGGGGCTGGGCTTCGTCTTCTTCAACGACAAGGCCGAGGCGGTACAGAAATCCCTGAAGGTCACCAGCAATTACTGGGACTGGCAGCCCCGGGCCTATCCCGAAGAACTGTACCAGTATTTCCACGGCACCTCGCCCACACATCACATCTTCGGACTGCGCGCCGCCCTGGACATCCTCGTACATGAAGAAGGGATGGAGGCCGCCTGGGCACGTCACGCAACCCTTGCCCGTGCTATCTGGGCCGCATGCGAAGCATGGGGCTCCACCGGATCGCTGGAACTGAACGTGCCCAACCCGGCCCTGCGCAGCCATGCGGTCACCGCGCTGCGGATCGGATCACCGGACGGGACGCGTCTGCGCGATTGGCTGTCTGAGAACGCGGGTGTCACGCTTGGCATCGGCCTTGGCATGGCCGCACCCGGCGACGACGCCTGGCACGGCTTCTTCCGCATCGCCCATATGGGGCATGTCAACGCACATATGGTGCTGGGCGTGTTGGGCACGATAGAAGCAGGCTTCACCGCTCTCGATATTCCTCACGGCAAAGGCGCATTGGAAGCCGCCGCCGCGATCTGCGCTCGCAATCCATGAAAAGGCCGGGCCAATCCGCAGGGTGCGACGGAATCGCGTACCCTGCGGATTGGCAATGGTTGCCCCAACTCGCCCGGTGCTCTATTCCGAATTAAACTGGAGGGGAGACAGGATGTACCGCGTCTGGAATTTCGTTTCTAACTACTCACTGCTTTTGATCAGTGGCGCTTCGATCGCCTTGTTCTGGGCCAATCTACATCCACACAGCTATCATAATTTCGTTGAATTCGTCATCGTTGACAACTTCTTCATCGGTCACGCGCATCTAGACGCGGAAGGGCATGTCCACCGGACCCTGACACTGCACTATCTTATCAACGATGTGCTGATGGCGCTGTTCTTCGCGATCGCCGCCAAAGAGGTTTGGGAAGCTGTTATCCTGAGGGAAGGCTCACTGCGCGGTAAGAAGGCGGCGACACCGCTGTTTGCCACGGTCGGTGGAATGGTCGGTCCCGTGTCCGTTTATCTTGGCCTCGCTGCGATTCTCGGATCATCAACCTACACCGCCGTGGTGGATGGATGGGCAATTCCCACGGCCACCGACATCGCGTTTTCCTACCTGGTCGGCCGCATCGTATTCGGTGCCGGCCATCCGGCCGTTCGTTTTCTGCTGCTGCTTGCCATTGCGGATGACGCGGCAGGATTAGTGATCCTGGCCATTTTCTACCCGTCCGGAGAACTGGCCCCGGAATGGCTCCTATTGTCCGTGGGGACAGCGGTAGCCGTCTTCTTCTTCTTCAACTGGCTGCCACGACGTCTGGACCGCGGCAAGCAACTGCGGCCCAATTCCACATGGATTCGCGCAAAACTATCCTTCTGGCCCTACGCCATTGCAGGCTGCATAAGCTGGTACGGATTCCAGCAAGCGGGCGTCCATCCTGCCTTGGGGCTGCTGCCCGTCATTCCGGCCATTCCGCACGCCGACCGTGCCTTTGGTATCTTCGCGTCAGCCGAGGAACACCTGCACGACCTGCTCAACGAGATGGAACACGCGCTGAAAGTTCCAGTGGAGATCGTCTTGTTCTTCTTCGGACTGGTCAACGCGGGTGTCGAATTCTCTGCAATCAGCGCTCCGACATGGCTGGTGCTCAGCGGACTGATCATCGGCAAGCCCTTCGGAGTTCTGCTGTTCGGATGGGTCGGTGCCTATGTGCTGAAACTTGGGTTGCCACAAGGCATGAAGACCTCGGATCTGTTCGTAATCGGCTGCGTGGCGGCAATTGGCTTCACTGTGTCGCTCTTCATCGCCTCGGTCGCCTTCGAAAGCGGGCCTGTTCAGGATGCCGCGAAGATGGGTGCACTGCTGAGCTTCTTCGCCGCAGGACTGTCGATAGTAGCCGGCAAGGTCACACGGGTGCAGAAAGTCGAGCTCTGACACCGTTTCACTTTGGCTCTCACGCAAACCGTCGGCCAACGCTGGCGGTCAGCTTGAAGGTGCTGCGCGCTCCAACCAGACCTGCTATCACGCGTGAAGCAGGCAATCCTCTACCACAGGTGGAAAATGAAAAACGTAGACATCGGCCCCATCAAGGTCAGCAACGACAACCCCCTCACGATCATTGCCGGGCCGTGCCAGCTGGAATCGCTGGATCACGCACTTATGATTGCCACTGCGATGAAGGAAGCATGTGACAAATTCGGCGCGCAATACGTCTTCAAGGCGTCCTACGACAAAGCGAACCGCACTTCTCTGTCCGGCAAGCGCGGGCTGGGGATCGACGAGGGTCTCGCGATCATGGAGACCGTGCGCGACCGGCTGGGTGTGCCGACGCTCACCGACATTCATACCCCGGAACAATGCGCGGTTGCCGCGAAAGCCGTAGACATCATCCAGATCCCCGCCTTCCTTTGCCGTCAGACCGACCTTCTGCTGGCAGCCGGTGAAACCGGTGCGGTCGTCAATATCAAGAAGGGGCAGTTTCTCGCGCCTTGGGACATGGCCAATGTCGTCAAGAAGGTGGAATCGACGGGCAATGAACGCCTGCTGCTGACCGAGCGTGGCGCTTCGTTCGGATACAACACGCTGGTTGCCGACATGCGCAGCCTGCCGACCATGATGCAAACGGGCTATCCTGTTGTGATGGATGCGACGCATTCCGTGCAGCAACCCGGCGGTCTGGGCGGCGCGTCCGGCGGTCAGCGCGAGTTTGCCCCGGTGATGGCGCGTGCGGCGGTTTCGCTCGGGATCGCATCGGTTTTCATCGAGACACATGAAGACCCGGACAACGCACCCTCAGACGGGCCGAATATGATCCATCTGTCGGAAATGCCCAAGCTGATCGAAACACTCATGGCCTTCGATAAACTGGCCAAGAACGACCCGATCCGCCTGTGACCCACGGCAGGCGGCGCGAACAGCGCCGCCATCGATCAGTAGCTGAACTCTTTGTAGATTCTGCTCAGGTCACCCTGCCATTCGCCTTGGTAAAGCGACAGCAATTCATCGGCAGGAGTACGACCTGTTTCCACGCTTTCCTGCAGCGCATTCAGGAAATGTGTCTCGTCAGCGATCAGCCCGTCCGCGCCCGGAATCGCCCGCGACTTCAAGCCCGCTTCGGCAATCGCGACAACTTCCCGCGCCAGATCCTGCATGACCCGACCACCAACCTCCGCTTGCAACCCGTCCCTTGATGCCGCGATCCGCCAAGCCTCGCGCGTTTCTGTATCCCAATCCTTGACCAGATCCCACGCCGAATCCAGAGATGACTGATCGTAACACAGCCCGACCCAAAGCGCCGGCAACGCACAGAGCCGTCGCCACGGGCCACCATCGGCTCCTCGCATCTCGATGAATTTCTTGATCCGTGCCTCGGGAAAGATCGTCGTCAGATGATCGGCCCAATCACTCAGAGTCGGAACCTCACCGGGCAGCGCGGGCAACTTGCCCTTCAGGAAATCGCGGAAAGACTGGCCGAGCGCGTTGATGTATTTTCCGTCGCGATAGACAAAATACATGGGCACATCGAGCGCGTAGTCCACCCACCGCTCGAACCCAAAACCATCCTCGAAGACGAATGGCAACATGCCGGTGCGATCCGCATCCAGATCCCTCCAAATGCGTGACCGCCAGCTTTTGAACCCGTTCGGCTTGCCTTCCAGGAATGGCGAGTTCGCGAAGAGCGCGGTCGCCACGGGTTGCAAAGCCAACGCCACGCGCAGCTTCTTCACCATGTCCGCTTCCGAGGCGAAGTCGAGATTCACCTGGACCGTACAGGTCCGGTACATCATCTGCAGACCCAGGTTTCCGACGGTCTGCATGTAGTCAGTCATCAGCTTGTAGCGACCCTTGGGCATCATCGGCATCTGGTCATGCGTCCAGATCGGGGCGGCACCCAGCCCGATAAAGCCCGCGCCGATTTCATCTGCTACGGACTGAACCTCGCGCAGATGCTGGTTTACTTCGTCGCAGGTCTCGTGGATCGATTGCAGCGGCGCACCGGACAATTCCAGCTGTCCGCCCGGTTCCAGGCTGACATTTGCGCCGTCCTTGGTCAGGCCGATGATATTGTCGCCTTCCAAAACCGGGGCCCAGCCATAACGGTCGCGCAGCCCTTCGAGGATCGCGCGGATCGACCGTTTCCCTTCATAGGGAAGTGGGTTCAGGGTGTCCTTGCAGTATCCGAATTTCTCATGCTCGGTGCCGATGCGCCATTGATCCTTGGGCTTGCTGCCAGCGGACAGATACTCAGCCAGTTGAGACAGGTCCTCGATCGGGCCGCCGCCGCTTTGGGGAATGGACATGGGTTGGGCTCCGCTCTTCCTGCCTCTGATCCAATCCACAACTGCTGTGAATTGCTCCGGGTGTCAACTCAGCCATGTGACAGGTCGTTGCCAGACGATGGTGGGGTTCCTTCCCGGTCGCTCCAGTCTGTGAAGCATGGCTTGGACATTCAGGCCCGGAAGCTTGGCGAAGGCGTCAAACAACTGATCTGCACCTTTCGCGGTCACCGGAATGTGAAGAGGCGTCCCGCCATCATGGTCCAACACCCAATGCAAGGGGTGGGAATTGGGGTCGAGCGTCAGGCGGCTTAGGCCATCAGTATCGACTATGCCGCCTTCCAGCGGTCCGAAATAGGCGATCCGTCCTTCTGTTACCTGCACAACGCCCGGGCCGTCCCCCGGTCGACGGAACCTCTGACGCTGGATGCCCGTCACGATCAGCGCGGTCCCGACGAAGCAAATCGCAACCCCGAGCCAGAACAGGATGCCACCTGACGTAAGCACGGCAAGCAGCCCAAGCAGCAGCACTCCGGCCCCGATGAGGATTTCACGATACCGGATCGCGGCTTCTCGGATCTCGGGTCGTATGATACTCATCGCCAATCTCCCAGGGCCGATTGCCAAAGGGTCAGCGCGGCAACGGCGGCTGTGTCTGCGCGCAAGATGCGGGGGCCCAGCGATAGCACATGTGTCTGCGGCATATTACGCAACCGTTTGCGCTCAGCGTCGCTGAACCCGCCTTCCGGTCCGATCAGTATCGCCCAAGGTGCACTCGTGGCATCGGGGATCATCAGCCTGTCCCCAACCCTCGCCTCGTCGCAAAACAACAAGTTGCGATCCTGCGGCCAACCGGAAATCAACCGGTCAAGCCGTTCCATTTCTTCAACTTTCGGCACAAAGGTTCCACCGCATTGCTCGGCAGCCTCAACCGCGTGTTTCTGCAGCCGGTCAGCGCGAACACGTTCCGAATTAGTGAAGTCGGTCTGCACGGGCAGGATACGCGCAGCGCCCATTTCAGCCGCCTTCTCAACGATGAAATCCGTACGGGCTTTCTTGATCGGGGCGAATAAGAGCCACAAATCGGGCGGCAAGTGCAGGGGCTTCGTTTGATGTAAACAGTGCAACTCTCCCGCCCGTTTGCCCGCTTGCGCGACCTCGGCAAGCCATTCACCCGATTGCCCGTCAAACAACAGGACATGATCACCCGGCTTCAGCCGCATGACGCCGAACAGGTAGTGTGCCTGATCGCGCTCCAAAGGAACAGTTTGCTCTGGACCGAGCGGATGATCTACAAAAAGCCTGACTTTCGCGACTGACATGGACACCTAGATATGACGCAGACCACCCGAACGCCAGAGGCCGGAATCGTCGACGCCGTAAAAGGCAACTGGGTGGACCGGAGTGCGCCGGACTGGGCAAAACCCTATCTGCGCCTTTCACGCGCTGACCGCCCCATCGGGACGTGGCTTCTACTGCTGCCCTGCTGGTGGGGAGCACTGCTGAGCGCGGCAAGTGGCGAGGGGCTGAGCCTGCGTCTGATCTGGATCCTGTTGGCGTGTAGCGCAGGAGCATGGTTGATGCGCGGCGCAGGCTGCACCTGGAATGACATAACCGACCGCGACATCGACGGCAGCGTGGAACGGACACGCATGCGGCCCATCCCCTCCGGCCAAGTCAGCGTGAAACAGGCCTTGGCGTGGATGGTGATACAATCGCTCATTGCGCTTTGCCTGCTGCTGACATTCAATCTGAACGCCATTCTACTTGGATTCCTTTCCTTGGCGACAGTTGCGATCTATCCATTCGCAAAGCGTTTCACATGGTGGCCGCAGATCTTCCTGGGGCTGGCTTTCAACTGGGGTGCTTTGCTGGCATGGACGGCAGAATCGGGCCGGCTCGGCTTGCCCGCTATCATCCTGTATCTGGCGGGTATCGCTTGGACCCTGTTCTATGACACGATCTACGCGCACCAAGACAAAGAGGACGATGCGCTGATCGGAGTGAAATCTACCGCCCGATTGTTCGGAGAGGACACGCCGCAATGGCTTTGGCGGTTCGCGATCGCTTCGACCGCGCTGATGGCCGTCGCCGCTGTGATGGCCTTCAACTTCACCTTCGGAGCGGGGTTGATCCTGTCGCTGGTCGGCGTGGCGGCGTTCTTCACACATATGGCCTGGCAGATGCGCATCCTCGACATCGACGACACGAAAACGTGTTTGCGGCTGTTCCGAAGCAATCGTGATGCGGGGTTGCTCGCTGCGCTGTTTCTTGCCATCGCCGTGCTGGCCTGATTGCACGCGCGTCTTGCACAGCCTAAACCTGCCCTGTTTCGCAGAACAGTATAGAGACACACATGGCGATTTCCCGAACCACGATTTTTCGAGCTCTGGCCCTGCTTGCGGGCGGTGCGGCCTGCTTTGGCGCAGCGACCCTTGTTGCTCAGCGGATGGAGGCCAAGACCGAAGAAACCGTGAGGGCGCATCTCTCTGGCCAAGGCTTCGACTGGACGGAAATCTCCGCCGATGGGTTGGTCGCCACAATCCATGGGACCGCGCCGGATGAAGCTGCCCGCTTCCGCGCTCTGACCTCAGCCGGTGAAGTTATCAGTCCAGCCAACATACTTGACGGCATGACCGTCGCTGCGCAGACGGATTTCATCACGCCTGCCTACCGGCTGGAGTTTATCCGCAACGGGCGGGATCTGACACTTCATGGCCTGATGCCGGGCGATCAGGATGCAGAAGCCAGCCTTCTCGCCCTGCTTGGCGCGACCATCGATAACCCCAACCTGTCAGAGCTGATCACTGCCACTGGTGAAGACGCCCCCGACGGCTGGTCCGAGGCGTTGCAAACCGCCATTGAAGCGCTGTTGGAGATGGAGAACGCACGAGTCGTGGTAGAACCCGGCAAGGTCGGGGCCACCGGGTTGGTTCAAACGCGGCTCGATGCGTCCAACCTGCGTCGCGAACTGGCTGCGACGGCCGGCGACGCGGTTGAACTGGCATTGGAACTTAAACTTCCGCGCCCGATCGTATCGCCCTTCACGACGCGGTTCAGAATCGACGACCAGGGTGCGCGGTTCGAGGCTTGTGTCGCCGAAAGCGATGCCGGGCTTGCACGCATTCGCGTCGCCGCCGAAGCCGCTGGGGCGACAGACAGTTCCACCTGCCGTGTTGCCCTTGGCGCGCCAGACCCAAGTTGGGGCGAGGCCGTGTCCACCGGTCTGACGGCACTTGCGGAAATGGGCGAAGGCACGATCACCTTCTCTGATCTTACCGTGACACTCTTTGTCGGCGAAAACGTTGAAGCGGAAGATGCAGACACCATCGCCAATGATCTGGAAGGAGAACTACCCACGATCTATTCGCTGACGCTGCTGACGCCGGATACAGGCGAAGACACCTCACCCGCGCGGACACTCAGCTTCACCGCAACAATCAGCCCCGAAGGCCTGACAGTTCTGCGTGGTGCCGTGCCAGACGCACAGTCTCTCGACGCCGTCGAAAGCCTCGCCTCCGCGCGTTTCGGTACTGAAGATCTCGACATCAACGTCCGTCCTGACGAATCCCTACCCCTAGGTTGGTCAGTCAAGGTTCTCGCGGGCCTGAATGCGCTCAGCACACTGAACAATGGCGCCTTGAGAGTAACTGCCGATCGTATTTCCCTGAATGGCATGTCCTATGACGAGGATGCACAGGCCAGCATCGCCGGAAGCCTGTCCGATGCGCTCGGCCCTGACGTGCATTACGAGTTGGACATCGCCCATGAGGACAGACCGGAGCCCGTGAACGATCTACCGACCCCCGAAGAATGTGTCGCACAGGTCAATGAACAAATCGCACTAAACAAAATCACGTTTGATCCGGGCTCAATCGAATTGAACGCAAGTGGCTATGAAACGGTCGGACAGATCGCAACGGTTCTGCGAAAATGCCCCCAGGTTCCAATGGAAATCAGCGGGCATACGGACAGCCAGGGTCGAGAGGAACTGAACCAGCAACTTAGCCAGGCGCGTGCCGATGCCGTCCTGAACGCATTGATGGCCCGTCGCGTGCTGGTCGGTAATCTCTCCGCCAAGGGCTACGGCGAGAACGAGCCCATCGCCGACAACGACACAGAAGAAGGCCGCGAGACAAACCGCCGGATCGAGTTCCGTCTGACGCCGACGGAAGAGGAAGTCGCCACCGAAGGGGACGAGCCGCTTGAATCAGACGGCGAAGCTGGTAGTGAAACAGAAAACCAGCCGGAAGCCGAAGATGGACAGAACTGAATTCATACTTGCCGCCACAATTCTGCTGTTCTGCGCATTCTGCTTCGGGATGCTTTGTCACTGGATGGTGACCCGGTTGTCGCGCGTATCCAAAGCCGAAATCGGCGAATTGGACGGGATGGCTGAAGCCCTGCACGAAGCGGAAGCGCAGCGTGACAGCGCCTTGGCCGAACGTGAAGCGACGGAGGCACGTCTGCGTGGACGACTGGCACAAACCGAGGCCGAGCTACGCGCGGCTATGGATGGACTACGCGCCGCGCGCGCGGAAACGCAGGAATTGCAGGAATACATCTCGCGCCAGAACATGACGTCGTGATCGTCTAAAGCTTGGGTTCGTCCCATCTGGCGAGCGCGTCTTCGTCTTCACCCCGCGCGTCAACCCATGCTTCTCCCGAGCCGGAGTGTTCCTTTTTCCAGAACGGCGCGCGGGATTTCAAATAGTCCATCAGAAATTCACTCGCAGCGAAAGCGTCAGCGCGATGCGGCGCTGCGGTCGCAACCATCATGATCGTATCGCCCGGTACCAGACGACCATAACGGTGGATGATCAACGCACCCGTCAGCAACCAGCGATCAACTGCTTCGGCCCGACACGTTTCCAGCGCTTGCTCGGTCATTGCGGGATAGTGCTCGATTTCCATCGCGACCAAATCGCCTGTGGCGTTATTCCGGACAATGCCAGAAAATGACACCACGGCCCCCGCGCCAGACTGCGCCAACGTGAAAACATTCAGCTCCGCACCTGCATCGAATGCTTCGGACTGCACCCGCACCGACATCTTAGCCTCCGGTCATGGGCGGGAAGAATGCCACCTCGCGAGCGCTGGCCAGAGAGGTATCAAACTCAGCCAGCTCCTGATCTATCGCTACACGGATCGCGGACAAGTCAGCGAAGGCAGCGGCGTAATTCTCATCCCGCATCTTCAACTCTTCTACCAGATCGCGCGCAGTGGCCGCTGATGTGTCCAGCCGCTCCTTCGGAAGACCAATACGCTCACGCACCCAAGCAAAGTAGACGACATCGATCATCGGCCCGCCTCCTTCAGCAACGGGAGCGCCTTCGAGAAATAATCCCATCCCGTGATGCCCGTCAGAAGTCCCGCGATCCAGAAGAGCGCGACGCCCAGATACCACGACCATTGCTCGATCATCGCGTCACGCCACACCGGGTTGTGATTTTGCGCACCGCTGGTCAACAGGTCCTGATATTCCTGTGGCTGCATGGAACGGAACAACCAGTCATTTTGCTCCGTCATCCCCAGCGCAAGCAGCAGAAAAGTCAGTGCTAGCATCTGCAGCGTGGTTTTCCACTTGGCCAGTTTCGTGACCTTCAGCAGCCCCGCTTGCGCCCCGAGAAATTCCCTCAGGCCGGATACAAAAACCTCGCGGAACAGGATCACCGTTCCGGGAATGACCAACCAGGGGCTGAGACGGCTTGCGCCCAACACAACCACAATCGTCAGCATCACCATCGCCTTGTCCGCTATCGGATCCAGCATCGCACCGAAGCGGCTTTCCAGCTTGTATTTCCGCGCGATGTAGCCGTCCACCCAATCGGTGACAGATGCCAGAACGAACAAACCGAGCGCCAGCCAATAGGACAGCGGCGTCGGCACGGCCACGAAGACGAGCAAAACAAGCGGGGCCGCGATCAACCGCGCGACCGTCAGTATATTTGGAAGGGTCCAAGTCATGCCGCAGGTTTATCCGTTCAGGTTCCGGGTGAGAAGTTGAAAACCACACGCACCACTGAAAACAGTATCAAACCGGCGACGGGAAGTGCCGACCTATGGCCGGCCGGATACGAGTTGCCAAAGCTGCGACACCGAAAAGAAGATCGCGGCGAGACAAACAATCGTCGGTCCTGCGGGCGTGTCGAGCCAGTAGGCCGCCCAAAGCCCTCCGATTGCGGAGGCGCCGCCGAGCAGCGCCGCAACCAGCACCATGCGTTCAGGCGTCGAGGAAAACACGCGCGCGGAAGCGGCAGGGATGACCAGCATCGCGCCGATCAGCAGAGCCCCCACCACCTTGATCGCAACCGCGACGACCACCGCCAAGGCAATTGTCAAAACAAGCTGCTCGCGTTTCGGATCACCACCTGCAGCATAGGCCAGATCAGGATTGACAGTCGCAGTCAGCAAGCCTTGCCAACGCAGCGCAATCAGCAGCACGACCAGGACGCCGCCACCCCAAATCACGGCCAGATCACCCTTGCCGACCGCAAGGATGTCCCCGAACAGATAGGCCATCAGATCCACACGAACGCCATGCAGAAAGGAAACCGCCACAAGTCCAAACGCAAGGGCCGAATGCGCCAGCACACCCAACATCGTGTCCATTGCATATGCCTTGTGGCTCAGTCCGGACACCAGCAGCGCCATCAACAGGACGGCACCCAGCACACCTGCAAAGATCGACACCGAGAGCGCCAGCGCCAGCGCCACGCCCAGAATAGCGGCATGTGCGGTGGCATCTCCGAAATAGGCCATGCGCCGCCATATCACGAAGCACCCCAGCGGGGCTGCCGCAAGCGCAACGCCCAACCCGGCGAGAACAGCACGCATCATGAAATCGTCAAGCATTCTAGCCCTCGGCCCTGTGGTGATGATCGTGATGGTGGCTATGTTCGTGGCGGTAGAGCGCCAAGGCCCCTTGCGTACCGGAACCGAACAAAGCGCGGTATTCCGGCGCGGATGCCACGACCTCCGGTGTACCGTGACAGCAGACATGTCCGTTCAGGCAGATGACACGATCCGACGCGCTCATGACCACGTGCAACTCGTGGCTGACCATGATGACAGCGCATCCGCGGCGCGTGCGCAAATCTTCGATCAACCGGTAAAAGGCCGCGGAGCCGGGCTGGTCCAGCCCTTGTGTCGGCTCATCCAGCAACAACAAATCCGGGTCGCTCAACAACGCCCGCGCCAATAAGACACGTTGCAATTGACCGCCACTGAGCGATGACATCTGACGGGATTGCAGCCCCCCCGCTCCGGCCTCCACCAAGGCGTGGGAGATGTCATCGGACCCCGCCCGCACCGGCAGTCGCATGAAGCGCTTCACCGTCATCGGTAATGTCGGGTCGATATGCAGTTTCTGCGGCACATAGCCCAAGCGAAGCCCGTCCCGACGCACGAGCCGACCGGCGGACAGGGATTGGGCACCAATCAGGCTTCGCAGGAATGTCGATTTGCCTGACCCGTTGGGGCCCACGACCGTGACAATCTCGCCGCGATCAATCGAGAAATCGACGTCATGCAGGACCGTGTTTTCGCCATGACGCACGGCGAGCCCTTGAGTTGTCAGAAGGCTCATTGACGCTGATCTCCGGCGCAGGCCGGGCAAAGCCCTTCAACTTCTATGACGGCCCGCTCGACCGAGAAGCCCGTTGTTTCAACTTCCGCGCCCAGTATTGACAGGGCATCTGGCCGACACGCTTCGGCCACGCCACTGCAAAGACGACAGATCAGGAACACGGGCGCGTGGTGCTCACCGGGATGGGTGCAGGCTACAAATGCATTCAGACGTTCGATCTTGTGAACAAAACGATGCTTCATCAGAAAGTCCAAGGCGCGATAGGCGACAGGGGGCTGCGAGCCCAGCCCCTCTTCCTTTAAAACGTCAAGTATCTCATAGGCACCCATTGCGCGATGGCCTTCCAGCAGCAAGCGGTAGACACGCTGGCGCACGGGCGTGAACTGCAACCCTTCGTCGGAGCAAATGGATCGCGCCGTTTCCAGACTGTCGGTAATGCAGCCCTGATGATCATGCTTGTGGAACCCTATGACATCCATCGTGCGCCTCAACCTTATCAATTCAAGGGTTGCTATGTTATTTCATTCATCATATCAAGCCCAGAAATGTTACAACATAACACGAGAACGCACATGCGACTTTCCGGAACTAGCTTCGCGGCGATGCTTGCCATCGCCGTCCCTGCATTTGCCGACGCCCCACAGATCGCAGTGGATATTCCTGCGGTTCATTCACTTGTTGCGCAGGTGACAGGAGACATTGCCACCCCGGCCCTCGTCATGCAGGCGGGAGCGTCACCGCACGGCTACTCGATGCGTCCATCGGAAGCACAGTCCCTCAGCGAGGCGGATGTAATCTTCTGGATCGGCGAAGCATTGGAGCCATGGCTCGCCGGAAGCATCGGCAAGCTGGCCCCCGACGCCGTATCCGTCGAGTTGTTGGAAGCCGAAGGAACGACCACCTTCCCGTTCCGCGACAGCGCAATTCACGGTCATGAAGAACACGACCACGACGATCACGGGCACGACCACCACGGTCATGACCACGGCGACGGCGTGGATCCGCATGCGTGGCTTGACCCGGAAAACGCAGCCATTTGGCTCGACGTGATCGCCCGTGAGCTGGCCGAACTGGACCCGGACCGGGCAAACACTTACGCAAAGAATGCCGAAGCCGCCAAAGCAGATCTGGTTGTATTAAGGGAAGAACTCACTGCCCAGCTTGCACCAATTTCCGAGCAGCCCTTTGTCGTGTTCCACGATGCCTACCAGTATTTCGAACATCGGTTCGGCTTGACCTCGCTCGGAGCGATCAGCCTTGGCGACGCATCCGCCCCAAGCCCCGCGCGCATCGCGGAACTGCAACACGAAATAGAACATGAAGGCATCGTATGCGTCTTCAGCGAACCGCAGTTCAACGCGGGCCTCGTGGACGCGGTGACCGGAGGAACAGAGGTCGCCCACGGCGTGCTTGACCCGGTCGGCGCAGACATTCCAGCCAGCCAGGATTTCTACGCGACATTGTTGCGTGACATCGCAGCCAATGCAGTGGAATGTCTGGCGAAGGATTGAGTTGTAACTCTGATCGAGCAGACGACATGACGCTACCCGACTTCCTGAAATCAAGACGTGACGCGATGCAGCACAGTCTTGGCTTCAGGAACCGGCGAGACGATGCACGGTTCTGGCGGAAACAGGTTCAGTACGCTTACCTTGCGGCCATCCCTCCCTGCAGCCGAGCTGCGAACAGCGTTGATAGGTCCGCTTTGGACCCGGAGCGACAAAGGCTGAAATTGCGTTTCGAAAGTGGCGCCGAAAGCGATGCGCTTTTCATTTTCCCAACTTCGGACAAACCGTTGCCCGCAGTTCTCATGCTGCACGACCACGGTGGAGAATTTGACATAGGCTGGCAGAAAATGTCAGCCGATTCTGCAGGTCGTCACTGGGTTGATCGTTACTATGGCGGAGTGTTTGCAGCAGATAGGCTTGCGGCGCAGGGTTTTGCGGTATTGGTCGTGGATGCCTTCGGGTGGGGTAGTCGCTACGCTGGCGGCTTTGAGGCACAACAAGCCAATGCCGCAAATGCAATGCAACTGGGGTGGAGTCTTGCGGGCATCGTCGCCTCCGAAGATGTGCAAGCCGCCCGTTGGCTGGCGCAACAAGACGGTGTGGACCCTAACCGCGTCGCAAGTTGGGGGTTTTCCTTCGGCGCTTTCCGCGCATGGCAAGTCGCCGCATTGTGCCCCGACATCAAAGCGAGCGTGTCCATCGCGTGGATGGCGCGGCGTCACGGGCTGATGCTTGAAGGAAACAAGCTCCTACTCGGACAATCCTACTTTTACATGCTACATCCTTCACTGACTGGCGCGCTTGATTTTCCTGACATGGCTGGTGCGGGGGCGGGAAAACCGTTGTTCATGCGGTGCGGAGATGCAGACCCGCTGTTTCCCGCGCAATCGGTAGTAGGCGCATATCAGGACTTGAGCGACATCTGGGCGGACTTTGACGCGAAGGTCGACTGCACCCTGTTCACGGGTGGCCATGAATGCTCACCTGACGTTCAAGATCAGGCGGCCCGGTTCCTCGCGCGCTGTATGTAGTCTAGAGTCCTGCCTCGCGGACGAGAACCTTCAACACCTGCCGCCAAGCACGTTCAAGAAAGCTTTCAGGCTCTCCGGCTATGAGAAGCACCCCGCGTGTGACCCGCTGACTGTAGCGCACGTCACGAACAAGCGCCGACACGGCATACTGGCCACTGGTCGGGATCGGCCTGCCGGCCTCGGTCACCCCCTGGTCGGCGATGCCCCCGCCGAAGCTGGCAGCCAATTCGGGAATATCTAGACCACGCACACTGTTGGCGGATACCGTCGTAAGCGTCGCCTCGACCTTGGGAAGAGCCAGATCATCTGGGATGAACTGGGCGACGGCCTCTTTGCTGACGCGGCCACGGTCGCGGGCCGCGAGATAGCCCCGGATGATCGTGCTATCGCCCGATGACAGCAGCGCAAGCTTGTGATCGCGACCGACCCATTGGCCCACGCTTAACGTCGGGTCCAAGTCAGAGACAACGGCATCTTGTGGTGCTCGCATGACCAGCGCCTGTTGCCTTTCATCAAACCCGTCGCGACGAGCGATGGCGCGACCACGTTCCCATGCCAGCACCTCGCGCCGCTGGCGATCTTCTGGGTTTGCACCGATTCTCGCGATTCGCGACTGCGCAAGATCCGCTTCCAAGGCGGCCAGATGACGCTCATTGGCCAACGACTCGGAAGTAATCGTGAACAGAACTTCTCCCTCAGCGACCCGTTGGCCGTTCTGGACATGTATATCATCTATACGACCTTCTTCGGGTGGGTACAGACGCGTGAAGTCCTCGGGGTAGGCCATGGCAGGTGCACGGACGTGGGTGGACAGGGGAATGGCAGCCAAAGCGACAAGCCCTGCAAGAACCAAAAGGGTGATATAACTTCTTGCTGATGCCAAGATTTCCCCGCGCAGCTCCCACCATTTGCCTAACTCGTTGAAAACCGGCCGCACGATCAGCAAGCCGATCTCGATCAGGAACAGGATCACGCCCAGAACCTTGAAAGTGAAGTGATAGACCAACAACGCGATGCCAAGGAACAGAAAAAAACGATAGATAGCCGTTCCAATGGCGTAGAGTGTCAGCGTGACATCCAGTTTTCGCGGAAACGGTTCTGGTGGAGGGTGGCCGAGTCGAAACAGAAATTCGCGCAGCCGCCAGCGCATATGGCGAAACCCCCTCGTTTGGAGGTTCTCGATTCCGATGGCATCCGACAGCAGATAGTAACCGTCGAACCGCATGAAGGGATTGAGGTTCACCAACAAGCTTAGCAGCCAACTCGTCGCCGCCAATACGAACACCGCTGAGCGCGCCGGACCATCGGGTAGAAACGCCCATAAAAACAAAGCGAAAGCGCCGACACACAGCTCCGTAGCAATCCCAGCCGCGTCGATGGCAAGCCGCCTGCGTCGGTCCTTCAATTTCCAGGCGTCGGTGACATCAGTGTAGAGCAACGGCATCATCACCATGAAGGCTACGCCCATCGTCGGAACGCGGCATCCGTAGCGATGCGCGGTGTAGGCATGGCCCATCTCGTGCAACGACTTCACCAGGGCAATGGACAACAGTGAGACCGCCGCGCCTTTGAACGAGAAGACAAAGGGAAAGGTGCCGATAAAGTCTTCCCATTGCCGCGACACAAGGTAGAGACCCAACAGCCCCACCAGACAGCTGAACAACAAAAACCCGCGCGAAAACAGGGGCGCAACATAGGGCCACGTCACACGGATAAATCCGTCGGGTCGAACCAGCGGCACCTTGAAAAAAAGATACCCGTGCAACAATCGCGCCAGCCGCCCGTGCCTTGGTTTGCTTCTGTCCCGAATGCGCCGCCAACTGCCCGAAGTGGTCGTCGCTTGGAATGCGCTGGCTTCCAGCATCTGCGCAGCGTTTCGGATTTCAGCGTCATCAGGTATCCGGCCAAAACGGCGCTCGACCGATGCCTTCAGCCCATGCGCGGTGCCCGATACATTCCAAAGCGACAGAATCTGGAACATCTCGTAGGTAACGCGGAAAAAGCGATTGCGCAGCGGATCATGCACAAGCCAGACCGGCGCACCCGAATAGCTTGGTCCACCGCGCAGGATTTGCAGGTCCTCCCGTAACGGAGGCAACTGGAAATCCGCAGATTCTACTGCCCCAGCCATTGACGCGCGGCAGCCAGTGGTTTTCGGAAAAGATAGTAAGCCAGCGAAACCTGCTCGCCGTAGATTTGCGCCGTTCCACGCGTCCCGAGTTGCATCGGCGCGTGATCTTCCGAGAACCGGGCATAGATGCGATAGGCCATCACGTCTTCCTCGGTTCTCTGGGCCTCGAACGATGCGGATATGACTGTCGCAGGCACAGGTTTGAGCGGGTCCGAATCTAGAAAGGCGCGCGCAGATGCCCCTTCGCGCATGACGATGGAGTCGGCTACTGGCACATCGATGCGAAGTTGCACCCGCGTCGGATCTGCTATTTCCATGAGCCGCTCACCAACCTGCACGGGTCGCCCGATCCATTCACGGCGATCCCCGTAGATGACGACCCCAGCCGCCGGGGCCGCAACCACCGTACGGTTCAGCAACTCTTGCGCATAATCCCGGCGGGCCGTGGCAAGCGACAATTCCGTACGTGCCACCGCGAAGTCAGCCCGCGCCGAAGGATCGGTCACGGCGCTTTGGGCGATCCGCTTGAAATCGGCTTCGGCCACGCGAACTTCCTGCTCCGCGACGGCAAGATCATTGCGCAGAGTGGTATCCGACATACGAAATAGCTCGTCTTCTGCGGCCACTTCGGCATTGGGATCGACCGCAATGCTGTCGATAGTCCCGTCCAGAGGTGCCGCTATAATGCGCGGCTCGACCGACACCACCTGTGCAGGCGCGAGGACCGTCAGCGGAACAGGGACAAACCCCGCCGCAACCAGACATATCACCAGGGCTGCAAGCACCGGCCCGATACGGACACGCCGCTTCAGCCGACGCTTGCCCGCCATCGCCGCCCAGCAATACCCGCCAGTCTCCGCAACACGTTCAGACACAAGCACATCGGAGTCCGACCAGGGTCGTTCCCGCGCGAGCAGCAGCCCGCCGAAAACATGCCCCCCAGGTAGGATAAACGGCACCCAGAGCATGAACGGATAAGGAAAGCTATCGGAATGCTCGCCTTCCGGTGGGGCGTAGGCCGGTAGTCGGAAATCGCGCCGCGCCTGTAACCCCGCATCTTCGGCCAAGCCACCAATCACAGCCTCGATCCATCGGATGCGCGGAGCGTTGCGTTCTACGACACCGATGCCTGTGACCGCCTCCACGCGCCGGCGGCGACCCTTCACCGACACGACAAACACCTGGCTTGCGCGCGACAGCACTGGCGTTTCGTTGGCGAGAACGAATTTCAGCTCCTGCACGCTTTCGACCTGGCGCAGCTCGCTTTCGATCCTGAGAAGAAGCTCGACCGCGTTTGGCTTTCGGGCGTCCGCCCGCGGTACGGTGCGGTCTCGAGACGCCTTGGATGAGATGGGCTGCCCGCTAACCATCATTCCCGCCCGGCTGCTCGAAGCGAACAGGCCCGCTCATCCCGGGCAGGACATTCTCAGCCGGACCGGAAAATTGCCCGATAACCTTCACAGTTTGGCTGACGGCATCGACCTGCGGCACGATACGTATGATACGCGCTGCCAACTCCTGCCCTGTCTCGTCAATCGCGATGTCGAATTCAGCCCCCGGAGACAGCCAGCGCAACCAGTCAGACGGCACAAGCAGGTCGATTTCCAAATCGTTCGTATCGACGATTTCGATGAAGGGCTCTGATGGATTTGCCAACTCAAATGCGTTCGCATAGACGGCAGCGACAGTGCCATCAAACGGCGCCTCAATTTCACAACGATCAAGGCGCGAGTGGATCGCCTCCACCTGTGCTGTGGACTGCGCCACTTTTGCTTCGGACAATCGAACTTCGAAAGTGCCCGTTGCATTCAACTCAGCCAGTCTTGCGTTGTTTGCGCGGGTCAACTCTTCCTGCTGCATCAGCGCTTCCGCAGCGCGCAACTCCGCCTCCAGATCGCGGCAGTCGAATGCCGCCAGCACATCGCCTTTCTTGAAGCGATCTCCTTCTCGAAACGGTAATCGCGACAGGACGAACCCCAGATCATTCCCGATCTCTGCCCGCTGGACGGCACGCACGATCCCGCGATGTGCCGGATCCACGGGCTGTGCAGGCACCGCAGTTGCGGCACAGATCAAAAGAACGCTGCCCGCCCAAAGGTTACGTGTCATGACGGCCGTTTCGGCACCTCGCGTCAATTCGCGGCGGCAACCGTCTGAGTGGGCGCACTGCCGCGACCTTCCCACATGTTCTGCAGCTGGGCCGCGACCGTCTGAACATTGTCTTCAAGGCTCAAACCGCGCGGAAATGGATCTATCCCCAGCGACGCATACACATTCGCATAGGCATTTTGCAGGTCGGCATAGGCCATGTCCAGTTCCGCATCCGCGACAAGCGCATTCATTTCCTCGCGGATCAGCACCTGCTCACTGGTTCGGTCGGCAGAGGCTTCGGCCTCTACCTGATCCAGAATGCGGTGAGACACATTCGAAAGCGACGCAGCGGTCTGGTAGGAGGAATTGAGATGGCCATAACGCAAGCGGCTGATCTGCACCTGCGTCATGATCGCCATCGCAACTGACAGGGACCGCGCATCCAGCGCTGCGGCTTCCGCATCCACACGGCGGCGATTGGCGGGACCGCGCGCGACATCCAGCAGGTTCCAACTGACCTGTGCGCCCCAGCTGACCCAGTCATTGGCGTCGATGAATTCGTTGGAATCGTAATTGCTGCCCGCATAAAGGTTGATCCCCGGCAGCATGTCCAGCAGCGCGGCATCGACCTCTTTTTCGTTGATACGCATCTGGTAAGCAACTTCGCGCATCTCGGGACGGTTGGTCACGGCGATCTGGTACATCTGCGATAGATCATTCGGCACACCCAGCTTGGTGCCGCCCCGCGGCGGGGGGCTGAGCGTGAAATTCGTGCCCGGGCGTACATTCATCAGCGCGGCAAGCTGGCTTTGCGCGACCTGCAATTCGCCTTCCATGCGTTCGATGTCACGGCGGATCTCGATCAGCTCGCGCTCATAAGTCAGCGCCAGAAGCGCCGAGGTCTCGCCGCTTTCGGAAAGCTGGCGTGTATCACGCAGGGCCTTGTCGATACGCCCTTCAAGCCCGCGCATCCGACCGATCAGGCGTTGGTAGCTGACCGCCCGCCAGTAAGACGTCCGCACGTCTTCAATCGTCCTATTGACGATCTTGCGTTTCATTTCCTCCTGCATCAGCGCCTTGTCGGACGCCTGCTTGGCACGGACATAGGACAGGCCGAAATCCAGAATATTCCATGAAAATTCCAGGCTCGCATCGACCACATCGTCATCCGCGGTCGTGACCGAGCTGACATCAGTATTGTCGCGCCCGGCATACCCCGTGCTGGCCACGAGATTGGGCAGCATGTCATAGCTGGCCAGATCGCGCTCGCGCACACGCAGGGCGGCTTCCATCAGCTCAACCCGCGTATCGAGGTTGTATTTCAACGCCCGCGCCATGGCCTCGTAAAGCGTGATCGACCCAGTGATCGGCTCCTGGTTCGCCGTTGCGCGCGTGACGCGTTCAACCCCGAATACACGGTTCTCGTCCTGCGTGAACGGATTGCTCGATACCGTGCAACCCGCGCAGAAAATGGCCACAGATACAGCCGCAAATTTCACCGCCTCAACCCTCGCTCTGCGACCGCCATTCCGGCAGCCAGTTGATGCTTGCCTCTGTTTCGGGCGTTTTTGAAACCTTGAGCACGCCTTTTGAGACAGTGTTGAGTAGGGGGTATCAATCCGTCAACAGTTTTGATCAGTAGCGCCGGATTACTTCCTAACCTAGGGTAAATATGACTCTATTCGTCACGAGGCCTGGACATAACGCGACCACGGATGTTGTTCCTTGAAGCCCAGAACGTCACGGATCTTCTTGTTGGAATAAATCGCTTCGTGTTCCCCAAGCTCGCGGGTCCGGGGGACGCCCTGATAGTAGCGTTCGATGATTTCAGGCGTTGTCAGGGCAACCGAATTTCCGTCATTCCCCGCATTAAATATTTGAAACCCAAGATCATTTTTCTTCAGGCAAAGGTCGACGATCTGACCGAGGTCGCGGGCGTCGATGTAGCAGAACGCATTGCGCAGACGGACATCCGGGTTCGCGAAATAGGTCGGGAAATTCTGTTCGTACTCGTGTGGCTCGATCACGTTGCCGATGCGCAGGCCGTAAATGTCGAAGCCGGAACGGGTCTGGAAGGCACAGGCCGTGGCCTCGTTGCAGACCTTGGACATGGCGTAGCTGTCCATCGGATCGGTGTCCAGATCCTCGGTCAGCGGGATGGCGGGTGGATTGCGCGGACCGTCGGCGAAACACACGCCATAGGTGGTTTCGGACGACGCGAAAACGATCTTGCGGATACCCAGCTTTACCGCCGCCTCGATCACGTTATAGGTGCCTAACGTGTTGATCCGAAAGGTTTCATTGTCCGAATTGATCAGGATGCGCGGCACGGCGGCGAAGTGTACGACCGCATCGAAAGACGGCACGCCCGTGCCCGGCAGGAGCTCGTCGAAATCGGCGTAGCTGGTCATGACATTGAACATCTGGCCGCTGTCGGTGATGTCCGCGATCAGGTTGTCGACGCGCGGATCGTCCAGCGCTTTGAGGTCCACATTGACCACCCGATGCCCCTGATCGAGCAGGTAGGGAATGACGTGGCGACCCGCCTTGCCGGAGCCGCCTGTGAAAAGGATACGCATGGATGCCTCCCGTCTTCATGCCTGATTTTGAGCGCAGGTTGAGGCCGCGCGGGGCGGATTGCAAGCCTGTGACATCTGTACACCGCGCGTACACCGACCGTGCACCGCTCACGTTTTCGGGAACCGGCAACGGATGCGGGCGTTGGCGATGTAAGGTATGTAAAGGAGACAGTCATGAAATTCGCAATCGCATCGCTGCTGATGGTTCTGGGTCTTGCTGCTTGCGAGACGATGGAAGGCGCCGGTCAGGATATCGAGAAAGCCGGTGAAGCGCTGACCGACGAGGCGCAGGAGACGCAGAGCGAGATGTGAGCGCTACACGTCACGTGATCAACGGCAAGGGCGGGGATTTCCCCGCCCTTTGTCGTTTGGGGTGGGTGATCGTCCGCGCGTATCGACCGGAGGGAGTGCGGGAGAGAGGGCAGCGCCCGGCCCCCGGAGGGCGGGAAGCGAAGCACATTGATCCTTCGCCCGCATCAAGAAAAAATGTTGAAATACCGACTCGCCAGGGTAACGTTAGGTCATGATGGTTGGTTTAAATCATGACTGAAAAGTTTGTAGCAGCGTGCGGGGTTGCCTTTGTGGCGCTTTTGTATTTGGCTGGCTACGCTTACCTTGATGGCTACTATGAGTTCTTCGATATTGGGGTGAATGAACTTGAACTTTCGCCACAACACATATTTGCGCACTCGGCGCCAGTTTACCTGGGACCACTTAGAGAACTTCGCGGGCAAATTCTGAACGAAGTCGCACCTACCGTCACAATATGCATCCTGTTGGTTTTTATTTCATCCATCCTGTTGGTTTTTATTTCGATCATCTTTTATAAATATCCGAATATTGCACTCACTCTGGTGACTGTCTTTGCGATAGGTGGAATGGTAATCGTTCCGTACTTTTATGCACACGACTTAGGAAAGAGTAGAGCCGAAAAGGAGCTTCACACAATTCTTCCCGCGGTTGTCCTAGAAAAGCCCGGAGAAACATATCTATCCGAATTCCAAAGCAAGTTTAACGAGATTGGACTACTGTACTTTCTTACAGCGAGCACCACAAAATACTTCTTTGTATACAGAATTGGAGATAAGAGATGGTGGGTTTTAAGAGTGCCTATAACTGCTATCGCGGGACTTTCTGTGCATCAGAATGGTCTAAAGGTTCCGCAAGATCGCGAGCAGTCGCGACCGCAGTAATTGCATACCTATCTGCTGCGTCAATTGGGTTTGCTGCGGATAACTCAGCAATGTATGGAGGACTAAAAATAATTCTGAAGAAAAGCTTTTATCGAGTTGCTGACCCGTACGACCCAAGACGAGGCTTCATCCTGGACCCAGAAGATGGCACCAACGGAGAAGAAAATTTTGAGTATTGCGATGGCGAGAGAGCAGAAATTGACTTAGCTAGCCTTCAAGAAATAAATTCAAATTGCGATGGAAGTCCCACGGGTCCATGGCAGGTTGATGCGTATGCTTTGGAAGGCGCTGCGGTATACGATGCAGAGTTGGAGAAAATTGGATACATCAGTCCAGACGAGATCCTTGGAAAAACTCACACCGAGCTTATACGATTCAGGATGTCAGAGCAAAAAACCGAGAGCGGCGATGATGCCGCGACTTTTGTAGGCCAACAGTACCTTGACTTTAAACAATCCGAGACCGGAGAGTTTTCCATCATCGCTCGCGACCCAGAAAAGCTGATCGAACTGAACAACGACTAAGTTGTTCGGTTCTCCTCACCCATCCATCTTCAGCGCGTTGATAAACGCCTGCTGCGGGATTTCTACCTTCCCGAACTGGCGCATCTTCTTCTTGCCCGCTTTCTGCTTGTCCAGCAGCTTGCGTTTACGCGTCGCGTCGCCGCCGTAGCATTTGGCGGTCACGTCCTTGCGCATGGCGGACAGGGTTTCGCGGGCGATGACGCGGCCGCCGATGGCGGCCTGGATCGGGATCTTGAACATATGGCGGGGGATCAGCTCTTTGAGCTTTTCGCACATCATGCGGCCGCGCGCCTCTGCCCGGTCGCGGTGGACCATCATCGACAGCGCGTCCACGGGTTCGTCGTTCACCAGCACCTGCATCTTGACCAGGTTGTCGGTGCGGTAGCCGATCATTTCATAGTCAAAAGACGCGTAGCCCTTGGTCACGGATTTCAGGCGATCGTAAAAGTCGAACACCACCTCGTTCAACGGCAGGTCATAGACCACCATCGCGCGGGTGCCCGCATAGGTCAGGTCCATCTGGATGCCGCGGCGGTCCTGGCACAGCTTCAGCACATCGCCCAGGAATTCGTCGGGAACGAGAATGGTGGCCTTGATGCGCGGTTCCTCTACATGGTCCACATGGGTCATGTCGGGCATGTCGGCGGGGTTGTGCAGCTCCATCACCTCGCCGTCGCGCATATGGACATGATAGATCACGCTGGGCGCGGTGGTGATCAGGTCGATGTCGTATTCACGCTCGATCCGGTCGCGGATCACCTCGAGGTGCAGCAGGCCAAGGAAACCACAGCGGAAGCCGAAGCCAAGCGCGGCGGAGGTTTCCATTTCATAGCTGAAGGACGCGTCGTTGAGGGCCAGTTTCTCGATGGCGTCGCGCAGGTCTTCGAATTCGGCGCTGTCCACGGGGAACAGGCCACAGAACACCACCGGCTGCGACGGCTTGAAGCCCGGAAGCGGCGTGTCGGTGCCCTTCTTCTCGGTGGTGATGGTGTCGCCGACGCGGGTGTCGCGGACCTGTTTGATCGACGCGGTCAGGAAGCCGATTTCGCCGGGGCCAAGTTCCTTGATGTCTTCCATCTTGGGGCGGAAGATGCCGAGACGTTCGACGGGATAGGTGCCGCCGGTCTTCATCATGCGGATGCGGTCGCCCTTTTCAGCACACCGTCCATAATGCGGACGATGACGACAACGCCCAGATAGGGATCGTAATAGCTGTCCACCAGCATGGCCTTGAGCGGTGCATCGCGTTCGCCCGTCGGTGCCGGCAGGCGGTTGACAATGGCTTCCAGCACATCGGGGATGCCGATGCCGGTCTTGGCGGAGATTTCCACGGCGTCCGATGCGTCGATGCCGATCACGTCCTCGATCTGTTCACGCACGCGGTCGGGTTCGGCGGCGGGCAGGTCGACCTTGTTCAGAACGGGGACGATTTCATGGTTCGCGTCGATGGCCTGGTAAACATTGGCGAGCGTCTGCGCCTCGACCCCCTGGCTTGCGTCCACGACCAGCAGCGATCCTTCGACGGCGCGCATGGACCGGCTGACCTCATAGGCGAAGTCGACATGTCCGGGCGTGTCGATCAGGTTCAGCACATATTTGTGGCCGTCCTTCGCGGGGTATTCGATGCGGACGGTGTTCGCCTTGATGGTGATCCCGCGTTCGCGTTCGATATCCATCGCGTCAAGAAGCTGTTCCTTCATGTCACGTTCGGCCACCGTCCCGGTGAGCTGGATCAGCCGGTCGGCGAGGGTGGATTTGCCATGGTCGATATGGGCGACGATGGAGAAGTTACGGATACGCGAAAGCTCTGTCATGCAAGGGCATATGCTGTTGTTTCGGGGTCTGGTCAATGGGGCGCGTTACGGCGCGGCGTTACTGGAAGGTTTCAACCCACCATTCGCGCATGCGTTGCCAGCGGCCACGCGCCTTGACGCGAGCCTCGGACACGCCGTCTTCGGCATGGTCGAACGCGTCGGCCACATCGGCGACCACCGGGTCCACCCGGTTGCGTTTGAACCGCGCGAGCATGCGCCAGATCCACAGAACCAGCACGGCGAGGCCGGTCAGAAGCGCGATGTTGAACCACGGGATGATGCGCGGGTCGGGGCTGTCGGTCGCTTTCAGGCTGAGAACATTGGGGTAGATCGAGAAGAACTGGTTGCGCCAGCCATAGCGTTTCACGATCACCCATTGCGGCGCGGCGGCCGTGGAGGTCAGATCGGCGGCGCGCGCCTGCACATCGGCGGAGTTGATCTTGAAGTAAGGCGGCCAGCCCCAGCCGGTGTCTTCGTTGCGGTAGACGATGGTGCGGCCGTTGGGCTTGATGCCCGAGATGAATTTCACATCACGGTTGCCGGCATTGGCGGCCGAGGGTTCGGCGCTGCCCCAGAACAGAGTGTTGTTGCCCAACTCGATCCGGCGGACCTCGGATTCGACGATGCGCACCACGTCATGGCGCGGCAGGGTGTAGTGCAGGAAACCCAGCACGATCAGGACCGGAAGGGCGATCAGCACCCATTTGACGTAACGCATTGTCGCCTCACATGAAGTTGGTGACGTAGATATACACCGCGAGGCCGGTCAGCGGCAGTCCGAAAACCACCAGCGCGAGCCATGGCGCGATACGCGAAGAATAGGCATCCACGGCTGATTTCACAAACGCCTCGCGTTCGCGGTCGGTGGCGGATTCGGGATAGTCCGCTTCCAGCCGTTCCCGTTTCCCCGCGCGCAGGTAGAAGAACAGGCAGACGTAAAGTATCGCCAGCCCACCCAGCAAAAGCGCGGCCAATCTGAGAAACTGCATCATGAAATCCGCCTTGTGCCCATTGGCACCCATCGAACTACAGCGGCGCGGAATGGTCAATCGGTTGGGGACAAGCCGGGGTGGTTTGGCAGACACAAAGCACTTGTGTTGTGGCGACCGACCTGCTGAGATGGTTCCCGATTTGTTCCAGATGAGGGGCCGCCGAATGACCGTGAAGAACATAATCTTCGACTGGGATGGGACGCTGGTGCGGACGCTCGATCTTTGGCTGCTGGGTTATCAGACGGCGCTTGGAAGCCGAGGGTACAATTTCGACCCGCAGACCATCGTGAAAGAGTTCTTCTACAACCATCACGAGGTTCCTGCCCGGCACCCGCAGATCGATTTCGCCGCGGTTTTCGAGGAAACCAGAAACCATGTTTTCGACTCCCTGATTTCGGTCGAGCTATATGAAGATGTTGCCGAGACCCTTCAAACGCTGAAAGAGAACCGCAAAACGCTTACGCTGGTCACATCGAGTTCGCGGAGCCTGTTGAACCGTGCGTTGCACGGCCACGGTCTGGAGGGGTATTTCGAGTCCATCGTCGCCGGTGATGACGGCTTCGGGCACAAACCGAGCGCTTTGCCTTTCGAGGAAACGCTGGGCCGTATCCGTGCAGATGCGCATGAAACACTGATCATTGGCGATTCGCATGTCGATATCCAGGCGGGCAAAACGAGCGGCTGTCACACCTGTTGGTTCGCACCGGAAGCCAATACGATCTTCCACGACTTTGCCCATGTGAAATCCCTGTCGCCCGATCATGAAATCACGGGCATCCGCGAGCTTGTCGGGATAGCCTGACAGGAGATTATCGCGGCGGTGGCAAGTCCCATTTGCGGTAGAGAGACATCAGTTCTTTCGCCGTGTGACATTGGACCGATGGCAGGCCGGACGCCTCGATCATGCCGGCGTATTTCGCGGCACTGGCGGCCCTGGCAATCAATATCCAATGCACCATGGCCCATTTGAGGCTTTCCTGCGCCCCTTCCAGATGGCCCGCTCGGGTCGACTGATTCACCAACGTTCGCTTCAGATAACGCGAAACCCGCAGCCAGCGGTTGGATGTGATCAGGATCACGCCGGTGGCACGGGCGAAACGGTCGGGCATCAGGCGCGAGTAGTTCCCGTCCATCACCCAGCTTTCCTGCCGGATCGCCGCGTCATGCAGGGCGACGAAATCGGCCTCTGGTCGCGGTTGCCAATCGGTGTTGGGCAGGTGGTGCAGACGGTCAAGATGCACGACGGGCATGTCGAGCTTGTTCGCGATCGCCACCGCGAGCGTCGATTTGCCGGCATTCGACGGGCCAAGCACGACAATACGATTGCCAAGTGAAGACAGCGGACGCATTTCATGAAACCTCGATCTCGTTGACTCACCAAAGAGTCCGAATTGGTCGGGAATGTCAAAGGCTTCACATGTCGCAAGGTAATCTGCTAAGGTCGGTACGAACAGGCGGCCATGAGCCGCCACCCGTTTTGATATCACCGGTTTTTTTCACGCTCGATACGAGGTTTCTCATGAAAGCCCTTTTGCCCGCTGCCCTTTCAGTTTTGGTCGTCACCACACCTGTCTTTGCCGATGAGGTCACTGATACGCTGGACGCGATCCGCAAGGCCTATGACGAGGGCAATATCTCGAAGGCGCTGGAGGAGCTGTCCTTCGCGCAGGCGCAGATGCAAGCGATGAAGGCCGACAGTTTCGCGCAGTTCCTGCCCGAAGCGCCCGAAGGGTGGGAGCGCGAGATCAGCACCGAAATGTCCGGCCCGATGATGTTTGCGGGCGGAGGCACGGGGGCAGAAGCGACCTATCGCAAGGATGACGAGAGCTTCACCATATCGCTGATGGCGGACAGCCCGCTGATCGGAATGATGTCGGGGCTGCTTTCCAATCCGATGGTGGCGATGGCATCGGGCGGCAAGGTTCACCGCGTAGGCGACATGAAGGTGCTGAGCCAGGACGGGTCGCTGTCGGCGCTGGTGGGAAGCAACATCCTGGTTCAGGCTGAAGGCGCGGCAGAAGACGTGATGATGCCCGTGGTCGAAACCATCGACTTCGCCGCGCTGGAAGACTTTAAGCCCTAAGCAGATCCGCGATCAGGTCGCTGTCCGGGTCCGCGAGCGGATCGATCACGTTGAAGTGGTGTTTGCCCGCCGCGCGGGTGACGGGCGCGTTCCACGCCTGCCTCAGCCAGTCGGCCTGATCCAGAAAGGCAGGCAGTTCATCCGCACCGACCCAAACCGACACCGGCACATCCAGCGATTTGGGGTGCAGTGCGGGGCTTTCCGCTTTCGCCTCCGCCGCGTCCAGTTTCAGCGTGTCGTTCATGGCGGTCTGCATCAGCGGGCGCAGGTCTGAGACAGGCGAGATCGGTACAATCCGTTGCAAGCGCGCGCTGATGTCCGGTGACAGGGGCGCATCCGCCATCGCCATGCGCGCGACCAGATGCCCGCCTGCGGAATGGCCGGTCAGGACGATCGGGCCGTTGACGTAGCCTGCTGCGGCGCTGATCGCCTGTCCGATTTCGCCGGTGATGTCGCTGATGCGGGCTTCGGGTGCCAGCGTATAGCCGGGGATCGCCACGGCCCAGCCACGTTCCTGCGCACCCTTCGCCAGATGCGACCAGAAGCTGTGGTCGAATTTCATCCAGTAGCCGCCATGGATGAACACGACGATCCCTTCCGCGCGACCTGCGGGCAGGAACAAGTCGAATTTCTGCCGCGCGCCGTCGCCATAAGGGATGTTGAGCCGCGCGCGCCCGAAGGCCTGTTCGACGGAACGTGTCTCGAACGCCGCCTCTTCCCATGCCTCGGGGTAGCTGGCGGCGTTTGGGACAGCGCCCGTATTGGAATAAGCCGCGTCTAGGGTCATGGGGCGCCTCCTGTCGTGATCACGCGTGACAGTCGCGGATGGTACCGGGAGGGTCAAGCGGCGGGTTGGGTGTTGGGTCGAGGATGTCCGATCGCCGGATGGCTTTGTAACTGGTTTCGGTGCCGACCGCTGTAATGCGGGACAAAGCAAACGGTCACCTATGGTATTGAGACAGGAAAAGGGCCGGGCAAGGAAGGCCCGGCCCAGCCTGGCTAGCCCTTCAAAAATAATGTGGCGTTCGGAAAGGGATAACCGAAGCTGTCCAAATCGCGCTGTGATACCTGCTGGAACCCAAGCGAGGTGTAAAAGCGGACGGCCTGTTCGTTCGCAGTATAGACCTCAAGGGATAGCTCTCCCTTTTGGTTCAGCGCATGAGCGATCAGCCTTCGCCCAACGCCCAAGCCTTGTTGATCGGGTGCGACAAATATCCCGCCGACAAAGCTGCCCAGCAAGCTGATGAAACCGATTGCTTCTCCATCATGGCAAGCAACCCAGGTTTCTGCCTTCGGAAGATATTTCTCTTCGATCAGTCGGCGCTGTTCGACAAGCCTTGGCTCACCAATAAATGGATGAGCCTGCAGGGATGCGTCAAACCAGATTTTTGACAGTTTTTCGAGATCCGTGACCGCATCAAAGGGCCGGATCACTACGTCTCTGTTCTTCATGAGAACTCCATAGAAATCATGCAAAAAGGTTCGGCAAATGTGCCGAGCGTTGCCGCTATTCGCGGTTCAATCATTGCCTCTGTGCATAAGTCTCCTTCTATGGCCCCCTTGGCCTAGCTCATGAGATCGAAACTTTCAATGTCGCCAAAGGGGCTCGAAGCCGCCACTTGCGAAATGACGGCAAGCCCTTCACCGTACGCCTTCCGTCACCGCTGACGCGCTTAACGCCGAACCTCGCTGAATTTACAAAAACGCCACAAAACCGTGATATTTCTGAAACGGTTCGGCGCAAGAAGCGTCCTGTTCAACAAACAGGAGTATTCCGGTGACCCGTTTCATCTGCCTGACCTCGGTGCTGGCGCTGACCGCCGGCGCGGCCCATGCCGAGATGCATTTCAACCGCATTGCGTCCTTCCCGGTGGCGTCGAACATCGCCGATGGCGAGGACGTCAACCAGGAAACCTCGTCCGAGATCATCGATGTCACCGAAGACGGGATGACGCTGGTCTACACCGACAGCCCGCTGGGTGTGATCGGCTTTGTCGATATCGCGGACGCGTCCGCCCCGGCACCGCTGGGCACGCTTGATCTGGGCGGGGAACCAACGGCGGTGGCCGTGATCGGGACGACGGCTTTCGTGGGCGTGAACACCTCGGACAGCTACGTGGAGCCATCGGGCAAGCTGGTGGCCGTGGATGTGGCCGCGCAGAGCGTTCTGGGCGAATGCGACCTGGGCGGACAACCCGACAGCGTCGCGAAGTCCAAAGACGGTGCATTCGTTGCCGTCGCCATCGAGAACGAGCGGGACGAAGACCTCAATGACGGGGAGATCCCGCAAATGCCCGCCGGTGAACTGGCGCTGGTCGACGTGACGGCTGACGGGATTTCCTGCGATACGCTGAAACATGTCGATCTGACGGGACTGGCCGATGTTGCGGGCACCGACCCGGAGCCGGAATTTGTCGACATCAACGGGCTTGGCGAAACGGTCGTCACGCTTCAGGAAAACAACCATATCGTCGTGGTCAGCCGCGAGGGCGAGGTGATTTCCCACTTCTCCGCAGGGGCTGTGGATCTGGACGGCATCGACGTGGCCGAGGATGACGCGCTGGATTTCACCGGCAGCCTGACGGGCGTTGTGCGTGAACCCGATGCGGTGAAATGGATCGACGACGATCATTTCGCGACGGCCAATGAAGGCGACTACAAGGGCGGGTCACGCGGATGGACGATTTTCGCCAAGGATGGCTCGGTCGTCTATGAAAGCGGGCCGAGCTTTGAACATGAGGTGATTAAGATCGGCCACTACCCGGAAGGGCGGTCCGAGAACAAGGGCGTGGAGCCTGAATCGGTGACCACCGGCACCTTTGGCAACACGCCAATGGTGTTCATCGGGTCGGAACGCGGATCTGTCGTCGGTGTTTATGACGTGACCGATCCGGCCAATCCGGCGCTGCGCCAGCTTCTGCCGTCGGGTGTCGGACCGGAAGGCTATGTGACGATCCCCGAACGCAACCTGCTGGTATCGGCCAATGAAACCGACCTGGTCGAAGATGGCGGCGCACGCGCGCATGTCATGATCTTCGAGTATCAAGATGCGCCTGCCAGCTATCCGCAGCTGACATCCGAGGGCATGGACGAACTGACCGGCTGGGGGGCGATTTCAGGTATGGTTGCCGATGGCGACATGATCTGGGCAGTTAATGACAGCTTCTATGGCGGTCAGCCAAGCATCTTCAAGATCGACCCCTCGCGGACGCCCGCAAGGATCGTCGATGTGATCCGCGTCACCCGTGACGGTGCACCGGCGCAGGCGCTGGACATGGAAGGCATCACGCTGGATGGCGAAGGCGGGTTCTGGGTCGCCAATGAAGGCCGCACGGATCGTGACATCCCGCATGCACTTTATCACGTCGATGCCGATGGCGCGATCACCGAGGAAGTCGCCCTGCCCGAGGCACTGATGGCGGTCGAGAAGCGCTTCGGTTTTGAGGGTGTCACCAAGGTCGGCGACACGCTGTGGATGGCCGTTCAGCGCGAATGGGCAGACGATCCCGAGAACACGGTGAAGCTGGTGGCCTACAACATCGTGACCGGCGAATGGGGTGCGGTGCGTTATGAAAAAGCCGCGCCGGATTATGGCTGGGTTGGCCTATCCGAGATCACAGCGCATGGCGATCACGTCTACATCGTGGAGCGCGACAACCAGCTTGGCAATCTGGCGGTTACGAAAAAGGTCTACCGCGTCGCGCTGGACCAGATGCAGCCTGCGGAATTGGGCGGCGACTTGCCCGTCGTTGCGAAAGAAGAGGTCCGTGACCTGATCCCGGATCTGGCGGCGACCGGCGGCTATGTTCTGGACAAGGTCGAAGGCCTGGCAATCCTTGAGGACGGCACGATCTGGGTGTCCACCGACAATGACGGTGTGGATGATCATTCCGGCGAAACGATGTTCTTCCAGATCGGCAGCGCGAACAGCTAAGCCGCTGCTCAAATTCAACCAACCAATCGGCCCGTGCGGTTTCCGCGCGGGCCTTTTTCTTTTGGCAAGCCGCAAGGTGGGTTGGCCTGCACCGGCACGCTGCCGACGGATGAGCCAGCCGATGCACACAACCCGATGACGAATTCCTGACCCAGTATCTTGCGCGGATCAATGAAAGCGATCTGGGCGCGCAAGAAACCCTGACCCGGATCGTTGCACGGGCTGTGGCAGGGTCCGATATAACGCGCGTGGCGTTGGCGCGGAGGGAACTGGAAGAAATCCTTTATGTTCCGGCGAAACGCGCGCCTCATGTGACACAGGTCAGGACACCCCGCTCTTTATGGGCTTGAGCCATATGCAGCTTGGATCAGATACATGTGAGCAAATACAAAGGCCCACACCGTTTGGTGCGGGCCGGAACTTGTCACGTCACACGGGGAGGCCGCCCTGCGGGCAGCCATACCCCTATCCTTCGCTGTCAGTTGACGGCTTTGCCTTCGACCGTTTGCTTGGGAAGGCCGCGTGCGATTTCGATCTGACGCGGTTTCAGTGCTTCGGGCACCTCGCGGGACAGATCGATATGCAGCATGCCGTCTTGATAGGCCGCGCCGGAGACGCGGACATGATCAGCAAGATGGAAACGGCGCTCAAAGCTGCGCGTTGCGATGCCGCGGTACAGATAGGTGCGATTTTCGGTTTCTTCGGATTTCTCGGCCGCGATGATCAACGCGTTTTCACGCACTTCCACGGTCAGGTCACTTTCCGAAAAACCTGCAACGGCGATCGAAATACGCCAGGCGTCATCCGCAGTTTTTTCGATGTTGTAAGGGGGGTAGGACGGCTGACTGACATCCTTGGTCAGAACACGGTCCATCAGATCGGCAACCTGATCGAAACCGACGGTTGCGCGGTAAAGCGGTGCGAGATCAAAAGTTCGCATGGGTCATCCTCCATTGAGCGACAACTATGTAAAGCCCTCCATCTGGACGGGCCGGTTAGCGTACCGGAACCCGAAGCGGCGTCCCGATGAAACAGATTTGGGAAGAGATTTCCGGCTGTCAAGGGGGCTGCGCGAAGAACCGCGTGGCACCCGATTTTCCTGAAATAGCCGTTCGAGTGTCACCTGATCGGTACTGACGGCCAGCGCGTCGCCGCGTATCGCAGGCGGTGCAGCGTCAATCACGGCAGAGATCACACCCGCAACCTTTGGCCCGTGCGGCGACGTGATCACAAGCGGCGCACCCGACACTCCGGGGGTGGCTTCGCAATCGGTCAGTAGCAACATATCGCGGCGTTTTGTAATCCGGCAATCGCTTTGTCGGGACAATAGCTGTGAGCGATCCCGACCGTAGGACAGCGTATCGACCCGATCCCCCACATGGACCGACAAGGCCGGTGGAACAGGTTCGATCGTCGCTGGCATGGGCTCGGCAAGACGTATCAGGATGATGTCACATTCGGAGATGTGCTCGGTGACCTCGCAATCGGGCGCAATCAGTGCAGCCCCGATCCCATGCGCGAGGTAGTCGCCCTTGCGGTATCCGGGCAGGAAATGCAGCCGCTCCGGTCGCCACATGGCCGCTGTGCGCCGGTTATACACACAATGGGCCGCTGTCAGAACCAGATCCGGCGCGATCAGCGTCGCGGTACAATGCCCCTGCCCACCCACGTTCAACCGCCCCACGGCGGGCCATTCGGCCTGTTCGGTGTCGGTCATGAGGTGGCGCTGGCTATTCTCGGCGAGAGCAGGCAGAGCGAGCAGGCACAGGAAGAGAACACGCAGCAACATACGCCCATGCTGGCACGCGTACCGGTGATCCGCCAGTGGCTTCAGCCGAGGCTGCGCGGTTTCGGCCCGCCCAGCGCCCAGTCGAGCAGTTCCACCGTGTGCACGATCGGCGTGTCGGTGCCTGACCCGATCTGCATCATGCAACCGATATTACCGGCGGCGATCACATCGGGCTTCCTGGCGTCCAGCGTCTCGACCTTGCGAGCCTTCAACTGCGCGCTGATCTCGGGCTGCATCAGGTTGTAGGTACCTGCCGATCCGCAACACAGATGACTGTCGCGGGGCTCCACCACCTCGAAACCCGCGCGTTTCAGCAGGTCTTTGGGCGTCGATTTGATCTTCTGACCGTGCTGGAGCGAACATGCGGCGTGATAGGCCACGCGCAGCCCCTGATCGGGTTGTTCGGGAATGCCCAGCGCATCCAGCAATTCGCTGACATCCATCGCGATCCCGGACACACGCGCGGCGTCTTTGGCCATGGGATCATTGCGCAACATGTGGCCGTAATCCTTCACGGTCGTGCCGCAACCCGAAGTGTTGATGACAATCGCATCCAGCCCCTGCCCGTCCATCTCGGCGGTCCATGCGCGGATGTTGCGCTTGGCGCTGGCATGGCTTTCATCTTCGCGGCCCATATGATGCACCAGCGCACCGCAGCAGCCCATATCCTTGGCGATGACCACCTCGCAGCCCAGCCGCCGCAGCAGGCGGATCGTGGCGTCGTTGATGTCGGTGTTCAGCGCTTTTTGCGCACAACCCGTCATCAGCGCGACACGCCTCTTGTGCGGCGCGGTGGGTTCGAATGTCTGCGGATCGTCATTGCGGCTGACGGGCGGGATATGTTTCGGAGCCATGTCGAGCATCGCACGCAGGCGGGCATCCGGCATCAGGGCGCGGAAGGGTCGCCCCAGCTTCGCGCCCAGCAGCGCCAGCCGGAAGCGGCCCGGATAGGGCAGGACGCGTGATAGCATCCACCGCAGCGCCCGGTCCGAGAATGGCCGCTTATAGGTCCGCTCGATATAGGCGCGGGCCTCATCCACCAGATGCATGTAATGTACCCCTGACGGGCAGGTCGTCATGCAGGCGAGGCAGGACAGGCAACGGTCGATATGCTTGACCGTCTTTTCATCCGCTGGGCGGCCTTTTTCCAGCATGTCCTTGATCAGGTAGATGCGGCCACGTGGGCTATCCAGTTCGTCGCCAAGCACCTGATAGGTCGGACAAGTCGCCGTGCAGAAGCCGCAATGCACGCAAGCGCGCAGAATTTCATTGGCCCGTGCCGTGCCGGGGTCGCGAAGCTGTTCTTCCGTGAAATTAGTCTGCATCGGTCAGCCCATCAATCCGGGGTTCAGGATACCCTGCGGGTCAAATTGCTGGCGCAAACCCGACGCCAGTGTTTCGACAGCGGCGGGTTGCGGGTGGAAAACCGGGCCGGAGTCGTTCGAGCCGCGCACACGCGTTGCATGGCCAGCGATCCCGTCCATGCGGGCCCGCAATGCCGTTCCTTCGGGCACCAGCGCCCAGACAAGCCCACCACCCCAGTCGAGCAGGGTTTGCGTCCCGTCCAGCCTGCTCACCAAGGCGGGAGCGTCCGTCGGCTTGACCGAAATCTTCCAGACGTCGCCCGCCTTGCCGTGAAACGCATCGACATTTCGCACAGCGCGCCAGCGGTCGGATTCTTCCGCAAAATCCGTCGCGATACCCGCGGCGCCAAAACGTCCGAGTGCGGCCTCAAGCTTTTGCGCCCGATAGCTGACCGAGTTGCCGAACCCCTCCAGTCGGATGATCGTCTGGCGCGCCTCTGGCAGATGCGCCACGCCCGTGACGTCATAGGGTGATCCGAGGGCCGCCGACATGGCCTGCACCGCCTGCGCAATCGTCAGATCGGACAGGATGACGGTCGCCACGGCCTCCGGCTTGGGCAGGACTTTCAGCGATACCTCTGTCAGGACGCCGAGCGTGCCAAAGCTGCCGCCCATCAGCTTCACCAGATCGTAGCCGGTGACGTTCTTCATGACACGACCACCGTTCTTCACGATCTCGCCGCGCCCGTCGACGAACCGCACGCCCAGCAGGTGATCACGGCAGGCGCCTGTCTGGATGCGGCGCGGGCCGGACACGTTGGCGGCCACGACGCCGCCGATGGTGGGCGTACCTTCCGTACCAAGCAACCCGCGATGATCCATCGGTTCAAACGCCAGACGCTGGCCCTCGGTATCAAGGGTTTTTTCGATCTCGGCGACGGTGGTGCCCGCCTTGACCACGAGCGTCAGCGCACCGGGTTCGTAAAGCGTGATGCCGGTCAATGCGCTTGTGGTCAGCGCCTTGCCCTCGCGCGCAATCCCGCGTGTTCCGCCACCCTGAATCGCCAGCGGATCAGGGGTGTCGCGGATGATATCAGCCAGTTCGGATTCGGATGCGGGCCGGATCATGCCGCCTGCCTCCGGTCGAGCGAAATCGACAGGGGGAAGACCTTGGCGGGGTTCAACAGCCATTTCGGGTCGAATACATCCTTCACACGTAGCTGCGCCTCCAGATCCTCGGCGGTGTATTGGGTCAGCATCAGATCGCGCTTTTCGACACCCACGCCATGCTCACCAGTCAGGCATCCGCCAGCTTCGACACAGAGCTTCAATATCTCGGCCCCGAACGCTTCGCAGGTTTCCAACTGTCCGGGCTGATTGGCATTGAACAGGATCAGCGGGTGCATGTTGCCATCACCCGCATGGAAGACATTGGCAACCTCCAGGCCGAATTCCTTCGACATCTCGCCAATTCGGCGCAGAACGAAGGGAAGCGATGTCACCGGGATCGTGCCATCGAGACACATGTAATCGTTGATCTGCCCCATCGCGCCGAAGGCGGATTTGCGGCCCAGCCAGATGCGCTGGCTTTCCGCTTCAGAACCGCTTTCGCGGATCTCTATCGGGTCATGTTGCTTTGCGATCTCGATGATCAGGGATAGCTGGTGGTCGATCTCGGCGCGGCTGCCTTCGACTTCGATGATCAACAGGGCTTCGCAATCGGGGTATCCGGCATGGGCAAACGCCTCGCACGCGCGGATACAGGGACGGTCCATGAATTCGATTGCGACAGGCAAGACACCCGCCTTGATGATGTCGGACACGCAAGCACCCGCCGCTTCGGAACTGTCAAAACCCATCAGCACGGGCTTTGCCCCCTCGGGCTTGTGCAGGATGCGCAACGTGGCTTCGGTCACGACGCCAAGCTGCCCTTCGGAGCCGCAGATCACACCCAGAAGATCGAGCCCCGGTGCGTCGAGATGCCCGCCGCCCAACTCGATGATCGTCCCATCCATCAACACCATCTTCACACCCAGAAGGTTGTTGGTGGTCACGCCGTATTTCAGGCAATGCGCCCCGCCCGAGTTCATGGCGATATTGCCCGCGATGGCACAGGCCAGCTGTGACGACGGGTCGGGTGCGTAGAAGAAATCTTCCTCCTCGACCGCGCCGCTGACGCTAAGGTTGGTACGGCCCGTCTGCACGCGAATCAGCCGGTTGTCATAGTCGGTTTCCAGAACCGCGTTCATGCGCGACACACCAAGGATGATGCTGTCCGCCGTGGGCAGTGCGCCCCCGGCAAGCGATGTACCCGATCCTCGCGGCACGACCGGCACGTCTTCTTCATGGCAAAGCTTCAGAACGGCAGCGACTTCTTCGGTCGTGGCGGGCAGAACGGCGGCGAGTGGCGGACATTTATACGCCGTCAGCGCATCGCATTCATAGGCACGGGTTTCCGCCTCGTCCGAAATCACGGCCTCGGCGGGCAGAATATCCTGCAGCCGCGCAACGATGTCGGCCTTGCGGTCTAGAACCCGCCGGGACGGGGCTGGCATGTCCATTGCTGGCTCTCCCTGTAATTGGTAAAACATTATTACCAATTTTTGCATATGGCAAGGCAGTGCCACGTCAGTTTAATGTCGACTCATGGAGCAGGCATTTACCTTCGACGCGATCGCGATGATCGCCCCGCTGACGACGCTCGACTATATCGCGGTCGGCTTCTTCTGGGTGTCGTGGTGGCTGGTCGGTCGGATCATCGAAAGCAGCCAGACACGACACCCATCGACGACGGCGCTGATGCGCAGCTACCGGATGGACTGGCTTCGACACGTGATTACGCGAGACCCGCGTGTGTTCGATGCCATGATCACCGTCAGCATGCGCGACGGCACCGCGTTTTTCGCATCCGCCTGCATGATTGCTATCGGCGGCGGGCTGGCGCTGGTCGGCAATACCGAGCACCTGACGCTCATCGCCGAGGATTTGTCCCTGGACGCGATCCCTGCGGTGGTGTGGGAATTGAAGATCCTCGTCATCCTGCTGATGGTCACGATGGCCTTTCTGAACTTTGTCTGGTCGCATCGTGTCTTCGGCTATTGTTCGGTAATGATGGGGGCGATCCCGAACGATCATGACGACCCGTTGGCGCTGATCCGCGCGGAGAAGGCGGCAAAGCTGAACATTACCGCTGCGAGAGCCTTCAATCGCGGCTTGCGGTCTGTCTATTTTGCGCTTGGCGGGCTGGCCTGGCTGGTCGGAGCTGCCCCCCTGATCATCGCTACGCTCATGACGCTCTATGTCATCCTGCGGCGTGAATACTGGTCGAACACCCGTTCCATCCTGCTGGAGCCCGAAGAATGATCCGTGAATTCCTGATCGTTGCGAGCCTTGCCACGCCCGTCTTCGCCGATCCGCCCCGGATCGTCGATGCAGTGGCCGACGCATCCGGCACTGTGTCGGTCACGCTGCGCCATGGCGATACGGGATGGGACCACTACGCCGATGGCTGGCGCGTTGAAACCGAAAACGGGGATGTGATCGGCACGCGCGAACTGCTGCACGCGCACGAGAACGAACAGCCCTTTACGCGGTCGCTGAACTTGCCCGGTTTACCGGATGAACCCATTTTCATTCGTGCGAAGTGCAATGTGACGGGCTGGGCCGAGACCCGCAGCCCCCTTACGCGCCGCTGACCGGCGGCCCCTTGCGGCGGCCCTCCCAAAGCCACGCACCGATCACCAACAACAGCGCCAGCATGACATAGGCCCAGACGGGCAGCACGGGGCGGATGATAGCGCCGGTGGTGTTATAGGCCTCTCTCGGCGTGATCCCGATCCAGCCGCGACCTGCAGCGGGACGCCCGGCACCGACCGTGCGGATGTCGGGCAGACCCGCCTCGATTGGCAGGATACCGCCACGCATCGTATCGACGAGCGGATCGAGCACCTCTGCCGTGGCGATGGTTTGCTCGAACTCCTTGGGCGCCGACGGACCAAGCGCGGCGACGGTCTGCATCTTACCGTCGGTGATCTTGTAGACGCCCATCTGATCGCCGGTGATCTGCGCCTGGTAACGCCCCGGCTCGGCTTCCTCGGGTGATACTGTCAGGACCGTGCCATCCGGCGCCTCGATCGTGAATTCCTGCGGTGCATCACCGAGCGTCCGGCGCGTGACTGTCATTGCCTGGCCCGAAGCGCTTGCGGTCAGCGCCTCTTCTTCAAGCTCCGGTTCCTTCATCATCCAATGGGCAAGACGTCGCAGCAGTTCCAACTGCGGGCCGCCCCCTTCAAAGCCGCGATTCCACAGCCAGGCATGATCGGATGCCAACAGCGCCACACGGCCCTCGCCCACGCGGTCGAGGATCAGCATGGGACGACCCTCGAACCCGGTCATTACCTCCTGCGCGTCATGCGGCTGAACGTCGATGTGGCGGAACCAGCGTCCCCAGGGCGCATCCTCCAGCGCGCTCTCCGCGCCCGCGCCGTGCTCTTTCTCCAGACCTTGTGTGACTGGGTGCTTATGTCCAAGCTCGGTGACTTCTGGCCTGAACCCTTCCTCGATCACGCGTCCCGTCGGCTCGCCCGGCAAGATCTCGGACAAGGGCGAGCGAAAGATGCTGGACGCGGATGCGTAATCCGGCCCCGCCGCCACCAGCACCGCGCCCCCGTCCTCGACATAGCGACGCACATTGTCGAGATACAGCATCGGCAAAATGCCCCGCCGCCGGTAGCGATCAAAGATGATCAGATCGAACTCGTCGATCTTCTGCATGAACAGTTCATTCGTCGGAAAAGCGATCAGGGACAGTTCCGTGACCGGCACGCCGTCCTGTTTCTCCGGCGGGCGCAGAATGGTGAAATGCACCAGATCCACCGCGCTGTCGGATTTCAGCAGGTTGCGCCATGTTCGTTCGCCGGGATGCGGCTCGCCCGAAACGAGCAGCACCCGCAACCGGTCCCGGACGCCGTTGATTTCCAGTACAGCCGCGTTGTTTCGAGCGGTCAGTTCACCGTCTTCACCCGGAATGGAAAGCTGGATGACATTCCGCCCGCCATGCGGAAGCTGCACGGGGATGGACAGATCCTGCCCAACCGGCACGTCGAAATCCACCTGCGATTCCCCGTCATGGGTCAGCGTCAGGGTCACGGTGCCGCGCCCGCCCTGCGGCACGCGGCCCTGTTCCTCGATGCGCAGGATGATCTCGAACTCCTCATCCATGATCGCGAAGGAGGGCGCGTTCTTGACGATCAGCCGCCGGTCCCAGTCGCTCGCATGCCCCGTCAGCAGTACCTGCAGCGGCGCGGGCAGTTCCGGACCCTGATCGACATCGTGGACGCGACCGTCACTTACGGCAATGATGCCCGCAATGCGACCGCGCGGTTCCGACGCCAGCGCCTGATTGAGCGCCTGCATCATCAGCGTCCCGCTATTGTCTGGCCCGTCACCCACAGGGATCACGCGCAGCTCGGTGTTGTCGAGCGCAGCGATCTCTGCCTCAATCCGCGCGACGGCCTGTGCGGTCTGTTCGGACCTGTCGGACACCGTCTGGCTGGCGCTTTCATCGACCAGCAACAACACGATGTCACTTAGCGGGTCGCGCTGTTCGTTCTGTAGCGACGGGTTGGCAATCGCCAGCAGCAGAACCAGCGCCGATAGCGCCCGCAAGCCCCAACCCGGCAAATTCCGTATCGCGGCCCAATACAGCAGACCAGCAAAGACCGCAGCCAGCACAATGATCACGCGCAGATCAATGAGCGGAGAAAATATGACCTGTTCGCCCATCATTGGCCCAGCCTGTCCAGAAGAGCAGGCACATGGACCTGATCGGATTTGTAATTGCCCGTCAGCACATGCATCACCAGATTGACACCGAAGCGGTAAGCCATCTCGCGCTGGCGTTCGCCGGTCCAGCCACTGCCCACCGAGAAACGCGGCATGCCGCGCTCATCAATCGCCCACGCCGCAGCCCAGTCATTGCCGCCAATCACAACGGGTGTGACACCGTCATTGAGATCACGAAACGGCATGCCTTCGGCCTGCACTGCATCGGCAGGCGCGGCTTCGACCCACATGCTGCGGCCCTGGTAGCGCCCGGGAAAATCCTGCAACAGATAGAAGCTGCGGGTCAGCACATGATCTGGCGGCAGGTGTTCCAGTGGCGGGATATCCAGCTCCTGCGCCAGCTGCTGAAGCCGTCGTCCCTCAGCCGTCGTGTTTCCTGCGGTCGCGATATCGCCGTCCCGCGTGTCGAACAGGATCATGCCGCCCGTGCGAAGATACCTGTTCAGCCGTGCATAAGCTTCGGCGGAGGGGATAGGCTGATCTGGCGACACGGCCCAGTAAAGGATCGGGTAGAAGGACAACTCGTCTCGTTCCAGATCGACGGCGACGGGTTCTGCCGGTTCTATGGTCGTCCGGTTGAACAGAACCCGCGACAGCCCGGAAAGACCAGCCTCCGTCACTTCGTCAAGCGCAGGATCGCCGGTCACGACATAGGCCAGTCGCACCTCGCTCGTCGCCGCAATAGCAGCAGCATCGTCGGTTTCCTGCGCCGACGCGTGTTGCGATGCGAGGACAACAGCCAGCAGGACCACTGCCGCCCCACCTGCGCGCCGCAGCCCGATCCGACCGGACAGGGCAAGCGAGGCGATAATGTCAGTTGCAAGCAACGCCAGGGCCAAGGCCAGTAACGCGCCTTTCAGCAAACGTTCACGCGCCAGCGCGACGCCTTCGACCGGGATGTCATCCGGCCAGACGGTAGGCGCGAGTTTCGCGTCGGGGCCGAGCGTATTCAGCACAAACTGCCTGTCTTCGTCAGAATAGAGTCCCGGCGGCAACCGGGGTCCGGGCACAGCCTCGGCCAGTTGCTTACCGTCGATTCCTGCGCGCGTGCCTGCATCATGGAGATTGCCGAACCCGTCCAGCAAGCGATCCGCCTGCCAGGTCGTGCCCGCCAGTTCCTCTGCCGATGGCGCATCGGGTCGGGTGGAAATCGACAGGCGTTCCAGCATCTGCACGAACAGTCCCGATAGCGGCAAGCTGGACCATTCGGCATTCGCAGTGACATGGAACAGAACGATTCCGCCTTGCCCCATTTGCTTGCGCGTGACCAGCGGAGTGTTGTCGGTCAGCGCCGCGATCACACGACCCGACAGGTCGGGGTCGGGCTGCGCCAGAACCTGCGCGTTGACCTGCACATCATCGGGAATCGGCAGGCCGTAAAATGGAGACTCCTCCGTGAAGGGCTGTAACCGCTTGGGCTCGCCCCATGCCATGGCCCCGCCAATCGTACGACCGCCCGAGCGCAGTCGCACAGGCATCAGCGGATCTTCGGTATCACGGCTGACATCGCTCGCCGCCAGACGGTTTCCGGCAAAGCGCACCAATAGGCCGCCTTCTTCCACCCAGTCGATCAGGCCCTGTTCTTCCACGGGCGACAAGGTGGCCACATCGGTCAAAATGATCACATCCGGGCTGGCCAGAAGCACATCGACCAAGCTGCCCTCGACCAGGTCGGCGGTCGGCTGCAACGCCTTTTCAAGGTAGAGAAGTGGAGAAAGGACCTCCAAACCTTCACGATCCTCGCGACCCGCGATCAAGGCGACTTCGCGCCGTTGCAAGGCGTCACCGGTCAGCGTCACGGCACCGGCCGACCGCACGCCTTCAATCTCGAACCGCGTGACTCGATGGCGCAGTTCTGCCGGCAGTGACAAGCGCGCCTGCGCCCGGGTCGATCCCGCCTCGAAGCCCAGATCTAGGCGCGCAAGTTCACGCTCCACCCCTGTAGGGTCCAGCCCACGCGCGGACACTGTAACCTCCGCCGCGCCGGTATCATCAGACCGCAGCGCGCCCAGTTCGATGGACCGCCCGTCAAACACGGCCGGCTCCAGACCAAACACGGGCGTCCCGCTTTCGAACACCGTAAGCGTTCCGCGCGATTGCAGCATATCAGCCGCTTCCATCCGGCCAGGCCGCGCAACGCCATCGGACAGCCAGTAGGTATCGGTGCCCTCCGGCACCGCCGCCGCAAATACCGTCAGCGCCTCGGCATCCGGTTGCCAGGGTTGCGGCTGCAAGCCAGCCAGCCGTCGCTGCCAGACATCGGCAGCCAGAAACTCGGGCATCTCGGCGGGCAGTTCTGTCGTCGATACGAGCGTGACGGGACGACCACGGCGACCGGCTTCTGTCAGCAGCGACCGGATCTGCCCAATGCGGCGGTCCCAATCGCGCGCATCGGCCCATGTCGCATCGACCAGCACCAGCAGCGGACCGTCACCGTCTCGACGCTCCTGCGGGTGCAGAATCGGCCCCGCGAATCCGATGATGATCGCCGCCGCCGCCAGTGTGCGCAGCAACAGCAGCCACCACGGAGTCTTGTCCGTATCCGCATCGTCATCCTGAAGACCCAGCAGCAAAGCCACGCCGGGAAACCGCCGCCGCACGGGCGACGGCGGCATGACACGCAGAAGCAACCACAGAACGGGAAGGATCAGCAGCCCCGACAGCACCCAAGGCGCGGCGAACCCTATGGGGCCGAGCATCAGCATCAGCGCACCGGCTCCAACGCGGCATAAACCCACAGCAGCGCAGCTTGGGCGCCGTCCTTGGTATCATGGCAGTGGTAATGCCAACCGCTGAGCTTCGCGAGATCGGACAGCCGCGCCCGCCGCTCCGCCAGTCTGGACAGGTAGCGGTCGCGCAGCGCCCCCGCCTGCTTCGTTTCATACCGCAAAGCGCCGGCCATGCTTTCGAAAATCGTGCGCCCACGGAACGGGAAAGCAATCTCTTCGGGATCAAGCACCTGCAACAGCGTTCCACGCATCCCGCGATCGACGGCTTCGGCCATTGCCGCCTCGATCGGACCGATATCGCCCAGAAAATCTGACACGAACAGCGCCCGCGCATGGGACGGACACCCCGAAACCTCGGGTGCGCCGTATTCGTCGGCGGTGTGGGGCACGCTCAGCGCCTGCAGCATCCTCCCGATCTGCGCTTCTCCCCGTCGGGGCGGGGCCAGAGGTCCGGACAATCCGACACGTTCACCGCCGCGCAGCAACAGGATCGAGGTCGCCAGCGCCAGCACATTGGCACGGTCACACTTGCTTGGCACACCCCTGGAGGCAAAGCTCATGGATGATGCTCCATCCACCCAGACCAGCACCGTCTGCGCCGCCTGCCATTCCTTCTGGCGGATGAAATGCGCGTCCGACCGCGCGGATCTCCGCCAGTCGATGTCACGCACCTCGTCATGGGGTTGGGCTGCACGAAACTGCCAGAATTCGGACCCCATACCTGGACGGCGACGACCATGCTCACCAAGCTGCATTGTGCTGGCCAGATGCTCCGCCTCCGCCAAAAGCGGCGGCATCGGGGCGGCGAGCGCTTCTGCGCCCGCGCGGATATGGGCGATATCGCTCAAGCCGCCGCTCTGTCCGTTTCCATGACGCTGACCGCCTCACGGATCACCTGCTCCAGCATGATACCCCCTGCACGCGCCGCAAAGTTCATCTGCATCCGGTGCTGCAACACCGGAACGGCCATCGCCAGCACATCATCGCGCGTGGGCACCAGCCGCCCTTCCAGAAGCGCGCGCGCCCGCACCGTCAGCATCAGTGCCTGCGCCGCACGCGGCCCCGGCCCCCAGGACACCATTTCGCGCACGATCTGTGGTGCGGCGTCATTATCGGGACGACAAGCCCGAACCAGATCCAGGATCGCGTCCATCACGGCCTCGCCAACCGGCATCCGGCGCAGCAATGTCTGCGCGTCGATCAACTCCTGCGCTGCGAAAACCGGCTCTGCCAGCGCCTCCTCCACACCTGTCGTGGCAAGCAGAATGTCACGCTCGGTATCGCGGTCGGGGTTCTTCACGTCGATCTGCACCAGGAAGCGGTCCAGTTGCGCTTCTGGCAACGGATAAGTGCCCTCCTGTTCAATCGGGTTCTGCGTGGCCAGAACGTGAAACGGCGGCTCCAACGCATGGGCCTGCCCTGCTATGGTCACGGATTTTTCCTGCATGGCCTGCAGCAGCGCCGACTGGGTTCTGGGGCTGGCGCGGTTGATCTCGTCCGCCATCAGCAACTGGCAAAAAATCGGGCCTTCGATAAACCGGAAGGTGCGCGCCCCATCGGTGCCCGTTTCCAGCACTTCGGACCCCAGAATATCGGCAGGCATCAGATCGGGGGTGAACTGCACGCGTGCGGCATTCAGCCCCATCACCACGCCCAGTGTTTCGACAAGCCGCGTCTTGCCCAGCCCCGGCAGCCCGACCAGCAACCCGTGCCCCCCGCATAGCAACGCCGTCAGCGCCAGATCGACAACTTGCGTCTGGCCGATGAAACGCCGCGTGATGCTGGTCTTCGCGGCCGCCAGCTTTTCTTCCAGCGCCTCGATCTCGATGACGAGTTCGGTGTCATCCGCCATGACAAACCCCCTGTTGACCTATAGGTTCATTGAACCGATTTATCGGCCAGAACTCAAACGACAAACGCAGTCAGGCACCTTATCGTGAAGCCCACCACTGACAGCATCGCCGCCGCCGCCACAAAAGCCGCCAGGAAAGGCTTACCGCCTGTGCACAAATGGAACCCGCCCTTTTGCGGGAATCTGGACATGCGAATCGCTCGCGACGGAACGTGGTTCTATGAGGGCACACCAATTGGACGGCCCGCAATGGTGCGGCTGTTTTCCACGATCCTGCGCAAGGATGGCGAAGACTATTTCCTCGTCACTCCGGTCGAGAAAGTCGGGATTGCGGTCGAAGACGCACCCTTCATCGCCATTGACGTCGACGTCGGTGGCCCGGACGGCACCCAATCGCTGACCTTCACGACCAATGTGGGCGACCGGACCACCGCCGGACCGGACACCCCGATCCGGGTAACGATTGATCAGGCCACCGGCGAACCCGCACCCTATGTGCTGGTCCGCGACCGGTTGGAAGCGCTGATTGACCGCAAGACATTCTACCGGCTGGTCGATCTCGGCGAGGAGCGCGACATTCACGGCAAGGCGTGGTTCGGCATCACCTCCGGCGGCACCTTCTTTCCCATCCAGCCGAGCGCAGACCTGGCTTAGGCATGACCGATCACTGAAGGCTCTTCACAGGCCGTCACCGACCGCTCCACCTGCAAAGTCGCGTGACTGATGCCAAACCGGTCGGACAGCAGCCCCCGCACAAGCGGGATAACCTCTCCCGCATCGGCATCAGACACGATATGCGCCTCAAGCGACGCGTGCTTCTCGTCGATCTGCCAGATATGCAGGTGGTGCACGTCGTCAACGCCCGGCAGCGCCTCCACCGCGTCGATCAGTTCGGCCACATCCACCGATGACGGCGTCCCGAGCATCAGGATGCGAATCACCGGCCCGATCTCGACCAGCGAATGCCACAGGATGTAGCCCGAGATCCCGATTGTAATGATTGGATCGACCAGCCGCCAATCGTAAAGAAGCAGCAGGACACCGCCGATAATCACAGCCACCGAGGCGAGCGCATCGGCGACGTTGTGCAAGAACGCCGCACGAATATTCATGCTGTCCTTGGACATGCGATAGGTCAACAAGGCGGTAACAGTATCCACCGCCAGTGCAATGCCCGCGACGACCACCACGATCCAGCCTTTGACCTCGGTCGGGTCAAACAGCCGCCAGACGGCCTCATACGCCAGATAGATCGCGATCAGGATCAGTGTCGTGTAGTTGATCAGCGCCGCCACGATTTCCGCGCGCGCATAGCCAAAAGTCATATCCGCATCCGACGGACGCCGCGCAATCTTGCGCGCGACAAACGCAATGACCAGCGACATGGCGTCGGACAGGTTGTGTATGGCATCTGCGATCAACGCGATGGACCCGGCGAACAACCCGCCCACGATCTGCGCGACCGTCAACAGCATGTTCACGCCAATGGCCCAGGCGACCCGCGCGTCGCCCGCGTCCGGGTCGATGTGATGGTGGTGATGATGGCCGTGGTGATCGTGTGGCATCCTGTCGTCTCTCATTTGCAAGCGGATGCTGATCTATCTAATCTCTCTAGCGACTAGAGGTTCAAGAGGTTTTTTCGACATGCTGTCCATTGGTGATCTGTCCCGCGAAACGGGTGTGAAAATCCCCACGATCCGCTACTACGAACAGATGGGGCTGGTCGAGCCCGAGGGACGCACCAATGGCAACCAGCGGCGCTATTCCAGGGACGGGCTGGAAAGGCTGTCTTTCATAAAGCATGCGCGGGAACTGGGACTGTCGCTTGATGCGATCCGCGCGTTGATAACGCTGGACGAGACATCCGCCGCCGAACTGTCAGAGGCCCACCACATCGCGCAGGCGCATCTGAGCGATGTTCAGTCGCGCATCGCGCGGCTCAAGCGGCTTGAGTCTGAGTTGAAACGCATGCTGCGCGCCTGTGACGGCGATCACGCACATGGCTGCGACCTGCTGCAGGCCTTCAGCGATCACAGCCATTGCGAAACCGAACACTAGACCTTAGTGCGCCTCGGCCCAGTTCGCGCCCTGCCCCGCATCGACGGTCAACGGCACAGACAGTTCAACTGCGGGCATGGCCGCGTTTTCCATCACATCCTTGACCCGCGCGATGGTGTCGTCGACCGCAGCTTCATCCACCTCGAACAGCAATTCATCATGAACCTGCAGCAGCATCTTGGCGGGCAAATCGGCAATCGCTTCGGGCATCCGGATCATGGCACGCCGGATCACATCAGCAGCGGTCCCTTGGATCGGCGCGTTGATCGCGGCACGGCGGGCAAACCCGGCATGCGGCCCCTTCGCGTTGATCTCGGGCGTGTGGATCTTGCGACCGAACAGCGTCTGGACGAAATCATGGTCCTTCGCAAAGGCAATCGTGTCGTCCATATAGGCGCGGATACCAGGGAAACGCTCGAAATAGCGATCGATAAAGCCCTGCGCCTCGCCACGCGGGATACGCAGGTTACGCGCCAGCCCGAAGCCCGAAATCCCGTAGATCACCCCGAAGTTGATCGCCTTCGCCTGCCGACGGATCATCGGGTCCATGCCCTCGATCGGCACGTTGAACATCTCCGACGCGGTCATGGCATGAATGTCCTGCCCGTCCAAGAACGCCTGCTTGAGCGCGTCGATATCCGCTATATGGGCAAGGATGCGCAGTTCGATCTGGCTGTAGTCGAGCGACAACAGAACCTTGCCCTCATCGGCAACAAACGCCTCGCGGATGCGACGCCCTTCCTCGGACCGGACGGGGATGTTTTGCAGATTCGGATCGGTTGACGCCAGCCGCCCCGTGTTTGCCCCCGCGATGGAATAGGACGTATGCACCCGCCCCGTTTCCGGATTGATATGCTCCTGCAATGCGTCGGTGTAGGTCGATTTCAGCTTGGATAACTGCCGCCAGTCCAGCACGCGGCCCGGCAAATCATGTTCGGTGGCCAGATCTTCCAAGACATTGGCGGGCGTGGACCATGCGCCGGTCTTGCCCTTCTTGCCGCCTTCCAGTCCCATCTTGTCGAACAGGATCTCGCCCAGTTGCTTGGGCGATCCGACATTGAACTTTTCGCCCGCAAGCTCGTGGATTTCCGCTTCCAATCCAGCCATTTTCTGGCTGAAGGCGTTCGACATGCGCGACAGCGTATCGCGGTCCACCTTGATGCCCGTGCGCTCCATCTGCGCCAGCACCGGCACCAGCGGACGTTCCAGCGTCTCGTAAACGGTCGTGACCTTCGCCTTGTGCAGCCCCGGCTTCAGCACCTGCCACAGCCGCAGCGTGATGTCCGCATCCTCGGCGGCATAGGCCGTGGCCTTGTCCACCGGCACCCGGTCGAAGGTGATCGCCGACTTGCCCGACCCCAGCAGCGGCTTGATCGGAATGGGCGTATGCGACAGATACCGTTCCGACAGCACATCCATCCCGTGATTGTGCAGCCCCGCATTCTGCGCATAGGAAATCAGCAACGTATCGTCGATGGGTGCAATCGCGATACCGTAGGACGCGAAAATCTTGGCGTCATACTTCATGTTCTGCCCGATCTTTAGGATCGCGTCATCCTCCAGCACGGGCTTGAGCATTTCCAGCGCCCGATCCATCGGCATCTGGCCGTCCGCCAGATCGTCGGACCCGAACAGATCACCCGTCGCCGCCGCCTTATGCGCCAGCGGGATGTAGCAGGCCGACCCCGCCTCTACCGCAAGCGAGATACCGACCAGGTCGGCACGCATCTCGTTCAGACTGGTCGTTTCGGTATCGATCGCCACCCAGCCGCGTTCATGGATCAGGTCGATCCATTTCTGCAAAGCCGCCTCATCCGCGACAGTTTCGTATTTGTCGGGATCGAACGGGACAACCTCCGCCACCACGGCCGCGGGTTCGTCCGCCTTCGGCTCCGGCATCACGGGCATCTCCGCGCCCAGCCGGTCGGCCACACGCTTCGTCAGCGTGCGGAACTCCATCTTGGTCAGGAAATCAAGAAGCGTCTCGGCCTCGGGTTCGCGCACCTCCAGATCATCGAGCGTGAATTCCAGCGGTGTATTGCAGTCAAGCTGCACCAACTGCTTGGAAATGCGGATCTGTTCCGCATGATCGATCAGCGTCTGGCGGCGCTTGGGCTGTTTGATCTCGCCCGCGCGTTCGAGAAGCGTTTCCAGATCGCCGTATTCGTTGATCAGCAGCGCCGCAGTCTTGATCCCGATCCCCGGCGCCCCCGGCACGTTATCCACGCTATCACCCGCCAACGCCTGCACATCCACGACGCGTTCCGGCCCCACACCGAACTTCGCCTCCACGCCCTCGACATCGATGCGGGCATTCTTCATCGCGTCGAGCATCTCGACGCCCCCGCCAACCAGCTGCATCAGGTCCTTGTCGGAGCTGATGATCGTCACGCGCCCGCCTGCATCGCGCGCCTGACAGGCCAGCGTGGCAATGATGTCGTCGGCCTCGAACCCTTCGATTTCCTCGCAGGCCACGTTGAAGGCCCGTGTCGCTTCGCGTGTCAGCGGCATCTGCGGGCGCAGATCCTCGGGCATTTCATCCCGGTTCGCCTTGTAGAGATCGTAAAGATCGTTTCGGAAGGTATGGCTGCCCTTGTCGAAGATCACGGCAGCATGCGTCGGCGCATCGGGGCCGTTATTGTCCTCGATATACTTGAACAGCATGTTGCAGAAACCGGCAACGGCACCCACCGGCAAACCGTCCGATTTCCGCGTCAGTGGCGGCAAGGCATGATAGGCCCGAAAGATGAAGGCCGATCCGTCGATCAGGTGAAGATGGTGCCCCTTGCCGAATGCCATTGATCGTCCCTCTCAGCCGTCGTTACGCGCATTGTGTTAGCGCGAAGACCGGCGGGACGCCACAGCTTACGTCAAGCGTCTTCTTCTTTGCCCGCGAAGTCCACATGCACGAACTTCTTGTCGCAATAGCCGCATTCGACCCAACCCGTGTCACGCGGCAGCGCCAGCCACACGCGCGGATGCCCAAGACCCGGCCCGCTGCCGTCACAGGACACGCGCCATACGTTGACCACTTCTGTTTCTGGTGGCTCGATCGTCATCTTAGCTTAGCTCCACAGGTTGTCGCTGGCCGCAACGCGGCTTAGGTTGCGCCTAGCATAATTGCGCCGAGCACGGCAATAAGGCCAGCCCCACCACAAGGAGCCCACATGACACGTAACGCAATCGAGATCACCGGGCTTCGTAAAACCTATGCGGCGCAAGGCAACCAACCTCCGAAAGAAGCACTGAAGGGCATCGATCTGTCGATCCCGGCAGGATCCATCTTCGGCCTTCTGGGACCGAATGGCGCAGGCAAGTCCACGCTGATCAACATCCTTGCGGGGCTGGTCCTGAAGTCCGCGGGCAACGTGAAGATCTGGGGATTCGATCAGGACGTGAACCCGCGGCAATCGCGCGCCTCTATCGGTGTGATGCCGCAGGAATTGAACATGGACCCGTTTTTCACCGCGCGCGGATCGCTCGATGTGCAGGCGGGGCTGTATGGCGTGCCGAAATCGCAGCGCAAGACCAACGAGATCCTGGAAATGATCGGCCTGACCGACAAGGCCGACGCCTATGCCCGGGCGCTGTCAGGCGGGATGCGGCGGCGGCTTCTTCTGGGCAAGGCGCTGGTGCATAGTCCGCAGGTTCTGGTGCTCGATGAACCCACCGCCGGTGTTGATATCGAGTTGCGCCAGATGCTGTGGCGGAACGTGCGCAGGCTCAATGAACAGGGGATGACCATTATCCTGACCACCCACTACCTGGAAGAGGCGCAGGAGATGTGCGACGAGATCGCCATCATCAACCATGGCGAGCTTATCGTGCGCGACACGACCGAAGCCCTGCTTGGCCGCCTTGACGCGAAAACACTGGTCATTACGCCTGAGCAAGATCTGACCGGCCCCCTGCCCGACATTCCCGATGTCGAGGTCAGCACCCGCGCCGATGGCAGCCTGGCCTTCGACTACCGCAAGTCCGACACCTCGCCCCGCCGCATTCTGGATGCTCTCTATCAGGCCGGGATCAGCATTGATGACGTCAAAACCGAAGAACCGGACCTGGAAGACGTGTTCCTGGCGCTGACACACGGGGCGCATACCGGTGGAACGGCCAAGGCAGCGGGGTAAGGTTCCAAAGCGTCAGATATCGTCGCGCGGTATTCTCAGCATCTGGCCCGGGAAGATCACGTTCGGGTCGGTCAGGATATGCTGGTTTGCCTCGAAAATCGGCTGATAATTCGTGTTGCCATATTGATGCTGTGCGATCTTGGTCAGCGTATCGCCCGATTTCACCGTGTAGGGCTGCCACCCGCCATATCCGGGCAGGATGCGCGGACCGAACAGCACAGGTATGACGACCGCTGGGCCGTTCTCGTTGCCGGTATCATCGGCCAGCGTCAGGAACAGCCGGTTCAACTTGAAGCTGTTGCTCTCGGGGATGTCGATCGCGGCCTGAAACTGCTTCAGGCCCAGTGATCCGACATTCGTGAAGCTGGAATATTCGTCGTGCCCCTCGGACACGCGAATGCTCAGCGTTCCCTCGAAGGCGGCGGCATTTCCTGCAATCAGGATGCGCGCACCGACAAGATCGAAGGGCTGGGGCTGTTGAATATCCAAGGTAACGGGCATGGCGGTATCCCCCTTAAGCGGGCGGATGCGCCCGACCGGATACCGCGATCATACACGAAGTCGATCCCGGCGCATATCTCCATGACCGGGACCGGCAAACGGATCAGACGTGTTCCAGCATCCGCCCCAGCGGTCGCCCGGCCAGAATGTGGACATGCATATGCGGGACTTCCTGCACGCCATGTTCGCCCGCGTTCGAGATAAACCGTGCCCCATCGCCACCGTTCACCGGTCCGACACCCAGATCGGCACAAATCTTTGCGACCGCGCGGGTAAAATCCAGGATCTCCACGTCCGAGGCTTCCGCCGCGAAATGGTCATATGTCACGTATGGCCCCTTGGGGATAACCAGAACATGGTGCGGTGCCTGCGGGCGGATGTCACGAAACGCCAACGTGTGCTCGGTTTCCAGCACCGTGTCATTGGGGATCTCGCCGCGCAGGATCTTGGCGAAGATGTTCTGATCGTCGTAAGCGGCCATGTCATGCCTCCGTCTGAATAGGTCGGCGCAGATGTCGCCCCCTGCACCCGGCGCTGTCAAGCAAATCAGGCCAGACCGCGCGCGCGATAGCTCGCAAGGATGTTGGTCTGCGGACGCGGGCCGACATGCGAAATCACCTCCGCCGCCGCGATCACGCCCATCTCGCCGCACACAGCCAGATCCAACCGCTGTCCGTACCCGAACAGGAAACCCGCCGCGAACTGGTCGCCAGCCCCCGTCGCATCGACGGGCACGACCCGTGTCACCGGAATCTCGACGCGCGTATCACCAGCGATCAGCCTCACCGGCTCGCCTGAATGCGTACACACCACCAGCGGGCAGGATTTGGCGGCCCGGTCCAGAGCCGCGTTCAGATCGTCGGTCTGATACAACGACATCCACTCATCGGCGTTGCCGATGACGTAATCCATCCGGTCCTCGACCAGATACTTGAACCCGTCACGATGCCGATCCACGCAGAACGGATCGGACAGCGCAATCCCGGCCTTGCCGCCCGCGTCCTGGCAGACTTTTGCGGCCCGCTCGAACGCGTCTTTGCCCTTTGGCTTGTCGTACAGATACCCCTCAAGGAACAGGATCTCCGCCTGCGCGGCCACATCCTCGGACACGTCATCGGGGCCAAGTTCCGCGGAAATGCCCAAATACGTGTTCATCGATCGCTCACCATCGGGCGAGACGAAAATCATGCTGCGCGAGGTCGGCAATTCGCCCCCCGGCACCGGCGCGTTGACGAAATCCGTGCCGTCTTCGGCCATCGCATCGGCATAGAATCGCCCCAGCGCGTCGTCATGTACCCGCCCGATGAAGGCCGTGGAAAAGCCCAACCGTCCAAGTCCCGCCAGCGTGTTCGCCACTGATCCGCCGGGCGCCTGCTTGCGGTTGTCCATCGCGCCATAAAGCACCTCTGCGCGGTCACGCTCGACCAGCTGCATGATGCCCTTCTCGATGCCCATATGCTCCAGGAAGCTGTCATCTTCCTGCGCCAGAACATCGACGATGGCGTTGCCGATGCCGACAACCTTGTATTTCTTATCCAAGGGTTTTCTCCTCATAGGCGCATAGGTCGCGGATGGGGCACACGGGGCATTTGGGCTTTCGCGCCACGCAGATGTAACGCCCGTGCAGGATCATCCAGTGATGGGCGTGTTGCTGATACTCGGCGGGGACATTGTCTTCAATGGCACGTTCCACCGCCTCCACATCCTTGCCAACGGCCAACCCCGACCGGTTCCCAAGGCGGAAGATATGGGTATCCACCGCCTGTGCCGGAAATTTCCACCACATGTTCAGCACCACGTTGGCGGTCTTGCGCCCCACACCGGGCAGCGATTGCAGCGCCGCACGGGACGAGGGCACCTCGCCGCCATACTCATCGACCAGTATGCGGCTCAGCTTGATGACGTTCTTGGCCTTGTTGCGAAAAAGCCCTATGGTCTTGATATGCTCGATCAGGCCCTCTTCACCCAGATCCAGCATCTTCTGGGGTGTGTCGGCGATCTTGAACAGATCCTTCGTCGCGCGGTTCACCCCAGCATCTGTCGCCTGCGCCGACAGCGCCACCGCGACAACCAGCGTATAGGCATTGGTGTGGTGCAACTCGCCTTCGGGGTTGGGGTTGGTTTCCTCAAGTCGCCGGAACGCCTCACGCATCCGATGATAGCCCGCCTGCGGCAAAGGTTTCGCTTTCGCAAGTTTCGGGTCGCCGCCGATCGTTTTCGTCCCTATCTTCCTTGCCATGACACAACCTGCTTCCCATACCCAATTCGACGCGCTTACCGGCGCTTACCACTATCAGACAATCGCCCGCGCGATAAAGCTGATAGACGAGGCAGGCGCAACGCCGCTGTCTTTAGACGCGCTGGCGGCACAGCTTCACATGTCGCCCGCGCATTTCCAGCGTGTGTTTTCCGGGTGGGTGGGCGTGTCGCCCAAACGCTACCAGCAATATCTGACGCTCGATCACGCCAAATCGCTGCTGGCAAAAAACACACCCACACTGACAACGGCGCATGAACTCGGCCTTTCGGGATCGGGTCGCCTGCACGATCTGTTCATCCGCTGGGAAGCGATGAGCCCCGGCGATTACGCCAAACGCGGTCACGGGCTGGAGATCCGCTACGGCTATGCCGACAGCCCCTTCGGCCCCGTCCTCGCCATGGCCACGGACAAAGGGTTGTGCGGTCTGGCCTTCACCGACCTGACCGGACGGGACGACGCCTTCGCCGACATGTCCGCACGCTGGCCCGCCGCCGATTACCTAGAGGCCCCCGACGCGGTCGAACCCCTGATCCGAGCGGCCTTCAGCGGGGGCCGCACGGATCTGCACCTGATCGGGGCACCCTTCCAGATCAAGGTGTGGGAAGCGCTTCTGCACATCCCCGAAGGCCGCATCACGACATACTCCGACATCGCCCAAGCCATCGGCAATCCCAAGGCCGTCCGCGCCGTGGGCACCGCTGTTGGCCGCAACCCGATAAGCTGGCTGATCCCCTGCCATCGTGCGTTGCGGAAATCCGGCGGGCTTGGCGGATACCACTGGGGCCTGCCCGTCAAGCGCGCCATGCTGGCATGGGAGGCCGCCCGGAACGAAGTTGCCTGACCGACCTGCGAAATTTCGCCGATGACTGAAACTTGATTGTCACTTTCGCGTTCTATGCCAGATAGTGCGACGATAAAAAATCGAACGAGGCGATCAATGCAGCTTGTAAAAGTTTCCACCCTCTCCGTTGTGTCCGCGGCGCTTCTGGCGGCATGTCAGCCCGGCGGCGTATCCTCCCCCGACAACCGCAACACCACCTCCGGCGCCCTGATGGGCGCGGCTGTTGGCGCAGCGATCTCCGGCGCGTCCGGCGGCGGTGGCAAGGAAAACACCGCAGCCGCAGCAGCGGGCGCCGCGTTGGGCGGCCTGATCGGTGCGCAACTTGATCGCCAGGCAGCTGAACTGCGCCGCGATCTGGGCGACGGCATCACCGTGACCAACCAGGGCAACCAGCTTCTCGTGAACTTTCCGCAGGACATCCTGTTCGCGACCGACAGCGCATCGGTTCGTGCCGATCAGCGCAATGAACTGGTTTCGCTCGCGCAGAACCTGAACCAGTATCCGAACACGGATGTCACCATCGTCGGTCACACCGACAGCACAGGCACCGCGTCCTATAACTATGATCTGTCGAACCGTCGCGCGGGATCGGTCGCTTCGATTCTCGTGAACTCCGGTGTTTCCAACAGCCGTGTCACCGCGACCGGCCGCGGCGAAGACGCCCCCGTTGCCACCAACGACACCTCTGCCGGTCGTGCGCAGAACCGCCGGGTCGAGGTTGTGATCCGCCCGACCTCCGGCGCCTAACTTGCCTGCCCGCCTGATTGGTCATAATATTTGACCAGTCAGGCGGAGCAGAACATGACCTTCCAGAAAATCACCCCCGAAAAGCTGTCGCAAGCCGTCACGCGCCAGATCGAGGATCTGATTCTGCGCGGCATCCTGCGCCCCGGCGAACGCCTGCCATCTGAACGTGAACTGGCCGAGCGGATGGGGGTTTCCCGCCCAAGCCTGCGAGACGCCATCGCCGATCTGCAAACCCGTGGCCTGCTGACCAGCAGGGCCGGGTCGGGCATCTACGTGGCCGATGTACTGGGGTCCGCCTTTTCGCCCGCGCTGGTGCAACTCATCGGCAGCCATGACGCCGCCGTATTCGACTACATCGCTTTTCGCCGCGACATGGAAGGCCTCGCCATCGAGCGCGCGGCTCGTTTGGGGTCCGACACCGATCTGGCTGTCGTCAACACCATCTTCACGCGCATGGAAGACGGCACCAGGCGCGGCCCCGAAGATGATGCCCGCCTCGACGCCGAATTTCACATGTCCATCGTCGAAGCCAGCCATAACATCATCATGCTGCACATGATGCGCTCGATGTTCGACCTGCTGCGCGAAGGGGTACTCTACAACCGGCAGACCATGTTCCGCCAGCGGACAACCCGCGACGACCTGCTCGCGCAACACCGCAAGATCAACACGTCCCTACAGCGCCGTGACGCGGAACAGGCTCGCGCGGCGATCGAAAAACATCTGGACTATGTAGAACGATCCCTGCTGGAACAACGTCGCGCCGAGGACAACGAACGCACCGCAAAGGCGCGTCTCGATCATGAGCGCGACAGCAGATCCCTCTGACGTTCAGGTGGTTTTGCGACGGCGCCGTACCATACCCAGAGCACCCAGGCCGGTTAGCAAGACAATGCCCGCAGCAGGAACCGGCACCGGTGTGGTGGTCCCGACGTCATCCCGGAGACCCAGATCATCAATGCGAACATTACCGCCTGCAAAGGTGGCAATCGTGATCGACAGCACATTGGCAAAGCTGCTTCCGAACGCCACTTGATAATCGGTGTTTTTCACATACCCGTTCAGCGGCCCGAAATCGAACTTGTTCGTGATGTTATTCGTATCGAAAACTGTCAGCAGATTCCCGGTGCCATTGCCCTGAAATCTGAACGCCAGCGATTCCAGCGAAAACGTGCCGCCGTCAATACGCTCCAGTGTCGTGGATTGCGGATTGGAATAATGCAGGCAGGGTCCAACACCGCCAGGGCAATTCCCGTTCGTGCCCTTGGCATTGGAAAACACGAAATCGCCCGTCTCGTAGACACCTGTCCCGGACAGGTCATCAAAACCGATAACAGCAGCCGAAGCAGTGGAGGCACCGATAAGACACAGGCCACCGAGTACAAAACCAGTAATACGCTTAAGAACGGCCATGAAACACCTAATCAACCGATACACTTGGCGATCTGATACGTTCCAGACGGCCAACATGTCAATAGCTGCCTTGACCAAAAGGAAAGGCCCGCCGTTCGACACGACGGGCCTTGCAATAAGATCTGCAACAGCAGCTTGGCTTAGTGCAACTTTTCACCGATTTTCTGGATCGAGTCGTCGATCAACGCATTTGCGTCGGTCTTGCTCATACCCGTCCCAATCGCGTCACCGGCGGCGGCAACGGCAATCGCAACCGCGCGGTCACGTACACTCTTGACCGCGGCAGCCTCGGCCGAGGCAATCTGATCGTCAGCAGCGGCCAGACGACGCTGTATCGACACTTCCAGATCCTTCTTAGCCTGCTCGGCCGCCGCGACGGCCTCCTTGCGGGCGGTGTCGACGATCCGGTCGGCCTGACCCTGCACTTCCTTGTGCTTGCGCTCGTACGACGCCAGCAGGCTTTGCGCTTCTTCGCGCAGCGCGCGGGCTTCGTCCAGCTCGCTGCGGATCGTCGCAGAACGTTCGTCCAGCTTCGATGCAATCAGCGATGGCACCTTGAAATAGACAAGGATGCCGACAAACACCAGAAATGCCAGCAAAACGACGAAGTCAGTGTTGCCCAGCGAAAAGAACGGACCGCTTGCGGCCAGCGCCGGTGTCGCGAACCCTGCTGCGAAGATAAGGCTGAGAATTCTCATGGTCTTATCCTTTCAACCGTGCATCGACAGCACCTTCGACAGCCGCCGCATCCGCCTTGCCACCCAAAGCGGCCACGACTGCTACAGCAACGTCCTTGGCGACAGCCTCGACGCTTTCTTCGGCGCTCGCACGGATTTCACCGATCCGCTTTTCCGATTCAGCCGAACGTGCGGCGATCTCGGCATCGGCCCTGGCGATTGCCTCGTCCAGATCGGCCTTGATCTCGTCACGGGTTTCGCCCGCGATCCGCTGTGCTTCCGCACGCGCGTCGGCCAGCGCCTTTTCATAGGCGGCTTCGGCATCCTGCGCTTTTTGCTTCAGCTCTTCGGCTGCGGCGATGTCGTTGGTGATGCTTCCCTGACGTTCGGCCAGAACCGTGGCAATCCGGGGCAGCGCCACGCGCGACAGAATGAAATAGATCGCGGCAAGCGCGACAATCAACCAGAAGATCTGGTTGGGAAAATGCGAGAAGTCCAGCTGCGGAAGACCCGTGGCCTCGCCAGCATGCCCGCCCTCGACGCCCGTGGCGTCGGCCAAGCCCTGCGCCGCAGCGCTGTGGGATGTATCGGCCATGAAATCCTCCTGGAACCTGAAAACCTACCCGGGCAGACCCGCTTGCGCGGATCGCCCGGTCGTAAGGATGTCCCGGTCGGATTATACGGCGAACATCAGCAGCAGAGCGACGAGGAACGAGAAGATCCCCAGTGCTTCTGCAAACGCCATGCCGATGAAGAGCGTCGCGGTCTGCGAAGCGGCAGCGGACGGGTTGCGCAGTGCGCCGGACAGGAAGTTGCCTGCAACATTGCCCACACCGATAGCTGCACCGCCCATACCGATAGCGGTAAGACCAACACCGATGTGTTTGCCGAGTTCTGCGATATCGCCTTCCATTGTCGTATCTCCTTACGTTGGAATTTGGCTAGAAAGAGTGTCTGACTTAGTGGTTCGGATGCAGCGCATCTTTAAGATAAACACAGGTCAGAATGGTGAACACATAGGCCTGGATGAAGGCCACCAGCAGTTCCAGCCCGTAGATCGCTGTGATGGCAAGGATCGATACGGGCGAGACAACCGCGATTGCTGCGAATGCTGCGAAAACTTTGACCACCGCGTGACCGGCCATCATGTTACCGGCAAGACGAATGGAATGGCTGACAGGACGCACGAAGTAGGAAATCAGTTCGATTATCGCCAGGACAGGCCGGATCGCCAGCGGCGCGGACGTCACCCAGAACAGGCCCAGGAATTTCGTACCGTGCAGAACAAAGCCCAGGATCGTTACGCCGAAGAACACTGCGAGCGCCAGAACACCCGTGACCGCGATATGCGAGGTCGGCGTAAACGCCATCGGGATCAGGCCCAGCATGTTCGAGAACACGATGAACATGAACAACGTCATGATGTAGGGGAAGTATTTCACCGCATCCTTGCCGGCGATGTCTTCAACCATCTTGTAGACGAAGCCGTAAGCCAGTTCTGCGACGGATTGCGCACGTCCGGGAATTGTGGCGCGGCCACGGGTGCCGACAACCAGCATCAGGGCTACACCCAGAACGCCCAGCGCCATCCAAAGCGTCGCGTTGGTGGGCGTGTACCAATGCACCTCGGCCCCGCCGAAAAGCGGCTTGACCACGAACTGATCCATCGGGTGAAAAGCAAGACCGCCTTCTTCCGTCGCCACGTCTATTCCCTCTCGTCCTCGCTCGGGGGCTCGCCCCCGGGTCGCTTCACCTCGACTTCCTTGGCCGTGCCAATCATCGTTTTGACACCGGCCGCGAAGCCCAAAAATATGAACAGCACCAGGAAGACGGGCGATGTGCCGAACAGATAGTCCAGCCCGTATCCGATGCCGAAGCCGATCCCCAGACCGGCCACCAATTCGATGACCATCCGCCAGGCAATCTGCGCCTGAGAATAGCCTTCCTCTTGATGAAGCTTGCCGCCGCCTTGCGCCTTGCGATGCTTCGCCAGCTTCTGTTCAAGCTGTTTGAGCCGATCGTCGTCGCGTTGTTGTGCCATCAAGCCCCCTCTGGAGGTTCGCGGCGGACATTATGCACAGGGATGATCCGAGTCAACGCGCTTCGAACGATTCCGGAAGCCGACAAGCGCCTGATAAATATATGTTTTCCAAATTTCCAAACGGCAAACGCTGCGGCGCGGCGCCACACGCAGCGAAAATCCATATTCAACCTTTCGGTTGACGATGGTCGTTCCGCATGCGTATCGCCGATGGATGAGCAACAATCTCGACCATGTATTCGCGGCCCTCGCCGACCCCACCCGGCGCGCCATCCTCGCGATGTTGCTCGAAGACGATATGGCCGTGACGGATGTGGCGGAACCGTTCGAGATGTCTTTGGCCGCCATTTCCAAGCACCTCGCCATTCTCACACGCGCGGGCCTGATCAGCCAAGAAAAGCGCGGACGCGTCAAATGGTGCAAGCTGGAACCGGAGGCCCTGCGTGACGCCTCTGTCTGGATGCAGGGGTTCGGCCAGTTCGAGCCGGTAAATTTCGACGCGTTCGAGCGGTTCCTGCAAACCGAGGGACTTCACCCCTCCGACGATGAATGTATGCCCTGACGGGTCTCGTCCTCCTGCCGAAGCTGTGTCCAGCGCCGCGCTTCTGTCTTCAAATGGTTCAGTGCCGCCTGAACCTTCGCCGTCCGATGCAGATCCACATGTGTCACCAGCCACATCTGAACCTGCCACTCCTCGCGCGGCAGGCAAATCTGTTCAAGCTCCGGATGTTGACGTCCTTCCCACATGGAACAGAAGCCGATGCCCACACCGCCCAACATTGCGTATTTCATCGCACGCATGTCACTGGTACGGAACACCAGCGTCGCTTCCGGCACGGCTTCGTCGATCCACCGGAAAAACGGCGCGCGCCGAATATTGTCTTCCGGCCCGATGAATCTGTGGCCGTTCAGATCACCGGTCAGATCGGGCATGCCATTTTTGTCCAGATACTCATGCGACGCAAACAGCGTGAAGCGTTCTGTAAAAAACTTCTGCACCACATTGTCCGGCTCTGACGGCGCGGATCCGGCCCGAATAGCAACATGCGCCTCGCCATACTCCAGCCGGAACACGCGATCATCGGTAAGATAACGGATCGTCAGATCGGGATTATCGAGCTGCAACCGCGCCAGCACCGGCGCCAGCATCGGCGCGAACCCCGCCAGCGTCGTGATGACCAACTCGCCTTCGACATGCTCGCCGCGCCCCTTCAGGCGGCCGGCCAGTTGCGAGAACTGCTCATCGGTCGTCTGCGCCACCTGCAACAGATCCCGCCCCGCTTCCGTTGGCGTATATCCCCGCGCATGCCGCTGGAACAGCTTGGTTCCAAGCTGTCCTTCCAACGCGTCGATGTGTCGGATCACCGTCGCGTGATGTACGCCCAACACGTCAGCCGCGCCCGACACCGTTCCCAGCCGTGCGACCTGATAGGCGGTTCTGATCTCGTCCCAGCTTCCTTGTGACATTTTTTTGATGTGCGCCAATGAACAATTACCCCTGCGTTTGGGCATATTTTGTTCAGCCGAGCAAGTATTATTTCAGCATCACCGAAGCAGCAAAGCGTTGCCAATCCTTTTTGAACCGAACCGTTCAGTTTGGGGTTGAATGTCTGCTACTACGGAATAAATATGAACTGAACCGTTTGGTTCTGATTTGCCGGTCTCCCTCCGGCACATAAATGGAAGGACACGACATGCTTAAGAAAGTCGTAATCGCCGCTCTCGCCACCACGATCGCCCTGCCGGCCGTCGCGCAAGCTGTTTCCCAAGGGGACCAAATGCTGTCCCGCATCGAAGGCGTCCAGCCCGGCTCGCTCTCGACTGCCGAACTGGTCGAACTCAGCGCCGCTCGGGGCCCCGACGGAGACCTGTTCACCGCAGAACAACTGGTCAAAACTGCGGATAACGGCACCGCGACGCGCGCGGCTTATGGCGCTTCGGAACAAGTATCCGCCGGTCGCGCACAATTGGCCGCGCAGCTTGGTGTGAACCCTGCCGACTTCTCCCTGTCGCAACTGGTTCGGCTCAATGACGCGGTCAAGGAAAACGACGCGACCACCGTTCGCGCAATCTTCCAGGACGCTGGCGTAAACGCTCCGGCAACGACGATCCTGCGCTGATCACGGTATAAAATACCCTGGCAAGTTGCTCCCAAAGGCGCGTCTTCGGACGCGCCTTTTATTGCAGGGGGGGCTGATCAGCGCAAATCGTGGTGACCCGTTTCACCCTTGGCGATGGGCCAAGGGGCCTGCTATGTCTCGACCATGTTCAGACATTCGTGAGATGCGATATGCCGCTGGCCCTGTACACATTTGGTATGTTCGCGAAGCCTGCGGAAGATCCGGTGAATGCCGGCTTTTACGACCTCAACGATCCGATTTTCGAACTGGTCGACAAGGCCGAAGGGCTGATTGCCCGATCTGGCTATGCGTCGGACCCCGGGCCGAAACCCTGGGGACCAGAGGTATATCCAAGATTCTACCAAGAAAAAGGCGACGGGTGGTCGCCTGCAACGCTTTCGCTTTGGACTGACATGGAGGCACTGTTCTCCTTCACCTATTTCGGACTTCATGCAGTCGCGCTCAAGCGCGGGCGGGAATGGTTTCAAAAACCATCATGGCCGCCGCTCGCAATGTGGTGGCACTTGGACCAAGACTATCCGACCTGGGCCGAAGGGGTCAGGCGGCACGAACATCTGCATGATCATGGCGCGACCCCCACGGCGTTCGATTTCAAAGAGCCCTTCGACGAAACCGGCGCGCCGACCAAGCTGGACAAGGCGCGCCTCGAAAGGCTCCGCGCATCCCAGGCTCAGCGTCGATTGCAAGGCTCCAACCGCACAGACCACGAAGCTGGAAACGCCCTCTTTTCTCTCACGCATGCGTGATTGCGGCATCAGGAACATCCGCTCCGCCCCCTTGTTGTCTCCCCGAAGCCCGCATGGGCTGACACAGAAAAGGAGATCGACATGCTACGTAAGATCGTACTCGCTACCGCCATCACCGCTACGGCCCTTCCCACCATGGTTGCGGCACAGGAAATGTCTGGCAAAGCCCAGATTGCTGAAATTCTTGGCGTTGACGGTGCGAACTTCACGCTCAGCGAGTTGGTCGAACTGGACCAGGCGGTGAGCATGAACGACTCGGAAACGGTCACGCGCATTCTGGAAGAAAACAATTCCGACCTGGCTGCGGAACAGGTGATACAAGGTGTCACCCCGGAAAGCCGCCAACAGATCGCAGTCGTCTACGGTCAGGACTATAATGTCGGCAAAGCGCAACTCGCTCAGGAAGCGGGTGTTGAACCGCAGAACTTCACTCTGGCCCAACTCGTCGAGTTGAACAGTGCCATTGACGATAACGACGAAGATGCCGTTCAGAAAGTTCTGGATGAAGCAGGTGTCGAACAGGAAGCCGTCACACTCCTGCAATAGGCTTGACGCTTGGTAGGTAAATCCTGTCTGGGGGTGCCCTTTGCGGCGCCCTCTTTCATGTAGATACCAATTGGGCTTGACTCTGTCGCCCTTTTCACCCATCTGAACGCCAAATCCCCGGAAGTTCCACGCTTCCGGTCCCGTCTTATTTGCGGGATCGCCATCCACCAGCGCGTTGCGCCCGTGGATGCGGCACCGCTATGGCGCTTGGCGTCGATGTCATCGGCCCCTACCTAGGGGACAACAGTAACCGCCTTAGGAGGCACAGATATATGTTCGAAAATCTGTCCGAACGCCTCGGCGGCGTCTTTGACCGCCTGACCAAGCAAGGCGCGCTGTCGGAAGATGACGTCAAAACCGCGATGCGCGAGGTCCGCGTGGCACTGCTGGAGGCCGACGTTTCCCTGCCTGTCGCCCGCGACTTCATCAAGGCCATCGAGAAAAAGGCCACCGGACAGGCCGTCACCAAATCCGTCACGCCGGGCCAGCAGGTCGTCAAGATCGTCCATGACGAACTGGTTCATGTACTGGCAGGCGACGATGAAGATCCCGGCGAGCTGAAAATCGACAACCCGCCCGCGCCGATCCTGATGGTCGGTCTGCAGGGTTCGGGCAAGACGACGACCACCGCCAAGCTCGCCAAGCGCCTGTCGGACCGCGAAGGCAAGCGCGTGCTGATGGCATCGCTGGACACCAACCGCCCGGCGGCGATGGAACAGCTTGCGATCCTCGGCACACAGATCGGCGTCGACACCCTGCCGATCATCAAGGGCCAAAGCGCCGTGGACATCGCCAAGCGTGCCAAGCAGCAGGCGACGATGGGCGGCTATGACGTCTATATGCTCGACACCGCTGGCCGCCTCCACATCGACGAAGTGCTGATGAACGAAGTCCAGGCCGTCCGCGACGTGGCCAACCCGCGTGAAACCATGCTCGTGGTCGATGGCCTGACAGGTCAGGACGCGGTGAACGTCGCCAAGGAATTCGACGAAAAGGTCGGTGTTTCGGGCGTCGTTCTGACCCGTATGGATGGTGACGGTCGTGGCGGCGCCGCCCTGTCGATGCGCGCGATCACCGGCAAGCCCATCAAGTTCGTGGGCCTTGGCGAAAAGATGGACGCGCTGGAAGAATTCCACCCGTCCCGGATCGCGGGCCGCATCCTTGGCATGGGCGACATCGTCAGCCTTGTCGAGAAAGCCCAGCAAACGCTGGAGGCCGAACAGGCCGAGCGCATGATGAAGCGCTTCCAGAAAGGTCAGTTCAACATGAACGACCTGCGCGGCCAGCTGGAACAGATGCTCAAGATGGGCGGCATGGAAGGCGTCATGGGGATGATGCCGGGCATGGGCAAGATGTCCAAGCAACTGGAACAGTCCGGCATGGACGACACCGTCCTGCGCCGCCAGATCGCGTTGATCCAGTCCATGACCAAGAAAGAGCGTGCCAACCCGCAAGTGCTTCAGGCTAGCCGCAAGAAGCGCATCGCCGCAGGTGCGGGCATGGAAGTGTCAGAGTTGAACAAGCTTCTCAAGATGCACCGCCAGATGGCAGACGTCATGAAGAAGATGGGCAAGATGGGCAAAGGCGGCATGATGAAGAAGATGGCTGGGCTGATGGGCAAAGACGGCCCCAGCCAGGCCGACATCGCCGCGGCTCAGAAACAGATGGGGTCGATGGGCGGCATGCCCGGCGGCTTCCCCGGCATGGGTGGCGGCGCGGCACTGCCTCCGGGCCTGAGCGGATTCGGTAAGAAGAAATGATGCAGATCATCGGTGATCTCTTCGAATACTGCATGGTCAGCCGTCATTCGCTGCCCATCTATCTGCGTGCGTCGGTGCATGATCGGTGTACGCCCGGTGTACAGTCTGTGCACAACCGGAATACCCGAAACCGGAGGCCGTCATGGACGTAGTTTCCCGCGCCGCAGAGCTTCTGAAGACCCATCGCGAAAGCATCGACCGGCTCGATGCGATCCTCGTTTTCACGCTGGCCGAACGGTTCAAGCACACGCAGGCCGTAGGTCGTTTGAAGGCCGAACACGACCTTCCACCTTCCGATCCAGCCCGTGAAGCCCAACAGATCGAACGGCTCGAAGATCTCGCCCAGAAGGCTGATCTAGATCCCGAATTCGCAAAGAAGTTTCTCAGCTTCGTCATCGACGAAGTGATCCGACACCACAACAAACATCAGAAATGAAAGGGCTTTTTGCCCGATCGCACAGCCAGTTACAGGAGAAATCACAATGGCTATGAAACTTCGTCTCGCCCGCGGCGGCTCCAAGAAGCGCCCCTTCTACCGCATCGTTGCCGCTGACAGCCGCATGCCCCGCGACGGTCGCTACATCGAACGTCTGGGCACCTACAACCCGCTTCTGCCCAAAGACAGCGAAGACCGCGTCAAGATGGACATCGACCGCGTGAAGCATTGGCTGGACCAGGGCGCACAGCCGTCCGACCGCATCAGCCGCATGCTGGAAGCCGCTGGCGTCATTGACAAAAAAGAACGCAGCAACCCGAAGAGAGCCGTACCGGGCAAGAAGGCCCAGGAACGTGCTGAAGAGAAAGCAGAAAAAGCCCGCGCCGCTGAAGAAGCTGCAAACGCTCCGGCTGAAGAAGCCGCTGCTGAGGAATAAGCACGCCGTGCTTGACGGACGCGCCCTGCCCCGGAACTCCGCCGCGCCCCGCGGGGACGTGGTTCTGGCACGGGTCGGGGCGTGTCCTGCCAAAGGCATGGCCGCATGATCCGCTTGGTGATCTGGGCCATGCTTTTCTGTGGCGGTCTTTGGGCCGGCGCGGAATATGAACGCATCAAGCAAGTGGACCGATGCCTCGATTATGGCGGGTCCTATGACGCACGTGGCTTCTGCTCGGGGGCGAACTGATGGGCGACAAGGTATGTGTCGGCGCAATCGCGGGGGCTTATGGCGTTCGCGGCGAAGTGCGCCTCAAAAGCTTTACAGCCGACCCTGAAGCAATCGGGGATTACGGCCCGCTCACCACGGAAGACGGTGCCCACAGCTACAGCATCAAGGTCACAGGCCAGATCAAGAACGGTCTCGCAGCCAGACTCGGAGGCATTTCCAACAAGGAGCAGGCTGACAAACTGCGCGGCACCAAGCTGTTCGCCCCGCGCGACCGCCTGCCCGCCCTGCCCGATGACGAATTCTACCATGCCGACCTGATCGGGCTGGACGTCTTCGATACCGGCGGCACCTTACTGGGCAAGGTCCGCGCGATCCACGACCATGGCGCAGGCGACCTTCTGGAAATCTTCGGCAAGGGCTGGAAGGACACGGTTCTGCTGCCCTTCACACGAGAAGCGGTTCCCACCGTTGACCTGACCGCCGGACGCATCATTGCCGATCCCCCGGACGGGTTGATCCCCGAGCCCAAGCAATGAACACGGAACGAAGCACGGGCGGCGGCGTTTCCTTTTCGATCTTGTTGAAGGATGAAAGGGACAACCATGCTGGAACTCATTCTCATACTTCTCGTCATTGCCGCCGTGGCCTCTCTGCTGGGGTTCGGACGGCTGTCCGGCGTCGCGATGACAGGGGCCAAGTTTCTGATCGGGCTGGTGCTGGTGCTGTTCCTTCTCGTACTGCTCGGTGTGATTGTCCTCGCCTGACAACAGGTGCCGCATGAGCGACGCCGCCAAATCGCACGGGCGGAAAACCATTCGCCCGACGCTTCAGCCGCGCGAGCTGATGACGGACCGCCCCGACATCGCGGGCGCTTGGAAAGCCAGGATCATCACACTGTTCCCTGAGGTCTTCCCGGGCGTCCTTGGCGCGTCGCTGACCGGCAAGGCGCTGGATGAAGGGCTGTGGAATCTCGAAACCATCGACCTGCGCCCCTTCGGCGAAGGCAAGCATCGCAACGTCGACGACACGCCCGTCGGCGGCGGTGCAGGCATGGTCCTGCGCCCTGATGTGCTGGCGAAGGCGCTGATGCAAGCCGCACGCGGCACCCCGCAAAGCCGTGCGGTGTGGCCCGTGGTCTACCTGTCGCCACGCGGCAAACCCTTCAACCAGGCCATGGCGCGCCGGTTTTCGCGCGCGCAGGGCATGACGCTGCTCTGTGGCCGGTTCGAGGGTGTCGACGAACGAGTGATCGAAACCTTCGGCATCGAAGAAGTGTCGTTGGGTGATTTCGTCTTGACAGGCGGCGAGATCGCCGCTCAGGCCTTGATTGACGCGACAGTTCGGCTTATACCCCGCGTGCTTGGGAATCAGGCCTCGATCGAGGAAGAATCTTTCTCGACGGGATTGCTTGAACATCCCCAATACACGAAACCTGTCGACTGGGACGGCCGCAAGGTTCCTGACATTCTCCTGTCAGGCCACCACGCGAAAATCGCCGACTGGCGCCAGGAACAGGCCGAAAGGCTGACCAAGGAACGTCGCCCTGACCTCTGGCGGGCTTACTGTGAAACACACGGTAGGGACCCGGACGGAGACCAAGAGCTCTGAGGGTGCATCACGTCGTGGACAAACCACGCCAGAAGCAAGGATCAAAGCGATGGACCTAATCGCAAAACTGGAAGCTGAGCAAATCGCTGAGCTTGGGAAAACCATTCCCGATTTCAAAGCCGGTGACACCATCCGTGTCGGCTACAAAGTGACCGAAGGCACGCGCACCCGTGTGCAGGCCTATGAAGGCGTCTGCATCAGCCGCAAGAACGGCGAAGGCATAGCCGGATCGTTCACGGTTCGCAAAATCTCCTTCGGTGAGGGCGTGGAACGTGTATTCCCCCTCTACTCGACGAATATCGACAGCATCGAAGTCGTGCGCCGCGGCCGCGTGCGCCGTGCGAAGCTGTACTACCTGCGTTCGCGTCGCGGCAAATCCGCTCGTATCGCGGAACAGACCAACTACAAGCCCAAGGCCGATGCGGCCGCAGCCAAGGCCTGAGGAACGACGAGATGAAAAAAGATACCCATCCCGAATACCACATCATCGACGTCAAACTGACAGATGGCACCGTCATCCAGATGAAATCGACCTATGGCTCGGAAGGCGACCAACTATCGCTGGACATCGACCCCAGCTCGCACCCGGCATGGACCGGCGGTAACGCTCGTCTGATGGACACCGGTGGTCGCGTATCCAAGTTCAAGAACAAATACGCCGGTCTGGGCTTCTAAGCACCTTACCGACGATCGAGACAGACGCCGCCCCTTACGGGCGGCGTTTTTCGTTTGAGTGCGCTACATCCCGAACCGGGTTGCTTCACGTCAACACAAGACGATAAACAGCACCTCCGCGTTCAATCCGCCTTCCCTTCCCGAACGACCCGCGCGAAGGATATGTCAGAACGCGTGAACCATCTGTTTGATCAGGGAGCTGCCCGTGGCGCATATCGTTGTTGTCGGAAACGAAAAGGGTGGCTCCGGTAAATCGACAACCTCGATGCATGTGGCCACCGCGCTTGCGCGAATGGGCCATTCGGTCGGCGCACTGGATCTGGATCTTCGGCAACGCAGCTTCGGGCGCTACATCGAAAACCGGCAGGCATATTGCGACCGCGAGGTTCTGAAACTGCCGATGCCCGAATACCTGCCGCTGCCCAGGATCGAACCGGAAGACGTCCCCGAAGGGCAGAACATCTATGACCTGCGGCTGGACGCGGCCGTAACCGCGCTGGAAGACCGCCACGACTTTCTGATCATCGACTGCCCCGGATCGCACACAAGGCTGAGCCAGGTTGCTCATTCGCTTGCCGATACGCTGATCACCCCGCTGAACGACAGCTTTGTCGACTTCGATCTTCTGGCCCGGCACGATCCTGAAACCGGGAAGATCACCGGCCCGTCCATCTATTCGGAAATGGTCTGGAACTCGCGCCAACTGCGCGCGCAAGCCGGGTTGAAACCCATCGACTGGATCGTCCTGCGCAACCGTATGGGCAGCCAGGTCATGCACAACAAGAAGAAGGTCGGTGTTGCCCTGACCGACTTGTCGAAACGCATCGGTTTTCGAGTCGCACCCGGCTTTTCCGAACGAGTCGTGTTTCGTGAACTGTTCCCGCGCGGCCTGACACTGCTCGATCTGCGCGATGTCGGCGTCACCAGCCTCAGCATCTCCAACATCGCCGCGCGGCAAGAAGTGCGCGACCTGATCAATGAGCTGAACCTGCCCAAGGTGAAGGTGGATTTCTAGACCTCAGATTTCGCCGTTGCGCGACAGCAGCACCGGCACGAAACGCGACCGGGGAAACGCCGCGAGTATGATTATGACGATCGACGTCATAGGCACCGCAATGATCGCCCCCAAGACGCCCCAAAGGTTTGACCAGACCACCAAGGACAGCAAGACCACCAGCGGGCTGAGGTTCAAAGACCGGCTCATCAGGCGCGGTTCCACCCAATTGCCGACATAGACCTGCGCCGCCGTCAGCAGGATCAGCGCCAACCCAGCATGTTGCCATGCCCCGCTTTGCAGCAGGACAAACACGACAACGATCCCCACGCCGAGGAAAGATCCAACATAAGGGATGTAATTGAGCAGCCCGATCATCAGCGCCCAGAACACCGCGTATTCGACATCTGCAAAGCGCATGATGACGTAGGACAATACTGCCAGCAGTACATTGATCATCGTCTTGGTCGACAGGTAGGTGACAACCTGCCTGTTGATCCGCACGAAAATCGCCTGCGCTGCGCCCCGTTCTTCCCCATCACTCAGGATAATAGCGAGCTTCTGCCCGAAGGTGCCCCTCTCCAAAAGGATGAACAGCACGTAGGTCGCCACAAGGACGACATAACCGCTGATGCTCGCCACCGATGACAAAAGGTTCAGCGACACCGACCCGATATCTATCCTGTCCACCGTCAACTCTCGCAACGTGTCCCATGTCGGCACATCTTGCAGGCCGATCATTGCGCTTGCCTGGCCAACCAGCTTGATCGCGTTTTGCTGATAGGTTGGAGCCGACGCCGCGATGCTGCGCAAGTTGTCGATGGCAACCAGCCCGAGAAACACGGTCGCCAACCCGATCAGCACCAGCACGATCAGATAGCGCATCCAGAAGGGCAAAAGTCGGAACAACGGCCAGCGAGCCAGCGACTCGCTCGCTCCAAACAGCACATAGGCCAGCATCAAGGCAATCACGACTGGCAGGATGATTGACTGCCCGATCGACAGCAACCACCCGATCAGCACGGTGAGCATCAGCGCGTAGAACAGTTCTCTGACGGACATGGATCACCTGCGGTAGCCTGACCCGTTGTCGCGGATGCACTGCATCACTGTCAATGCGGCAGCGTGTCTATTGGACCCAGCCACGCTCGCGGTAATACCGCAACGCACCGTCATGCAGCGGCGCAGACAGGCCAGCTTCGACCATTTCGGTCTCGGACAGGTTGGCCAGCGCCGGGTGCAGCATGCGGAAATCATCCAGATTGTCGAAGATCGCCTTGGTCAGATCGTAAACGACCTGCACCGGAACATCCGTCGATGTCACAAGCGTAGCACCAACACCGAACGTGGGCACATCGTCGGCATTCCCCCGATACAACCCGCCCGGAATGACCGCCTCGCGGTAGAACGGGAACGCCTCCACCAGTTCATCGACCACCTCACCGCTGACGCTGACCAGACGGCTGTCACAGGCTGTCGTGGCTTCTTGCACAGCACCCGACGGGTGCCCCACCACATAGACCGTTGCGTCGATCACGTCCCCGCAGAGCACCGCAGACTGCTCGACCGCCTGACGTTCTATCGCCGTGCCGAAATCGTCCGTCGTCCAACCCAAGGCATCCAGAAGAATCTCCGTGGTGTTTCTCTGCCCGGACCCGGGGCTGCCGATGTTGACGCGCTTTCCCTTCAAATCCTCGAATACCGACGCATCCGCATCGGCGCGCGCCAGTACCGTGAACGGTTCGGGATGCAAGGACATAACCGAACGCAGTTGAGAAAACGGACCGTCATTCTGAAATACCGAGTCACCTTCGACCGCGTGGTATTGCCAGTCGGACTGAACAACGCCGAATTCCATGGTGCCGCTGCGGATGGCCTGAATATTCGCAATCGACCCGCTGGACGGCTCCACCGCGCATTTCAGGCCTGTCTCATCCGACGTCCGGTTGACCAGCCTGCAGATCGCGCCGCCCGTCGGATAGTAGACACCTGTCACACCACCCGTTCCGACAACGAAATAGGTTTGTGCCGTGATCGCCGTTGCCGTGAACAACGCAGCCGACACAGTCACGCCGAATATCCCCCTGCTCAACATTGGCCCATCCCTGCTTCTGGTCTTGCCGCGCGTCAGCCGCCTAGTTATCGGCGAGGATGGCGCGACACCGACCGCTTGGCAATGGCCGTAACACGTCCACGACGCGGCTGTTGCGTCTTTGTCAGCGCGCCCCAACCTCACACCGCAATTGGCCAGTTGCCAGATCGATTGACTTTCGGTTAACCTGAAAACAATCGAGGTAATGATCATGACGACACCGAGTCTGCCGCGGCTGATGATTGCGCCGAACGGTCCCAGACTTTCGAAGCTGGATCACCCTGCGCTGCCCATTTCACTCGATGAGATTATCGCGACAGCGCAAGCATGCCACGCCGAAGGCGCGGACGGCCTGCATCTACATTTGCGAAGCGAACGTGGTGGCCACCTCCTCGACACCGGACTTTACCGCGAGGCCCTGGCAGAGTTGCACCTGAAGATTCCCGAAATCCAGATCCAGATAACAACTGAATCTGCCGGACTCTACGGCCCCGTTCACCAGATGTCGGTCGCCCTAGGTGTAGGTCATAAACTGGTTATGGTCCCACTGCGCGAAATGCTGGTGGATAATGACGACCGCGCTGCCCGTGCATTCTATGAAACCTGTGCGGAACGTGGGATTGCCATCCAGCACAGCCTGTATGAGCCGTCAGAACTTGATCTGCTCAAGGAACTGCTGCCGCAAAAACGCTTCTACAGCCAATCACTGCAACTGCTTTACGTGCTGGGAAGTCACACGGGCCGGGTTGGGAACAAGAGCGAGCTTAGCCGCTTCGTCATCCGGGCAAGCCAACTGGGCATGGCACCGGATTGGGGCGTCTGCTCTTTCGGGGTAAATGAAACACGTTGCCTGACAATCGCGCATCGCGCAGGCGGCAAACTGCGCGTGGGGTTCGAAAACAACATCCGCCATCGTGGCGGGGCAATCGCCAGGGACAATGCCGATCGCGTTGCCGAGGTCATCGCTCACGCAATGAGGCAGCCATTTCCGGCCTAGGTCGGATACCGCCTCACGCGCCATCTTGCCGCCGCCCCCGCACACCGATAGCGTCGGGCGCGAAACAGTACATGACGGAGGTCTCTCACATGATGAACCGGATCTGGCTTCTTGGCGGCGCACTTCTGCTGGCCGCTTGCGCAGGACCAAATCTGCAATCGCAGCCATACAATGCTCCGCCCGCACCGACCGTTGCACCGGATGTCTATCAGGATCCCAACGCGATTTCAGAAGACGGCACGCGCGAAGACATCAATCAGCGGCCGGTCCCGACGACCGACCTCGACACGGCGTTCGACAACGCGATGCAAGGCATGTGATCTCGATTGCATCCGGGCGTGAACCGCGCCCGGATGTCCTAGGGCCGGCCGGCCGGGTCGCGCTGCTCGCCGAACCAGACGTGATAGACAGACGCACCGTTGGGCCCACCCCGAGCGATTCCGACCCCGATGGCCTGCCAGTTCTTCGACCGAAACCCGTCCGTGTTCGCGATCAGTTGCCGGTGCGTGGACGAGCTGGCCCACATCCGGAACACACCCTCGACATCCGTGTATCCCCACGCTGAAATCTCGTAGCCATTACCGCAATAAGGTGTCCCCAGCCGCCGAGGTGCCTGCCACATCAGCTTGGCGTTGCGGTGATCGGGATAGTAATCCATATCGCTCCAACTGTGGAAATTCGTCCCACGCTTGGGACCACCGCTCGGCATCAGGTTCTTTTGCGTATCTTCCGCATGCCGACCCGCAACCAGCGTCAGGCTTTTCGACAAGGGGATCGTCGGCAAGCCGATGGATTGGCGGTAATCCATGATCAGATCATAGAGCCGGCGTTCTTCGGCGCTCAAACCATCATTCGCCGTGGGCTCGTAGTAATCCACCGCCAGCTTTGATCGGTCGATCTGCTTGGTCGCGGCCAAGGGGCGACTGCAATTGTCTGGCGCGTCGACAGGCACAATGATCGGAACGGGGACGATGCAGGCAGTTAGAAAGAGACAGGCGGATAGTATCGCGTATCTTGGAATTGTCGGCATTCTCTTTCCCCGGCGGCCATACGTGGACTGCTTGCAATGGTTACAATCAATGTCGCACTGTTCAGTTCCAAAGGCCAGCGAAGGACGTCAATCGCTGTGATGGAAGTGATTGTAGATTTTCTCCGCCAAGCCCGCTGAAATACCATCCACGGCCTTCAGATCGGCCAGATTGGCGCGTGTGACGGCCTTTGCTGACCCGAAATGCGCCAGTAACGACCGCTTTCTCGCCGCGCCTATGCCCGCCACGTCGTCCAACGGGTTCGCCCCGACACCTTTCGCCCGCTTGCTACGATGGGCACCGATGGCATAACGGTGCGCTTCATCCCGCAAGCGCTGGATGTAGTACAGCACCGGATCGTTTCGCCGCAGCGCCATCGGGCGCTTACCGACGCGATAGAATTCTTCTTTGCCGTGATCGCGGTCAACACCCTTCGCGACACCGATCATGGGAATGTCTTCTACACCGTATTCGCTCATGATCTCCGCTACGGCGCTTACCTGACCTGCGCCGCCATCGATCAACAACAGGTCCGGCCAGATTCCTTTTTCGCGGTCCGGATCGTCATTTACGAGGCGTTTGAAGCGACGGCTGAGCACCTCCTTCATCATGCCAAAGTCGTCACCGGGTGTCAGATCGGTGCCACGAATGTTGAACTTGCGGTACTGGTTCTTCAGAAAACCTTCCCGCCCCGCAACGATCATACCACCCACCGCATTTGTGCCCTGAATGTGTGAGTTGTCGTAAACCTCGATCCGTTCGGGTGCTTTCTCCAGATCGAATGCCTCGGCCAGCCCGTCCAGCAATTTTCCCTGCGTCGCCTCTTCGGACATTTTTCGGGCAAGGCTTTCACGGGCATTGCGCAGCGCACCGGCCACAAGTTCAGCTTTCTCGCCCCGCTGTGGCATCAGAATGTCGACCTTGTGCCCCGCTTTCTGCCGCAGCGCGTCCGCCATCAAGTCGTCATTTTCGATAGCATGCGACAGCAGAACCATACGCGGAGGATGCTTGCCGTCGTAGAACTGCCCGAGAAACGCCTCCAACACTTCGGCATGGCTGACCTCACCGCTGACACGCGGGTAGTAGTCGCGGTTTCCCCAGTTCTGATTGGCGCGAATGAAGAAAACCTGAACGCAAGCCTGACCGCCATCCATATGGAGCGCAACGACATCAGCCTCAGCCACACCACGCGGATTGATCCCCTGCGACGTCTGCACTTGGGTCAGAGCCTTGATGCGATCGCGCAGCGCGGCAGCACGCTCAAATTCGAGCGCATTGGAGGCGTCCTCCATCTGCTCGGCCAGTTCCGCCTGAATGTTTGTTGATCGACCCGACAAGAACCGTTCCGCATCGGTTACAAGCTGGGCGTATTCGTCTTTTGACACGTAATCCACGCAGGGGGCACAACACCGCTTGATCTGATACTGCAGACAGGGGCGGGTGCGACTTTCAAACACTGAATCCGAGCAGTTCCTCAGCAGGAACACCTTCTGCAGTTGGTTCAGAGTCCTGTTAACCGCGCCAGCACTGGCAAACGGCCCGAAATAGCTGCCCCTATCAGCCTTCTTGCCCCTATGCTTCACGATTTGCGGATAGGCGTGATGCTTGGCGATCAGGATATGCGGGAAGCTCTTGTCATCGCGCAGCAGCACGTTGTAGCGCGGCTTGAGCTGCTTAATGAGGTTCTGTTCCAGCAGCAACGCTTCGGTCTCCGTCCGCGTTGTCAGAAACATCATCGACGTGGTTTCGGAAATCATTCGCGCAATACGATGCGTGTGCCCGGTGGGGCGCGCATAGCTTGAAACCCGCGCCTTCAGGTTCCGCGCCTTGCCCACATACAGCACGCGATTCTGAGCATCCAGCATCCGATAGACACCCGGCGAGCTGTCGAGCGTCTTCAGATAGCTCTGGATACAGGCAAACCCTTGGGGCGGTGTTTCCGAAACGGGACTGGTCATGGCGGCTATTTGTTGATTCTTCCTTGCGGCTGCAACCTTTTGCCCGCGATCTCAAGAAAAAACATATGCACGGAATCTGTGGATAAATCTGGGAATATCTTCTGGGCTACCGCGATTCCGGCATATATAGTTGGGCTTTCGTCGTCCTGCCTATTTTTTGTGCTCATTTCTAAGGCGCTGATTTTTAAGCACAAAAATATGCACGTCAAATAAGCGACTGAAATTCATAACAAATCTGTAACACGTATGTGAACGTCGCGGAACAGGTGCACAACTTGGATCAGCGGCTCATTCCACCCCAATGATGTCGGGTGTTTCCCATGCCAGGTGCTGTCCGCCATCGACGCAAATAAGTTGCCCGGTCACAGACTTCGCGGACAAAAAATACCGCAGCGCCGCTGCAATCTCTTCCGGGTTTGCGCCTCGATTAAGGATGGTTGCAGCCCGCTGCGCGGTGAAGTGCGCGCGCGACTGTCGTGCGCCCTGCATCGTTGGTCCCGGACCGATCGCATTGACGCGAACGCGCGGTGCAAGCGCCTGTGCAGCTGTTTGGGTCAGTGTCCAGAGCCCCGCCTTCGCAAGCGTGTAGGTTGTGAATTCAGGCGTCAGCTTGTTCACACGCTGATCGACCATCTGCACGATCAGACCGCTGGCAACGGGCTCACCATTCAAATCGGCCTGAGGCTCAGGCACCTGCCGCGCGAACTGTTGCGTCAAAACGAACGGTGCACGCAGATTGCTTTCGAAATGCCGGTCCCACGACCGGCGCGTGGCCGTTTCAATGTTGTCGTATTCAAAAATCGAAGCATTGTTGACCAGAACATCAAGCGACCCACCGAGCGCCGTCGATGCGCGCTCAACCAGCACCTGTGTCTCTTCCTCGTTCAACAAATCCGCCTTCAAGGCAATGGCGCGGCGCCCTAGCCCTTCGATTGCGGCAACGAGCTCTTGCGCATCCTCTTCCGACGACGCGTAGTGCACGGCAACATCGCAGCCCTCCCGCGCAAGCGTCAGTGCCATTTCGCGCCCCAATCGACGGGCTGCTCCGGTCACAAGCGCGAAACGGTGGGCCATGGCTTTCTATCCAAGCAGAATATACAAATAGGCGATATAGGCGCCGGTCAGAACTATGCCTGCGAGCCGCTTCATGTTCCAGCCCATGAAAACAAAGGGGATCAACAGCAAGCTGCTGCCAAGCATTACCCACAAATCTGTTCTCAGGAATTCTGGCGGTACCGGGATGGTTCCGAACAGACTGGCGATACCGAGTATAGCGATCAGATTGAACACATTCGACCCGATCACATTCCCGAGCGCAACATCGGCGTTGCGCCTGAAAGCAGCGGCTACCGTGGTTGCCAGTTCCGGCAGCGATGTTCCGACAGCAACCAGCGTCAGGCCAATCACCGTTTCACTGATGCCGAAATTGCGCGCGATCCGGACGGAACTTTCCACCAGGAGATCTGCACCTACCGGCAGACCGATCAGGCCAACAACGATAAAGAGAGCAATCTTGCCCCACGACATGCCGGGATCCGCGCCTTCCGGCGCCCCCTGCATCTTGGCCTGACGCCTGTGCGCACGTGCATCATGTATCTGCTTGCCAAGAAGGAACGCGAAAATGACCAGCATGAAGATGCCTGTCATCCAGTTCAGCGAGCCCGTGAAGCACAACCCGACAAACAGCACTGACACGACCACCATGGTCACATAGCTTTCGCGTGTGTTGCATCGTCCTGTGTTTAGCCCGGCCAACATGGCCGGGATACCGAGCACCAAAAGGATGTTTGCCGTGTTCGACCCAACAACATTACCCAGAGCAATCCCTGGAAGGTTCTTGCGCACGGCATCGATCGAGATCAACAATTCGGGCGCGGATGTGCCAAATGCCACAACCGTCAAACTGACGATCATGGCTGGGATACCAAGACGAAGGCTTAGATTTACAGCCCCCTTTACCAGAAAATCTCCAGCAATGATGAGCAACGTCAGCCCCGCACCGGCGATCAGCCAATCCATCAATTTCTCCTAGTCTTTCGGCACGGGCATGGACCGCTGCCGATGCGCGGACGCCCACAGCGCGAACATTTCTTGTTGGTCTTCAGAAAGGGCACGCGCAACTTGCCGAAGAATCCAAGCACGGCGATGCCGACAAGGAACAGAACAACGATCTTGACAATCATCTACAGCCCGAAACGCGCGAAGCTGGCACGTTCCTCGATCACATCCGCTGCGTCATGCAGAAGGCCAACGCCGAATCTGGACAAGAGCCCTTTTCTGGGACCGAAGCGGTTGAAGCGGATCTTTTCGCCGAATCGCTCTTTCATTACCGGTTGCAGATGTCCGACGCTGTCCACAAGCCCCAACTCAAGCGCCTTGCCGCCGAGCCAGAAGCTGCCATCGAACAACTCTTCGGCCTTCGACAGTTTCGCTCCACGCCGCTTCGTAACCTGCTCTTTGAAACGGTCGTGCATGTCAGCAAGGATTGTGTTCAGCCGTTCGATATCTTCGGGCTTTTCCGGACGGAACGGGTCCAGAATACTCTTGGACTTACCGGCGGTGTGAACGCGCCGTTCGATGCCGTGGCGGGTGATGAACTCGTGCGCCCCGAAACCCGCCGAGATCACGCCTATGGAGCCGACAATCGAACAACCATCGACGAAAATCTCATCCGCTGCAGTCGCCAGCCAATAGCCACCGGATGCAGCCACGTCTTCCACGAAGGCGATGACGGGGATGTTCTTTTCCTCTGCCATCCTGCGGATGCGCGCAGCGATCAAGGAGGACTGGACTGGACTGCCGCCAGGCGAATTGATCGACAGCGCTACGGCAGAGGGCTTGCCTTTGGTGAAGGCCTTCTCGATCAGCGGCGCGAGGGTCGCGTCATTCAAAGATGAACCGCTGCGGGCTTGCGAGGCGATAACACCTTGCAATCGCAGAACAGAAACGACGGGGTGCTTTCGCTTGAACGGGAACCTGATCTCCATCCGCTTGACATAGACCGCCCCCTCCGCCGCAACAAGTCCATCGCCGCGGAGAAACAAGAAAAAGCCCCACCATCGGCGGGGCTTCGTGACTTCACTTCCCGGTTCGAGCTACCAGAGAGCAACCGGTCGTGCTGCTGGCCAGCACCCTGCGCACAGGGACCGGATAGTTAGCCCGCCCTGCATATTGGCAAGGGTCAGAGTCTGACCATCGAACATCTCAACTGCAACATCGCCTGTTCCGCCGACATAAAAGGCACGCGGCAACTGCGGCAACGGTTGAGCATCATCGGGAACGATCGGCTTGCCGGGTGAAATTTGTCCTTCATGACATCTACCACACACATATTCCGTGCAAAATCCGCCCGATGCCGCTTGACAGATCCCTGCCGGTCCGTGCGCACTGTGGACAGGAACGCAACAGCCATTCACGCCTACGCCATGAAGAAGATCTTTCTCTCGATTTGTCTGGCTGTCTCAGCGCAAGCCGCGTTGGCTCAATCGACACTCACCCCGTGGGAATCCGCCCCGCCGCTTCCGATCGTCGATGGTGTCGCTCCCGTAACGCCCGAGAACACCAAGAAACTGCCCTCCGGCAACGCTCTGGCCGTTTCTCTGAGCCCAGACAAGACTCGTGTGAACAAAAGCATCGTCGGACCAAAAGACGATTCACCCGAGGCAGGCCTGATCCGCAGGCTTTACCGTCAAGGACGGGCAGCAGGGCTGGCGGGCGTGCTTTACGACAATCGTGACCGGAAGCATTCCAACCTTGGTGACGATATCTTTCCGCAGATCAGCCGAACCGAATACGCGGAACCCTTTAAAAGATCGGGTCTCGATTACTCGATCGGTGGGCGCCTGATCTTTTCACTGCCGACGTTCGGGAACTCGTCAACAGTGCTTCGCGGCCCAGGCATTGCCAGATCCCTGGGAAGGGCCGGTTCGACCAGCCAACAAACGGCCATGTCGGCCTATCGCCTTTACAGGTCCAACCATATCTATGTTTATCCGGAACATCGCGACCACGACTCCGAGGCCGGCGACAAGTTCTCGGCGATCACGCCCTACCAAATTGTTTCGCAGGGTTCGTCCGGGTCGGATCGACCGTTCCTGCGTGCGATAGGGTTGGCCATCGCTGGGCTGACACCGGACACGCGCAACCGGCTGGAGGCCGAACGGCTTCTTGCGCCGACGGTTCAAATGTTGCTGCGACGCACGATGAGAGGCATCAATTCGCGGGATGATTACCTGTCGGGGCGCGCACATCGCTCGGCTTATGACGGGAAGGACATTCGGCCCGCGGCGTTGGTCACATTGGCGAATTCGCTTTCACCCGAAATGATCCCCCCGATGGTTCAACTGAGGGTAACAAGGGACTTTCAGGCTGTTCCAGGCAGGGACTACCTCGCGAGAAACCTCGACGAGGCGCTGTTCACAACCCCTTCCGCTATTGGGCGGACATGGCGTTCCTACGACTATCGGCGCGAAATCGAGGTATCCGTGGCGGACACACGTGACCCGAACGGCTTGCCGCTGTCCTTCGATTGGGTGATCTTACGTGGAAATCCCGAAAAGATCCGCTTTACCTATGCCAGCACACGTCGTGACAGGGCGACCATCCGGATAGATTGGCACGACGCCTTCACCACGCCCTACGACCCCGACATGCTGACCAACCGCGTGGATATCGGCATCTTCGCAAACAACGGTCACGTCGATAGCGCCCCGGCAATTCTGTCAGTTGCCTTCCCATTATTTCAAGACCGCCACTATGAACCCACGCCCAACGGGCCACGATTGCAGCGCATAGGCTACGCCGCAGATGACCAGACTTTTCTCGACCCGCTGCTATGGCCGACAGCAAAGTGGACGGACCACTTGAACTATGACGACTCTGGAAGACTGGATCGCATACGGCGCGAACTGCCCAACGGAGTAACGAAACTATTCCGCCCCGGCGAAGCCTCGCTCTACGACATCAGTGATGGCACCTCGGCGCAAGGTGGCACCGCCGTCACCCACATCGCCGCGCGGGGCAACGGCGGTTCACTGAAACTGCAAATGTCGGAAACGGCGGAAAGCCTGTTCCCGGACGGGCCGGATAGCGATCAGTAATATCCGTAGTCGTATCCATAGCCGCCGGATGAATAACGGCACTTGTTCAGCACAACGCCCAGCACTTGAGTAACCTCGGCGATCTCTGCCTCGGCAACATCCACCTGCTCGACCGAGGTCGTTTCCGCTGCTGCCACCAGCACGGTTGCATCTACGTGCTCGAGAAATCCGATGGTGTCGTCACTGACCATAAGGGGCGATGTGTCGAAGATGATGAGATCGGGCTCGTAATCCTTTTCAATCCTTCGCAACGCGTCCTGCGCCGCCCCGCTTTGCAACAACTCTGACGAATTCCCGCTAGGAATGTCGTTCGTGCCAAATGCCACATTTCCACCATAGCTTACCAGATGGTCTGCAATCGCGTCCTGACCCGTCAGCACCCGTGCAAAAACATGCTTTTCTGTTGACCCGATCAGCTTTGAGAGCATCGGACGGCGCATATCGGTTTCGATCACTATAGTACGTATGTCCGTCTGCCGCGCGAGGCTGAATGCGAGATTCGCCACAAGCGTCGACTTCCCGCAACCCGGGGTCGGCGATGTTACAGCAATACGCCGCCAGTTGTTCGCACGGGCCTGCTGCACGATTTTTGTCCGCATCATGTCGAAGGGCGAAGATTCCTGACGCCCAAAATATGTAACGATCCGGTTTGCTTCCATTACCTTGGGATCGACTGCGAGCTCCGGCAATGCTGCCCAGCGATCCGACACAGCACGAGGCAAGGCACGGCCGGATATTTCCTGATTTCTTGGTTGCCGCTTGACCGCGGGTTCCCGCAGTTTACCACTGCGCTTCTGGCGGGCCCGGTTCATCGCATCTTGAAGACGTTCCATATGACGAGGCTCCCTAAAATCTAATCCAATAGGCTACGGAAACTCACGATCCGAGCAACGAAAAGCCGAACTTGTTGAGCGCTTTCTCAATCAACTCATCCAATGGGAATACATAGGAATGGATCATGAACAACGCCACAGGTAACAACAGGAGTAACACAGCAGCTATCACCAAAGAACTCCAGCGTTTGCGACTGGTTTCTGCAGAGGTCGGAACATAGGGCAGCACAGCGATCGGGGTGATACCCAGCTTGTCGGTCAGTTCGATAGGCCGCCGAATCGCTTTGTTCAGAAGCTCGAGCAGCAGAATAAGACCCAGCCCCGCCGCGATCCCGGCACCGACGCCCGCTGCGGCGATTGCTGCGCGGTTCGGTTTGGTCGGAGTTGTAGGCACCGTCGCCTGCTCGATTACGGTGATACGCTGGCCTTGTGACGTCGCCTCAATCCGCTCTCCGGTTTCCGCCTGCGACAAACGCGCACTGGCAGAATTGTACCGCAGCTGGATATTCTCGTAATCCCGCTCCAGTGCCTCCAGCTCAATACCGTTCTTCGGAAGCTCCGCTAGCAGCCCGTTAATGCGGGTGAGTTCTGCTTCATTCGTTTCTTTCAAATCCCGCAAGGCATCCAGCCGCGTGTCGATTTCCGCGACCTGTGCGTCAAGCAGTGTGCGTTTGCCATCCGATGACGAGGCGCCGCTGCTTTCGAACTGTTGTTCGAGTTGACCGATCCGAGCCTCCAGCATCTTCACGCGTGGATGATTCGCAGAGTAGACCAGCAATGCCTCATCCAGTTGTGAGCGTGCCGCATTAAGCGCGCGTTCCTCGGGCGAAAGTTGAGATTCGTCCACGCTTAGCCGGCCCGTCTGTTCGAATATCTCGATCAGCCTAACTTTCTGGTCGTTCAGAATGCCCATTTCCCGGTCGATCTGCCCCAGGGTGCTGGACACGCTGGATTGCCGATCACGAAGATACGACTCATCCTGAGGTAGCGCTTGAGCGTGGGCACTTTTGAAGGCCAGGATCTCATCGGACTTGGTGTTAAGTTCGGCGCTCAGACGGTTCACTTCCTGTCGAAAGAAATCGAGGGTCGACGCAGCCTGGTTCGTGCGCATTTCCACATTTGATTGAAGGACACGAGTAACAAGCTCGTTTGCAACCGCCGCAGCAGCCGTTGCTGACGAAGCGCGAAAGGAAATGCCTAGCAACGTCGCCGCGTCACGTCCGGATTGCCGTTGGAACCGAGTGCGTGCACGCATGCTGTCCACGATTTCAGTTGCGGAGGCCGGCGACCCGGTTTCTGAACTGCTTTCGAACACATCCAGTTCACGGGCAATTTCCAGAAGGTTCGCACGCGTCATCAGCCGCTGTTCAATGATCTGAAGCTGCTCCTGCGGATTGGTTCGCACGGTCGAACTGGCAAGTTCATCTGGAATCTGGGGGGATTCCACAAGTAAACGCGCGTTGGCCTCATATTCCGGCGGCAGGACCATCGCTGTCACAAATCCAAGGCACGTGAACAAGGATACGACAGCGATGAAGTATGGGAACCGCCGCCAGAAGATCGACGTGTAATAGTTCAGATCAAAATTCATTCTATGCGATTCCACTTTCTGAAACGCCGCCGACGAATACGCCATCTCTTAATACGGCTGACACCGTATCTGCTGTAACCACGCTTTCATCCGCTGAAAATGCATATACCAGTGCGAGATCGCACAGTTTGTTAACAAGGCGAGGAATACCCCCCGTCGCGCGATAAATCAGATCGGACGTATCAGCCTGAAATTCTTCGCCAGATCCGCCAGCAACCCTTAACCGGTGGGCAACATACTCTGCGACACCGTCACGATCCATTGGCGACAGATGGAAACTTGCCCCGACGCGTTGTGCGAACTGCCTGAGCTGAGGGCTGTCAATCAGATCACGCAACTCCGGCTGTCCCATAAGGATCAGTTGAACCAACTCATCCTTATTGGCGTTGATATTCGTCAGCATGCGCAGCTCTTCGAGCGTCTCGACATTCAGGTTCTGCGCCTCATCAATGATCAAGACGACGCGATGGCCCTCGGAATAGGCCTCGATCAAGAAGTCCTGTAATTGCTGAAACAGCTGGACGTAGCTGGCTTGCGGGTCAAAGCTGACACCCAGTGAATGCAGCACCCATTGCAGCAACTCGCCACGCGATCCCTGTGCATTCGAAATCAACCCGACGATCACGTCCTCGGACATGGACGATAGCATATGATGTAGCAACGTTGTCTTGCCCGCACCAACCTCACCGGTAATAACGGTGATAGGTGTTCGGGTCATCACACCATATTCCAGCATGGTAAAGGCCAGCCTATGTGCACGCGACCAATAGAGGAACTCCGGATCCGGCACTAAAGTGAACGGGCGCTCGGCAAACCCAAAGAACGAGTTGTAGATATCTATCGGGCTTGTGGTATTCATATTCCGATCTGGGCAGTATTCATGTCTGCCGGACTCTCCAACTGGCACATTCTGCCGCGCACCGGCACCGGATACGGGCAGCAACTACACGCGCGCCCTATCACAACGACTGAAACAGCTAAAGCACAAGGCGACCCCATGCTACCATTACTTGTGCAACGGCAGCACATAATCGGGAGCCTGTGCAAAGTTGTCGCAGCGTCCCACAAACCATGCACGCCATAACGTGCGGATTTCCGCTCCGGACGCCGCGACACAAAAAATTCATTGGTTACGCGCGGTTGGCAATATTAATCAAAAAGCATGAAAATCTTGAACGATGTTGAAATGACGCAACGCAATGTGCTAACAGTGACTCGGCGTTCATCAGTTTGTTGTGATGGCGCGTGTGTAATCTCGAGTATATGCAGCCCATATTTTTCGGGCTGTGGTTATGTGAGGTAAGTGTTTTGACTGCTCATTTTTCAACCTCGGCCGAGGCTTCTAGCCCTGTGTCCGGGGCAGATTCCCGGCATTCTGTTTATCGGAAGATCGGCAAGCGTGCTCTCGATATACTCTTTGTTGTTTTCGTTTCCCCACTACTGATCCCGGCGATTCTATTGCTTGCGCTCTGCGTTGCGCTGGATGGAGGCAATCCCTTCTATATTCAGCGTCGCATAGGCCGAAACGGCAAAGAATTCCGAATGGTGAAGCTGCGTTCCATGACCGTGAACGCCGAAGAAAAGCTGATCAGTTATCTGGCCAGCAACCCTGAGGCCAATCGTGAATGGGCCCTCACTCAGAAGCTGCGGGATGACCCCCGTATTACCAGACTGGGTCGTTTGATGCGTAAGACCTCGCTCGACGAACTTCCTCAGTTCTGGAATGTGCTGAAGGGCGACATGAGTGTCGTTGGCCCTCGACCGATGATGGTTGCTCAGCGTGACCTGTACCCCGGCCAGTGCTATTTCGCGTTACGGCCCGGGATTACGGGATACTGGCAGGTCGGTGATCGCAACAACACCTCTTTCGCGGCCCGCGCACGGTTCGATTCCGATTACTACAACGATATTTCGTTCGCGACAGATACGCGTGTCATCGCAAGAACGCTTGGTGTCGTATTTCAGGGAACCGGCATCTAAAAGCCCGCGAAACACACTGTTCAGAACGGCCGCATAAATTGCGGCCGTTCCTATTTTCGGGTTAGGAAGAGTCCACAAGCCCGCGCTATATGAAGACGGCATCTCGCCTGATCGGAGTTATCCATGACCCTCAAGAAGTTCACGATTGCGGCCCTTCTTTCGCTATCCGTCGCCGGTTTGGCCGGCTGCGAATCTTCGGATAAGAAAGCAGAACGCCTTTATCAGGAAAGCGTCGAGCTTGCAGAAGAGGGTCAGGTAGAGAAGGCTATCGTCAATCTGAAATCGGTTTTTGATCTGAACGGCCAGCATGAAGCCGCACGGATGCTTTATGCCGACCTGAATCGGGGGAAAGGCGACCTGCAAGAGGCCTATCGCCACTATCTTCTGCTGACTGAACAGTATCCAGAGAACCTTGATGCGCGCATCAAGCTCGCGGAAATGGCGATGCCAATCGGCGAATGGGAAGAGGTCAAGCGCCACGCAACTGCGGCCGCAAAGATGGCACCAGACAACGCTACCGTTCGTGCCATACTGAACGCCACTAGGTATCGCGATCTATCCACCGGAACAGCCGATCCACAGGAACTGCAGGCGGTTGTGGATGACGCCAAACTCCTGTCGGATAAGAATCCGGAGGACCTGATTTCACGTCGTATCCTGATAGACTACTATTCACGACAGGGGGAATTCGATCAGGCGCTGGTCGTTCTGGATGATGCCCTGGCTCTTGAGCCCGATAATGCCGATCTGAACCGAGCCAAGCTCAGTTTGCTCGTTCAAAGTGACAATCTGGCGGGGCTGGGCGATCAGTTGAAAACGATGGTTGCTCGGTTCCCTGACGACGCTGAATCACGCTCGGCACTGGTGCGGTGGTATCTGATCCAGAACGATATTGACGGTGCGGAACAATTCATCCGCGACCTCGTAGAAGATGGGGGTGACGATATCCCCCCGCGCGTTTCGCTCGTCCAGTTCCTGCAATCGGTCCGAGGCCCGGAGGCTGCACTCGCGGAAATCGACAAACAGATCAGTGAAGGCGTCGACAGCGCTTTGTTCCGGTCGTTACGTGCAAGTATCTGGTTCGATCAGGGGAAGCGCGACAATGCCATCGCCGAAATGGAAAGCATTCTGGACGGTGCCGAAACGAATGACCAGACGAACAACCTGAAAGTGACTCTGGCCCGCATGCAGCTGGCCGTCGGCGACGAGACCGCTGCGGATGCGCTGATCTCCGACGTTCTTGAAGCCGACGCCCAGAACGTGGGGGCGCTCAAGGTGCGCGCTGATCGGTTGATCGAACAGGACAAAGTACGTGACGCGGTCTTAGCCCTTCGTACCGCGCTGGACCAGGATCCGGATGATGTCGAAGCACTGACATTGCTTGCCAAAGCCTACGAGCGTGACGGGAACCGAGAGCTTGTGGGGGAAAGCCTGTCGCTTGCCGTCGATGCCTCAAAGAACGCACCTGAAGAAAGTCTGCGATACGCCGAGTTTCTGAAGGCGGATGAGCACTTCGTTCGCGCCGAGACGGTCCTGATCAACGCGCTGCAACTCGCTCCGGCCAATGTCGGCGTGCTGCGCTCCCTGGGCCAGACCTATCTGCAAATGGAGGACTGGTCGCGCGCGCGGCAGGTGTCGGAAACATTGAGGAATCTGAAAAACCAAGAGGCCACAGCAGTGGCTTCCGCGCTGGACGATGCCATCCTTCAATCCACCGGAGATTCTGAGGAAAGCATCTCCCTGCTACAATCGCTGGTCGCTGAGGGTTCTGCCGGCACCGCGGCACGCGCGGAAGTCGTTCGCCGCCATCTCGCCAGGAATGATTTGGAAGCCGCCCGGTCCTATATGGATCAATCACTGGCGGAAACAGACGACCCTGATGCCAAGCGCGATCTGCAATACCTCAACGCCGCCTTGCTGAGCGTCGAGGGAAACCCGGATGGCGCCGAAGCTATCTACCGCGACCTGTTGGCACAAAATGATCAGGCCGAAGCGGTGTGGCGGAGCCTTGCTCTGCTTAAGATCAATCGCGGCCAATTGGATGAGGCGCAGCAGATTGTCACGGACGGCATCGCGGCCAACGAGAATTCTGCCACGTTGAAATGGCTTGACGCCAGCCTTGCCGAACGCACCGGTGACTATGACCGCGCCATCGCGATCTACGAGGATCTTTATGCTGCGGATTCAGGCTCTGCATTGATCGCCAACAACCTCGCCAGCATGATCACCACTTACTACGACGATCAGGAACATCTGGAACGTGCATTCGTCGTGGCCCGCCGCCTGCGCGGCACGGATGTGCCCGCTTTTCAGGACACCTATGGCTGGATCGCGTTCCGCCTGGGCAACATAGACGAGGCCCTGGAATATCTGGAATCCGCAGCCGAAGGCATGCCCAGAAATCCATCCGTGCAGTATCATCTGGGCAAGGTTTACGCGGCCAAGGGACGTACCGACGAAGCTCGCAACCAATTTGAACGGGCCGTTGAGCTTTGGGGCGACACCGACGTTCCGGAAGCTCAAGACGCACGCCAGCAGCTAACATCGCCCGAGCCAGCGCCGGAAGCGAAGAGCAAACAGCAGTAAGCTGCATCTGTTGCAGGGAAAATACGTGTCTGCTGAAAAACACCTCTTCGGTGCCATCACGCTTCCAGCAAGGCTTGGAGTTGGACTAGTCTGTGTTCAAAGCCAGTGACAATGGCGTCCAAGAGACAACGAGGAACAGGTTTATGCGTATTCTTCTAGGTATTTTCGCCCTGCTGATGTCCGTTGGCATCGCCGCCGCGCAAGGCTATTCGATCAAATCCGGCGACGTTCTGACGGTCGAGGTGCTTGAGGATTCAAGCCTGAACCGCAACGTCCTCGTCCTGCCCGACGGCAGTTTTTCCTTTCCCTATGCGGGCACGGTCAGCGCGGGCGGACGGACGCTCGATCAAGTCCAAGCCAACCTGCGTACTGCGCTAGCACCGAATTTCGCGACCACGCCCACCGTGTTCGTCTCTCTGAACCAACTCGCGCCGGCCACCGCAACTGGCGAAGTTCAGGCAGATCTGGTTACTGTCTACTTCCTGGGTGAAGTGCAGAGCCCCGGCCCGAAGCAGTTCGAACCCGGTATCAGCTTCCTGCAGGCACTCTCTGGCGCCGGGGGGTTCACCGCTTTCGCTGCGCAAAAGCGCGTCCAGCTGCGCCGCACGGATCAATCGGGACAGGAACATGTGTACAAGTTCAACCTTCGCGCAATCGGCGATGGCGCCACAATCGGCGGCAACACCACCTTGCGGGACGGTGACGTCATTCTGGTGCCCGAGCGCCGTCTGTTCGAGTAATCGAGACCGCACGTGAAACGTACGCTGCTCGTCATCGCGACGGTCATCCCAACTGTTAGTGCAGTGGGTGTTCCGTTCCTTTTCGCTCAGGAGCGGACCGAGAAATCCGCCTATATCTCATCCTCCATCGAAGCCAATGACAACTACGACCTGCGTGAGGACTCGGCCGGAGACGCACTGATCTGGAACAACTCTCTGGGCGCCGCACTGTTCAGTCGCACCCGCACGGATCTTCTGGATTTCCGCGTTGATGGCACGCTTCGCGCTTCCGACCTACCGGTTCAAGGGCAGGAGGCGGAATTCGATGATCCGCGACTACGGTTTAATTTCAGCCGCAATGTCGACGATAACGCTATTGACGCCAACCTGTTCTATCGCCGCGTTGATGTGGACTTCTTCGATCCGCTGAGTTCCATCGACGACGATGGCAACTTCGACGACACTCAGGGCGACGGCTACCGCGAGGAACTGCGCGCAGGCGCCGGGGTTGCACTGAACTCGGACGGGCCACTCAGCTTTGCGCTGAACGGCAACACCCGCCGAGTGAACTATGTGGACACGACCGACCCGGATCTGTCCGACTACACATCAGGCGCCCTGAACACGGAGTTCGGCTTTCGGTTGAACCCTATCTTCACGGCAACTCTTGGTGGCGGCTACAGCCAGCGTGAATACGACGATCCATCTAAAACCGACCGGGAATCCGCCACGGCCGATCTGGGATTCAACGCGACGATCAATCCGACGCTGCGCGCGCAGTTCCGTCTCGGCTACTCACAAGTAGACAGCACGGCGAATGGCAACGACAGCACCGAGGAAGGCCTTGTCGGCAGCCTGAACCTGCAGCGCGAGGTCAAGAATGGCACAATCCGCTTGGGTTTTACGTCGGATCTCGACGAAAATGGCACCCGCAACCGTGTGTTCGTCGGGCGCGATGTAACTTTCCGTAACGGCGCATCCTTCGATAGCTGGATCGGGGCGTCCGCAAACGACACGACCGACATCGAACCGGTGGGGGCCATCAGCTATACTCACACACTACCTCTATCCGAGGTGACATTGGGGCTGAACCAGAACGCCACCGTGGATGACGAATCCCGCAACGTTCTGAACACGAGCCTCTTTGCCAGCTATTCGCGCGTGTTGACCAAGGTATCGTCAGTCGGGCTGGATGTTTCGGCGGGCCGGACAATCTACGAAAACTCGGACCAAGATACGAAGGAACGTCTGTCGATTTCAACCAGCTATTCCCATTCACTGACGCGAGAGTGGGACATTACCGGGGGCTACCGCTACAAGTTTCGAGACAGCGGGGATGACGACGACGCGCAATCCAACGCGCTGTTCCTTACACTGACGCGAAGCTTCGAGAGCAGCCGTTAAGTCTACACCCTAACGTGACCGACTATGGGTGCCTTTAGGGAAAAAATTCTTTATAAAGGCGTGGATTGGTTTGCCGATTCCTTTTGCTGTTGACTGTGAAATGACATGAGTGCCACGACCCAACCCAGCCTTGCGGGGATTACCCTGAATCCGCTAGGTTTTCCTTCCTTCATCCTGCTGCTGCTCGTCTCGATCCCGTTGTTCGCCTCGGGGTTCGTCGAACTTGCTCAGGCCTGGCTGACGCCCGAATACAGCCATGGGCCGCTGATACCCGTTATTTCGCTCTATCTGTTCCTACGTGAGTTGCGTCAAAGCCCACCGTTGGAAGACAACGTGACAGACCGCTGGCCAGGTGTCTTCGTCATCTTGCTAGCATTGACGGGTGCGCTGATCGGCAATCTCGTCGAAATTGGGGACATCGTCGCCTATTCCTTCATCGTCTGGGTGATGGGCGTCGTGCTGGTCACCTTCGGCTGGAAGCGCGGCATCACTCATTGGGCGCCGGTGCTGCACCTGGTCTTCATGTTGCCGCTACCGCAGTTCCTGTACTGGAAACTGTCGATCCTACTGCAAGGCATCTCTTCGGAAATCGGTGTCTGGATCGTTAAACTGGCGAACATCCCGGTGCATCTGGATGGCAACATCATCGACCTTGGCGTGTATCAACTGCAGGTCGCGGAAGCCTGCTCCGGTCTACGTTACCTATTTCCGATCCTGAGCTTCAGCTACCTGTTCTCAATCCTGTATCGCGGGCCATTCTGGCACAAAGCGGTGCTGCTCCTGTCGGCCGCGCCAATCACTGTTCTGATGAACTCCGTGCGCATCGGAATCATCGGGGTTCTGGTCAACTTCTACGGAATCGAGCAGGCTGAAGGCTTCCTTCATTTTTTCGAAGGCTGGGTCATCTTTCTCGCTTGCGTCGCAATCCTGTTCGGTATGGCAATCGCGCTGCAACGTCTGACGTCCAATCCAAAACCTCTGTCGGAAGCGATCGACCTGGACACGGCGGGCATGCCCCGCGAAGCCGCGCGGGTCTTCGGCATCCGCCCATCCTTTGCGCTGGCTACGGCGACCGTGCTGACGGCGGCGATCTCGCTGGGCTGGTACAACTTCCCGACACCGCCCACCCAGACACCGGATCGCAGCCCATTCTTGCTCTTTCCCCGTGAGATCGGTGGCAGGTACGGATCATTCGAGTCGCTCACACCGGACGTAGAAGCCACGCTGGGCGCCGACGACTATGTCAGCGCGACGTATAAAAGCGCTGCGGAACCGGCTGTTAACATATTCGTCGCCTATTACGACGACCAAACGTCCGGCGGCGGCATCCATTCACCGGAAGTCTGCTTGCCCGTCGGTGGCTGGGAGGTGTTCAGCCTGGAACCCTACAACGTCGACATGACCGGGACCGGGTACGGCACTTTTCAGGTTAACCGCGCGGTGATCCAGCAAGGGCTGTCCAAACAACTGGTCTATTACTGGTTCGAGCAACGCGGAAAGCATATGACCAACGACTTCGCGGCCAAGCTGGCAGTGGTCAAGGACAGCTACCTGATGGGACGTAAGGACGGGGCGATGGTGCGCTTCATTACGCCGCTGGGCGAGAACGACCCCAACGCAGATGAACGGCTTCAGGATTTCATGCGCGATGCGCTGGAAGTCCTGCCGACCTATGTGCCATTATGACGACGTAACCAACTGCGACCGTCAGGAGCTTCCTTGATCCGACAGCCAGCCCGCTCCGCCCGTACTAGTGGGCGCGAGCCTATCTTCAACAATGTGCCAGCGGTTGTGCTATGGTTGCTCGTGGCCAATCTGGCCGTCGAGTTCATCCTGCAACTGTCTCAATGGCAGGTGGGTTTTCCGACACTCCGAAACCGCGTCTATGAGTACGGTGCCTTCTGGTCCATTCTGCTACATGGCAGCCATCCGGTCTTCCCATTGCAACCGGTGACGATGTTTTTCACCTACGCGTTTCTTCATGGCGGGCTTCTGCATCTTGGCGTAAACATGATCGCGCTGCTCAGTTTCGGACGCGCTATTGTCCGGAAGGCGGGAACTCTACGTTTTCTGGTCGCCTATTTTCTAACATCGGTCGCCGGTGCAGCCTGTTACGGGCTTCTGGTAAAGAATCCAGCACCCATGGTCGGCGCATCCGGGGCACTGTTTGGGCTGGCAGGCCTCTGGATCTGCTGGAACTGGTTGAACCTGCGCAGCCGTGGTCAGTCGACGCGCGCAATCCGTCGGGTCTTGATTTACCTCGTCGCCTATAACGTGGTCTTCTATTTCCTGCTACGGGGGCATCTCGCTTGGGAAACCCATTTGGGCGGTTTCGTCGCCGGTTGGGTACTTGGCCTATTGTGGGGTATTCCGGCCAAAAGGAGAGCTTGATGTGGCGCTGGCTGAAATCCTTCATGCAAAAGCATAGCGAGCCGATAGATCGTCCCTCCCCTGACCAGCTAACCTATGTAATAGGTGATATTCATGGCCGTCTTGACCTGCTGGAAAAGCTGCTGCCGCTGATCGACACGCATGCGGCGGGTCGGGAGCACACACGCGTCTTCGTCGGGGATTACATCGACCGTGGGCCTGATAGCGCGCAAGTGCTTCACCGGCTACGGGATATTAACCGGTCCGATCCTTCGGGTGTCATCTGCCTTAAAGGCAACCATGAAGACATGATGCTTAATTTCCTGCATGGACGAGAACACAACTCCGGACTGTGGCTTTTCAATGGCGGCGACATGACGCTGGCGAGTTTCGGTGTCAGCCCCCCCAAGGACGAAGACGACCTGAACTCGGTTCAGGCTGATCTGGCGGACGCAATGTCCGGTGGTTTGGCCGACTGGGTCGAAGCCCTGCCAACGCAGTGGACCACCGGCAAACTTGCCGTGGTTCATGCCGCGCTAGAGCCTGATTTGCCGCTCGACCAACAGTCCGACCGCACGCGAATCTGGGGCAATAAAGAATTTCTCATACGCGGGCGTAGCGATGGCTGGTGGGTTGCGCATGGGCACACCGTCACCCGACCACCAGTCATTCAGCCATCTCGGATCGCAACCGATACCGGCGCGTGGTTCTCCGACACCCTGACCGCAGCCGCAATCGCGCCGGATGGTAAGGTCGAATTCATCGACACGCTGTCCCATCAACCTTCGTGATACATAGGCGCACAATTCCGTGATTGACCCGTTTCCGTCTTTGGGGCAAATCATCTAGGTCACGGAGACTTACCCAATGCCCCAGTCACGCCTGTTCACACCCGTTCTTGTTGGCGGCTGCATCATCATGATGATCAGCTTCGCCATTCGTGCCAGCTTCGGGGTCTTCCAGATTCCGATAGCCGAAGAATTCAGTTGGCCACGCGCCGAGTTTTCGCTGGCTATCGCAATACAGAACCTTGCCTGGGGTATCGGTCAGCCCATCTTCGGCGCGATTGCTGAGAAGATGTCCGACCGCAAGGCGATCGTTCTTGGGGCGCTGCTCTATGCGGCGGGGCTGGTATTGTCTTCCTTCGCTGTTACCCCTGAACAGCATCAACTGCTGGAGATTTTGGTAGGATTCGGCGTGGCGGGCACCGGCTTCGGCGTGATCCTTGCCGTCGTTGGGCGTGCGTCGTCAGATGAAAACCGATCCATGACGCTGGCCATTGCCACAGCCGCCGGTTCGGCCGGACAGGTGATCGGAGCCCCGGCCGCCGAATGGCTGCTCGGCATGATGAGCTGGCAATCGGTATTTCTGGTCTTCGCGGCGGCAGTGCTTGCATCACTGCTTTGCCTGCCGATGCTTCGCGCACCGGAGGCCGCCAGCAAAGCCGAAATCGAGGAATCGATGACGTCAATCCTCGGCAAGGCGTTCCGCGATCCGACCTACACGTTGATCTTCCTCGGCTTCTTCTCCTGCGGCTATCAGCTGGGCTTCGTCACCGCCCATTTCCCGGCCTTCGTGACCGAGCTGTGCGGCCCCATTGACCCCGGCGGCATCCTCGCGACGATGGGTATTTCAACGACTTCCGCACTTGGGGCCGTATCCATCTCGGTCATCGGCGTCGCAAACATCGCAGGGACGCTAACCGCCGGCTGGCTGGGGAAGTTTTTTCCCCGCAAATACCTGCTTTGTGTCATCTACACTGGCCGTACAATCGTTGCGGCCTGGTTTATCCTGACACCGATCACCCCCGCATCAGTGCTGATTTTCTCTGCAGTCATGGGCTCATTATGGCTCGCGACGGTTCCACTGACCTCGGGCATCATCGCGTATATCTACGGCCTGCGCTACATGGGCACGCTTTACGGCATCGTGTTCTTCAGCCATCAGCTCGGATCCTTCCTCGGCGTATGGTTGGGCGGGCGGCTGTATGACGTCACCGGTGACTACACGCTCGTATGGTGGATCGGCGTTGGGGTAGGTGCGTTCTCGGCGATCGTGCATCTGCCGGTGCGTGAAAAGCCATTGCCACCGCAGGCGCCAATGAACGCCGCGGCCTAAGTCGGTCGGGTAAAGGACTGCCTGGCCTTGTCAGCCTTGGCCCGGAGCACGCAGCCGTCGGCATGATCATTTATTAGTCCCATCGCCTGCATGAATGCGTAGACGGTGGTGGGACCAACAAATTTCCAGCCCCGTTTCTTCAGCTCCTTCGACAGCCCGATCGAGGCAGGAGAGGTTGACCTGCTCTGCGGCTCCACCCCCTTTTCATCCGGCTCATAGCCCCAGATGAACTTCGCCAGGGACCCTTCCTCTTCAACCAATTCGCAGGCCCGCTGCGCGTTGTTGATCACTGCCTCGATCTTCCCGCGATGTCGCACGATACCCGCATCGTTCAACAACCGATCCTTGTCACCGTCATCAAATTCAGCAACTTTGCGAAAATCGAACCCTGCGAACGCGGCACGGAAATTGTCCCGTTTGGCCAGAATCGTCCGCCAGCTTAGCCCAGACTGAAAGCTTTCCAGACACAGCTTTTCAAACAACCGAATATCGTCACCGACGGGATACCCCCATTCACGATCATGGTAGTCGTAGAATTCCGGAGCGGCGGCGCACCACCCACAACGCGGTCGTCCATCCGGCCCGGTAACGAGTTTATCCATCCGCTGTCCTTTCGCATTTGCCCGGCCAACTGGCCGACATCCACGTGGTCACAGGCCCAAGGCCTCCGCATGGAACCCTACATGGTCCTCCATAAAGGTCGACACAAAGAAATAGCTGTGATCATAGCCCTTGTTTATACGGAATGTTCCGTCTTGTTTGCGCGCGGCCATGGCTTCCGACAAAGATGCAGGCCGTAGAAGTTCGTAGAACTGATCCTCCGCACCCTGATCGATCAACATCGCTCCGTCGAACCCTTTGTCGCGCATCAACAACGTCGCATCATGGCCTTCCCAGTCGCTCTCATCGGCACCGAGATAGGCCGTAAACTGCTTACGCCCCCAGTCAGACGCCGTCGGGTTGGCGATCGGCGCGAAGGCAGAGACGCTCGCGAACTGCTCCGGCCGACGCATCGCGAGAGTCAGCGCACCATGGCCACCCATCGAATGGCCAGTTATGGCCTGTTGATCCGGTTCAATTGGGAAAGCATCCACCAGCAATGCAGGAAGCTCATCGCCCACATAGCTCCACATCTTGAAATGCGGTGCCCACGGATCCTGTGCCGCATCAACATAGAAGCCTGCCCCCTGCCCCAGATCGTAAGAGTCGTCATCTGCGACGCTTTTCCCGCGTGGGGAGGTATCTGGGAAGCAAACGGCCATCCCGCATTGCGCGGCAATGGCTTGCGCGCCAGCCTTGGTCATGGCGTTTTCGTGGGTGCAGGTCAGGCCCGAAAGATACCACAACACAGGTACCCGTCCGAACTGCGCGGCTGGCGGCAGGTAGAGCCCGAATGTCATCTCACACGCGCAGCTTGACGACGCGTGACTATAGACGCCTTGCACTCCGCCGAAGCAGCGGTTCTCGGAAACGGTTTTCATGGACGACCTCCGTGGTTCATGGGTTCAGCCAAGCGAGAATGGCGGGTAGTGTGATGACGCTCAGCACCGTGGAAATCAGGATGGCGGTGGAGGCGCGATGTGGCGCGATGCCATAGTGCTGCGCCAGAATGTAGACATTCCCAGCCACCGGAAGCGCAGCACAGGCCACCATCACGGCCGCTTGGAAGGGATCAACCGGAAACACGAACAGCGCGAAAATCGCCACCAACGCAGGATGAAGCAGCAACTTGCAGCCCGATAGCCATGCGGCGATCTCCAGCCGTTCCGCTGATTTATCGGCAAGCGAGGCACCGATGGCAAACAGCGCACCGGGCGTCGCCGCAGCACCAAGCGTTTCGAGGAAATAGGCTGCGGGCTCCGGCAACTCCCAGCCAACGATGGACCAGCCCAGCCCAAGCGCAATTGAAACGATCATGGGATTTTTCAGCAAGCCCAAAGCCGCGACACGAAAACTGGCCAGACTGAGCCGTCCCTCGCGCCCCGTCGAAATCAGGATGACGATCAAGCTGGAAAACACGATCAAATCTATGGCAAGCACTTGCATGACCGGCCCGATCGCGGCTTCCCCGATCAGCAGCACCAACATCGGAACGCCAAGAAAACCGACATTGCCGATGACCGCGCATTGCGCCTCCACCGCTGCTTCCTGCATGCCTCGCTTGCGTATCAATGCCACCACCGTCGCCAGCAGGTAAACGGTAACGCTGCCGCAGAGATACGCAGCTACAAACGTCCAGTTGAAGACATCCGAAAAGCTCAGTCGCGCGGCAAAATGGAACAACATCGCTGACAGCGCAAAATAGAACACGAACTTCGTCAATGCCGCTGTCGCCTGCGAGCTGAAGAAGCCGCTGCGACCCGCCCCGTAACCCAGAGCAATCAGCAGGAAGAACGGGAAAGTCTGCCAGAAAACTGCAATCATGTCACGGAAGTAGCACGCGACCGACCGCCTCGCCAGCACGAAGAATTGCCCGATTTACTGAACCTTCCTGTGCGGAAAGCTTGCCAAAACTAAACTGATCGGTTTCAATGCTCGATACCAGCAAACGGAAACTCCATTGGATCAACGAAGCGCATCGGCCCGAAAGGGTCGCAAATATGAACAAGTTGTCGAGGGTGCTCGAAAGGTCTTCATGCACGAAGGGTTCGAGGGTGCCAGCGTAGATGCCATCGCGAAAGAAGCTGGCGTGTCCAAAGCCACGCTCTACAGCTATTTCTCGGACAAGGAAATTCTCTTCCTGGAGGTTGCCAAATCCGAATGCCTGCGACAGGGCGAAGCGTCAGAGATGCTGGTTACACCGGGGCCTGTCGACGAAATGCTGGCCGAAATCGCACGCAAGATGGCTACGTTTTTCCTGTCCGATTTCGGGATGCGCGTATTCCGTGTGTGCGTCGCGGAGTCAGAACGCTTTCCGGAGCTTGGCCGCACCTTTTACCAGTGCGGGCCTGAACGCGCCAAAGCGAAGCTGGTGGAGTTTCTGAAGATCCAAGTCGACGAAGGCCATCTGCAAATCACCGACTGCGAGTTGGCAGCAGAACAGTTCATCGAGCTTTGCAAGGCCCACCTGTTCCCGCGCATGATTTTCAGCGTGGTGACTAAACCATCAGAGGAAGAAATCGAACGCGTCATCAAGGGCGCGGTCGAAATGTTCATGGCACGCTACGGAACCTAGTCCAGACGCCTGATCTCGAACTGATTACCTGACCCGCGCCGCAACTGGAAAATCTTCGTATCCGCGATCAGATCGCTCAACTTCTTTCGTCCATAAGTGCGTGGATCGAAGTCAGGATTGGCGGCAGTGATATGTTGGCCAATCTGCCCAAGCGAATACCATTCATCGTCCTGCTCGATCGAATCCATTGCCCGCGTTATCAATTGACGCGCATCCACCGGCTGAAGTTTCTGCAATGGTTTAGGCGCAGGCTCATCTGATTCCGACTCTACCCCTTCCGCATCCAGGTTTTCGAGGTAGATGAAACGCTTGCACGCCATGCGGAAAGCTTCAGGCGTTTTCTGCTCGCCCATGCCGACCACGCCAATCCCCTGTTCACGGATGCGGCTGGCCAGGCGGGTGAAGTCACTGTCGGAACTGACCAGCACGAAGCCATCGAAACGCCCCGTATGCAGGATATCCATCGCGTCGATTACCAGCGCAATATCGGACGAATTCTTGCCCTTCGTGTTTGCTGGCGACTGCATGGGCACAATGGCCAACTTCGCCAGGTTCTTCGACCAGCTACGCAGATTGTCCCGAGAAAAATCCCCGTAGATCCGTCGGATGCTCGCCTCGCCAAACGATGCGATCTCTTCGAAGATTGCCTCGGCGTAGCGAGCCGGTACATTGTCCGCGTCGATCAAGACGGCAAGAAGGGTGGACCCATTGTCGTTCATTCGTATGCCTCCGCTGTCAGATCGCGATACATAACCAGCGCATCTACGTAGCCTTGCGCGGGGTGTTCAAACGCGTTGGGCAAACGCCCGACCGTATTGAACCCGGCGCGAGTCCAAAGACGCACTGCGCGTTCATTCCTGGATATTACGAAATTGAACTGCATCGCGCGGTAACCCGCGATCTTCGCTTGCTCCAGGGCGTGTGCCAGCATCTCGCGTGCGACACCTTTGCCGCCAGCATCCTGCGCCGTGACGAAACCGCAATTGCATACATGCGCGCCACCCCCCGGCTGGTTCCGCTTCAGGTAGTACGTGCCGAGCGGGGTGTCCTCCTCGACGAGCCATGCCCCGTTCGTCGCGCCCAGCCAATAGCTGAGCGCATCTTCGCGGCTGATATCAGGGTCGATCGCATAAGTGTCGCCAGCGCGGAAAACCGGCTCCAGCATCTGCCAAAGCAAATCGCTGTCGTCTGCGCTCGCCTTCCGGAATTTCATGTTCAGTAGACCACCACCGAGCGGATCGATTTGCCTTCATGCATCAGATCGAACCCCTTGTTGATGTCCTTGTGAGACAGCGTATGCGTGATCATGGGGTCAATCTCGATCTTGCCATCCATGTACCAGTCCACGATCTGAGGCACATCGGACCGCCCGCGCGCACCGCCGAAAGCGGTGCCTTTCCATGTCCGGCCTGTCACCAGCTGGAACGGGCGCGTCGAGATCTCTGCGCCGGCCGGCGCAACACCGATGACAATGCTTTCTCCCCAGCCCTTATGAGCGGCTTCCAGCGCGGTGCGCATAACGTTCACATTGCCCGTCGCGTCGAAGGTATAGTCCGCCCCACCCTTCGTCAGATCAACGAGATAAGGCACAAGATCGCCCTCGACCTCGCTCGGGTTGACGAAATCAGTCATGCCGAAACGCTCCGCAAGCGGCACTTTCGAAGGATTAAGGTCAACGCCAACTATCTGATCTGCACCAGCCAGACGCAGCCCTTGGATCACGTTCAGGCCGATACCACCCAACCCAAAGACGATGGCTCGACAGCCGATTTCAGCCTTTGCCGTGTTGATTACGGCCCCGACGCCAGTGGTGACACCGCAGCCGATGTAGCACACCTTGTCAAAAGGTGCGTCCTTACGAATCTTGGCGAGCGCGATTTCCGGCAGAACCGTGTGATTGGCAAAAGTCGAGCACCCCATATAGTGCAGGATCGGATCGCCATCCAAAGTCGAAAACCTCGACGTACCATCCGGCATCACACCCTGCCCCTGTGTAGACCGAATCGACTGGCACAGATTGGTTTTCGGGTTCAGGCAATATTCACATTCACGGCACTCAGGGGTGTAAAGCGGGATTACGTGATCACCAGGCTTCATTGAAGTCACGCCGTCACCCACCTCCAGCACGACACCCGCGCCCTCATGCCCCAGAATGGCAGGAAACAGCCCTTCTGGGTCAGCACCCGATAGCGTGAATTCGTCGGTATGACAGATACCTGTGGCCTTGATCTCTACCAAAACCTCGCCTGCCTTGGGGCCTTCGAGGTTGACTTCCATGATCTCAAGCGGCTTGCCAGCTTGTGTCGCGACTGCTGCGGTGGTGCGCATAACCCGATCTCCTATATTCCTTCCGCAATTTGTTCCATATGCCACAGAAACACAACGTCCCCTTGCGCAGGGATTGCAGAATGACGCAGTTCATGGATTCTTGCGCGAAATCGAGAAGGATTAGAGTAGTGATACGCATGTTCGCCACCCCGGCATTGGCCCTTTCCGCGTTGGTCGCCTGCGAACCGGAATACATGCAGACCCCGGCAGAAACCGCAGTTGTCGAGCCTGCGGTCGTCACCTGCGATGCGAGTTTTTACCAGCATATGATAGGCGAGCCGATCAGCATGGCCCAAACCATAAATCCCGGCGTAGTGACGCGGGTACTGCCGTCAGACGGGTTTGTCACGCGCGACTTTGATCGAAACCGCCTGACATTCACGACGACGCCAGACGATACGATCGGACGCGTATTCTGCGGTTGAGGCGTGCGCAGACCCCGCCATGCCGTGTGGGGCTGTTACTGGATCGGCGAGCGACCTGCGCATACCCTGATCGCATGGGAAAGCGGCTAAACTAGGGCTGTTTCACGGCAAGGTTATGGCATTTTCGCGGCAGTTTTGTAATGGCGCGACCGTGGCAGGCCAGTGAACGCTTGATTTCAGGCGCGGTGCGACACAATCTTGATCCATGACGGTTCATACCCCGACACCCCTGCACAAGCCCTCTGAGGCACCGGAACAGGTCGTATTCGACCGCAGCGAGTTGGGCGTCATTCTCGCGCTCTATGGCAAAATGGTTGCGGCTGGCGAATGGCGCGACTACGGCATGTCTTTTCTCAAGGATCGCGCCGTATTTTCCATCTTTCGGCGCACCGCCGAGAACCCGCTCTACCGCATTGAAAAACACCCCAAGCTGCGCAATCGCCAAGGCATGTATGTCGTGATCGGGATGGATGGACAAATCATCAAACGGGGCCACACGCTGAAATCCACCCTTCAGGTGCTGGAACGCAAGCTGATCCGCGCGGTGAAGTAGTCAGCGCAGATCCATCCTGCGTCGTGCGATCACATCACCATCACCTTGTTCCGCAATACGCTTGATGGCTTCGTTCAGGGGCTCGAAAGCGACCGACATATGATGCGCATTGGCGTGGATGATACGGCGTTCATTAACCATCATTGCAACATGGCCTTCCCAAAAGATCACATCACCGCGTTGCAGGGACGCATGCGTCGGAACGGCGTGGCCCAACTCCGCCACCTGATCGCCGGTGTCGCCCGGGCACGGCACTCCGCACGCTAACGCTGCGGTCTGCACCAAGCCGGAACAGTCGATGCCCAGTCGGCTATTGCCACCCCAAAGATAGGGTGTGCCGAGGAACAGTTCCGCGATCGCCGCAGGATCTCCGAACTTCGCACGCGCCGGCGCAAGATGGACGGTTGGAATGAAATGACCCGTTTTCACACGACTGAACGCGCCGTCACGATCCAAGACCGTTACCTGAGACCCGAATGACAGGCTGGCTGCATCCTTCGACTTGAAATCGGGCTTTGTGTAAAGATGCGTTGCCAGAGACAGAACCTTGTGAGTGGCGGGCGAGGCCTCCCCCAACCGATCCGCGCGCACATATCCCACATAGCCGTCTTTCGTCGCCCGCACGCGGCGATAGCCGTCCGCTTCTTCCAGCAACATTCCGGTTTCGCCATAAAGCATTTGCCGGATGCGCGCGCCGTTCGGGCGGTCGAGCACATCCGCAACCGGCGCGACGACTTGCAAAGGGGTCGGCTGATTGGCGCGGGCCTGTGTCATTCGTTGTTCCTGTGCTGACTGCTTTGCCCCCAAAGATCAGGTGGCGTCAGAGAGATCAAGCAATTCGGGCAGCGCCTGCAACAATGCGCGCGCCCCCTGTCCGACCCCGCCTTTTGGACGGGCCGGTGCTGAAGATGGCTGCCAGCCATAGATATCGAAATGCACGTAGTTCTGAGTACCTTCCACGAAACGGCGCAGGAACAACGCGGCAGTGATGGACCCGGCAAAACCGCCCGATGGCGCATTATCCAGATCGGCAATGTCCGGCTCGATCATCGATTCATAGGGCTCGTGAAATGGCATTTGCCACACCGGATCACGCGCCCGGTCACCGCCCGCAGCCAAAGCGCGCGCCGCAGTCGCGCTGTTGGTGTAAAACGGCGCCAGATCAGGTCCTACCGCCACTCGCGCGGCACCTGTCAGTGTCGCCATGGACACCATCAGATCGGGGCTTTCCTCATCGGCATAGGCCAGCGCATCCGCCAATACCAACCGTCCTTCCGCATCCGTGTTGTTGATTTCGACCGTCAACCCTTTGCGCGATGTCAGCACATCCTGCGGCCTGAAGGAATTACCGGATACCGAATTCTCGACCGCCGGAATCAGAACTCGCAACCGCAGTCTCAGCCCGAGCGCCATGATCATGCGTGCCAACCCCAAGACGGTCGCCGCGCCACCCATATCTTTTTTCATCAGGCCCATGGATCGACCAGGCTTCAAGTTCAGTCCGCCAGTATCAAAGCAGACCCCTTTGCCCACCAGTGTCAGCCGGGGACCATGTTCACCCCAGCGCATATCCAGAAGGCGCGGCTCGCGCGGCGATGCGCGCCCCACCGCATGGATCATCGGGAAGTTTTCTTCGAGCAGACCATCGCCCTGCACAACGTCGAAGGACGCACCGAACTCGCGTGCAAGTGCATGGGCGGCGACTTCCAGTTCTTCCGGACCCATATCGGATGCGGGCGTATTGATCAGGTCGCGTGTCAGGCATTCACCGGCAGCGATGGCCTCGAGACGCTTGGCGTCCACTCCCTTGGGCGCAACCAATTGGGCGCCCGGCTTGTCCTGCGCGGCGTAGCGGTCGAATCGATAGGACGCCAGCAGCCATGCGAGCGACTGCTCGGACAGCATATCAACCGGATGATCGGACGCGATCCGCCAAGGGCCTTCAGGCAGTTGCGTGACGGCCTGTGCCAGAGCAAACCGCGTGCGCGACTGCGCCGCGTCTCCGCCCAACCCGAAAATCGCGCCGGCCACACTGCTACCGGTGGGCAACAGGCACAATTCACCAGGTTTTCCGGCAAAACCGGCTGCCGTTACCCAATCCGCCCATTGTGCACCATCACCGGATTTCCAACCCGCCAAATCATCAGGAGACACCAGATAGATCGGGCAGGCAGCTTCGGTTTCGGCGGCAAATTTCGGCGACATGGGATTCTCTCTTGCAGCGTTTCGAACGCACCGATCCTTATGCGAAGCAGCGTCCACCGCAAGGGTATCAGCCAGTAAATTCGCCTGGATCCCATATCTCGGTAAGCGAACGGTCCCCGACACGGCTCAGACGCGCTTGTGTAGCCGCCAGCCCCACACGGTCACGTCGCATCGCGCAAATGGACACGTCCCGCGCGACCCGAGCCAAGTCCTTCATGCCGATTCTGCGCGCGACAGCCTGCAAGCCCTCAGCCGTTTGCCCCAAGGAACCGAACGCACCCGCGCGGTGATAGCGGTCAATACGCGCGAGCCGCAACGCCATGTCTTCCATTGCATCACACAGCATTTCCTCCGCGCCGGTCTCGCCTAGTCTTTCATAGATCTCCGCCCAGGATCTTGGCATCAAGAGATACGCTTTCCTCATGTGATAAACTCACCGGTCCCACACCAACACCTCACCTTCCGTGCCCCCACGTTCAGTAATTTTGGCGCCCAAGCCTCAAGAAATGATTGCTTTCGTGTGCAAAACTCTCTCGAATTCGGTGAGAAACTGCCTTAGATCATCATCATGTCGAACGAGAACAGCACCCTGACTCATGTCAAACCACTGCCTTCCTACCTTTTGCAAAGGTATCAGGGTTGGCGCGCCACCGATTTCCGAGAACAAAGCGTGGTATCGAAGGCTTGCCGAAGAAGGCCAGCGCCCACGATGCATGATCATCACCTGCTGTGACAGCCGCGTGCAGGTCAATTCGCTTTTCGGTGCGGGACCGGGTGAATTCTTCATGCACCGCAACATCGCGAACCTCGTCCCGCCCTATGAACCCGATGGCTTGCGCCACGGGACATCTGCCGCCATCGAATACGCCGTGCGATATCTTAAGGTGTCCAACCTGATCGTGATGGGGCATTCCTCCTGCGGCGGAGCGAAAGGGTGCTACGACATGTGCAACGGCAATAACCCGGATTTGGACAGCAAAGAGAGCTTCATCGGACGCTGGATGGAGATCCTGATGCCGGGCTATGAGCGCGTGAAGGACAAGGGCGACGAAGAAACCGTTACCCGCGAATTGGAAAAGCAGACGGTTGTCGTGTCACTTGAAAATCTGATGACCTTTCCCTTCGTGCGTGACGCGGTGTCCAAAGATGTTCTGTCGATCCACGGCGTCTGGTCGAACCTGGCATCCGGCGAGATCGAGTTCTACGACGCCGACCGCGATGCTTTTTCCATAGTGTCCGCCTAAAACGCTGCCCGCACCCCAAATAGCACGGCATTCGATCCGGTGCGGGCGTCGAACGTCTCCCATGCGTGGGAACGATGGTGCAGGCGAATATAGGGTCGCCAATCCGAGGCGCGCGCGCCGAACTCCATCTCCAGAAACCAATGGGCTAGCAGTTCAGTGCTTTCGCCTGTGCGCTCGATTTCCGAAACCGGCGGTTCGGTCGCGTAGGACAGGCCCAGCCCATATGCCAGCGACGGAATGAACACCTGATCCGTGCGGGGTGTGCGGTAGAAGACCGGAACAGAAACCTCGATATGGTCTTGCTCTCCGAAGTGCTTGAGCAGTTGCCCCTCGACCCCGACAAACCCCCAGCGACCTAGTCCCCATTCACGAGAAAGCGCGACGCCCGACAGTTGGGCGTCGCGCCATGAGATCGAGCCGGGCTGTTCAGCCACTTCGCCCCATTCATTATCGGTCATGCGTCCGACGCTGAGAGACCAATAGCCGGTTGCCTCTTGAGCCTTCACCGGGTCGGACAAGACGAGCGCAGCGGCCAAAACCGCTGCGGTCACATCAGGCCTTCTTGAGAATCCGTTTACCCAGAGTTTCAGCGATCTGAACGGCATTCAGGGCAGCCCCCTTGCGAAGATTGTCGCTCACGCACCAGATGTTCAGACCGTTCTCGATAGTAGAATCCTGACGGATCCGGCTGATGAACGTCGCATAGTCGCCCACGCATTCAACAGGGGTCGTGTACCCACCGTCTTCACGCTTGTCGACGACCATGATCCCCGGCGCTTCGCGCAGGATATCACGGGCCTCGTCTTCGTCCAGAAAATCCTCAAATTCGATGTTGATCGATTCCGAGTGGCCCACGAACACCGGCACACGCACACAGGTCGCGGTGACTTTGATCGCCGGGTCGACGATCTTCTTCGTCTCGGCAACCATCTTCCATTCTTCTTTCGTGGACCCGTCTTCGAGGAACACGTCGATATGCGGGATCACGTTGAAGGCGATCTGCTTCGGGTACACCTTCGGCTCAACTTCCTGACCCGGCACATACATGCCCTTGGTCTGATCCCACAGCTCGTCAATCGCTTCCTTGCCGGAACCAGACACGGATTGATAGGTCGAGACAACCACACGCTTGATCTTGGCGCGATCATGCAGCGGCTTCAGCGCAACAACCATCTGCGCAGTCGAGCAGTTCGGGTTGGCGATGATATTTTTCTTGCCATATCCATCAACCGCTTCGGGGTTCACTTCCGGCACGACCAGCGGCACCAGCGGATCGTAGCGATAAAGCGATGAGTTATCGATCACCACGCAGCCGGTTGCGGCGGCTTTCGGTGCGTATTTCTTCGTCGCGTCAGAACCAATCGCGAACAGCGCGATGTCCCAGCCGGTGAAGTCGAATGTGTCGAGATCCTGGGTCTTGAGTGTCTCGTCACCGAAGCTCACCTCTGTGCCCAGCGATTTGCGCGATGCCAGGACGGCGATCTCATCGACGGGAAACTGGCGCTCGGCCAGGATATTGAGCATTTCGCGGCCCACATTACCAGTGGCGCCAACGACGACGACTTTATAGCCCATTACGGGGTCTCCTTGATAAAGAACGGGCGCTACCTAGCGCATCCGTGGATAAGTTGAAAGCCTCGCCTGTCAACGCACCAAGGTGCGCGACTGTTCAATCTTTTTCCGGACGTTCTCCGGATTGACCACGGGCTTGCCGTCCGACCCTAACGTCACCTCCGGGTAATACACCTGATCAAGATAGTTCATGAATGCATCCCGCAGCCGCTCATCATAGCTTAACAGACGCGGCACCTCGAAAAACTCGGCCAGATGACCCGGGCTGTGAACGGGCTTCACCAACCCTTCGAAATTGAAGAATGCCTCGCCGAGCACCAACACGGGCTTGTCGTAGAAGAACGATTGCAGCCCTACAGATGAATTCAGCGTGATCACCGCCGCGCTGGCATCGACCTGCCGGAAGGTATCTGTCTGGTTGTCGATCACGATACGTCCCGGATGTGCTTTGGCAGCTGCAGAAAGCACCTCACCCAGCGGGATCTTCGACGATGGATGTTCCTTGAAGCGCAGGTGCCAGCCTTCGGGCAAATGCTCGCTCGCCCCTGCCAACACCTCTATGAACCGGTCCAGATCACCCACCCATCCAGCGAACTGTCTGATCTGCGTATCGTCGGGGACCTGAAGCGGGCAGAAGATGAACTTCTGCTGATCAAGCCCTGCCGCATTTGCCGCCTGGCCGACGTCCGTGCGCTTGGACGCCCGCGCGGTCATCTTCTTGCCAAGTTCCATCCACGCTTTGCCGTTACGGGTGTCATGGCCATTCGCCCAGTCCAGATAGAAATCAGATTGACGCGGCAAGCAACTGAGCTGATTGATACCTTGGGGGTCGACGGTCACTCGCCCGGGAAGCGGCGCGCGTTCCATAAAAATCCGGGGCCGACCCGCATCTTTCGCGGCCGCCATGAAAGCACGGCGTGTACCGGTCAACCCGTTCCAAGCCACAGCTATCGAATCGGGGTCACGTTCGAACCGGCGACGAAATGAATTGTACTGCACGCGATAGATGAAGGTCTTGGTTTTCCGGTGTCGCTCTGATCGCGGGGGGCGTTTCGCCGTGGCGACAGACTCCGCCGCACGATCCGCAGTCTCGGGATAATCCCGCAGTGAGATGCTGATATCTCTGACTTTCTTTCCGCCGCCACCGGTCTCACAGACCGACCGCATCATGCCATCGATCTCTGGATCGCCATCCTGCAGATAGTAGAACATGCCGTCCGTTGCTCCGATAACCCTGCGCCCGCCGTTGTCCTAGCAGCCGGTCCGCGCAGGGCCAAGAACTTAACGGAACAGCAGCAGCGGAACCTGACTTTCGCGGATCACTTCGGTCGTCGTGGATCCCAGGAACAAGTTCCGGATACGGGAGTGACGATAGGCCCCCATCACCACGAATTCCGCACGACCCGCCTTGATCTGTTCCGGGATGACTAGCTCGGCCTCGCCAGCGATGATGTCGATTTCGACCTCGTAGCCACCGCCGCGCAGAAGTGCAGCTGCACCTTCAGCCCCGCGCCGCATTTCGGTCGATTCAGCGCCGACCGCCAAAAGAAGGATCTTCAGCCCTGCGAAAGACTTGTCCCGCGAGATGTAGTCCACGGCCTTGAGAGACGCCGCGCCCCCATCGAAGGCCACCATGACCGTTTCGATCGGTTGGAACGCACGGGAACACACCAGCGTGGGCTTGCGTGACGCGCGCACGACCCGCTCCAGATTCGACCCCAGATGCAGCTTGGCGAAGTCTGCCGCCTCACCGCGCTTGCCGATCACGACCATGTCGGCATCAGCTTCCAGCTCGTGCAGTGTTTCGACCAGATCGCCGTTGCGCAGTCGTGTCTCCACCTGCGCGACGCCATCCTTCCCGATCCGAGCCTTCGCGTCGTCCAGAATTGCGCGCCCACGCTTTTGAGCAAGCTTGGCCTTGGCGGCATCCAACTCTGCCAGTTCGTCCAGAAGCGCCGACCGAGCGCCGAGCCCGATATTCCCCGACAGGTCGGTCTTGACCCCCTGCCGATGGCCCAGCACATGCGCGACCGTGACGGATCCGCCCGACCGGCTGGCCAGCCAAGCCGCATAATCGCAGACGCTTTCGGAATAGGTGGAGCCGTCCACCAGCGCGATCAGTTTGGTCATGGCCTTCTCCTCAATGACCGAGCAGTTCATCCATTGCGCCGGGCTTGTCATGCACACCCAGCTTGTCGACGATAGTCTTGCTCGCCTCGTTCATGCCGATGATTTCCACCTCGGCACCCTCCCGACGAAACTTGAGCACAGCCATGTCCAACACCGCAACAGAGGAAATGTCCCAGATATGCGCACGGCTGACATCGATGACGACGCGCTCCAACGCCTCATTATAGTCAAACGCCTTCGCAAATTGATCAGCAGAGGCGAAGAACAACTGGCCATGGAACTGGTACGTCCGCTGACGGCCATCCTCGGACAATTCAGACGTGACACGGAAGATCTGGGCGATCTTGCCCGCGAAGAAGATGCCGGACAGGAGCACGCCGGCCAGAACACCAATCGCAAGGTTATGGGTGAAGACCGTCGTCGCGACCGTCGCCAGCATGACGATGGAAGAGCTTGTCGGATGCTCGCGCAATTGCTTGATCGAGGACCACGAGAACGTCCCGACCGACACCATGATCATGATCGCGACCAGCGCGGGCATCGGAATCTGACGCACCAGATCACCCAGACCGACGATCAGGATCAGCAGGAAGACACCAGCCGCAAAGCACGACAACCGCCCGCGTCCGCCCGATTTCACGTTGATCATGGATTGCCCGATCATCGCACAACCCGCCATACCGCCGATGAAGCCCGTGGCGGTGTTCGCCACACCCTGTCCGATGCATTCGCGGTTCTTGTCGGACGGCGTGTCGGTCAGGTCATCCACGAGTTGCGCAGTCATCAGGCTTTCCAGCAATCCCACAACGGCAATTGCTGCAGCTACGGGGAAGATGATTTTCAGCGTCTCAAAGGTCAGCGGAATATCCGGGATCAGGAATACCGGCAAAGTCGAGGGCAATTCCCCCATATCGCCAACGACACGTACGTCCAGGTCCAGAACCATCGACAGCGTCGTCAGCACGACGATCGTGATCAACGGTGACGGGATGGCGGTGGTGATGCGCGGGAACAAGTAGATGATCGCCAGACCCGCAGCGACCATCACATAGGTCAACCACGTCACGCCAGTCAGCTCGGGCAGTTGCGCCATGAAGATCAGGATCGCCAACGCGTTGACGAAGCCGGTCATCACCGAGCGCGACACGAACCGCATGACATTGCCAAGCTTCAGCATGCCGCAAGCGATTTGCAACAAACCCGCCAGAACCGTGGTAGCCAAGAGGTATTGCAACCCGTGGTCGCGTACCAAGGTCACCATCAGCACAGCCGTTGCAGCAGTCGCGGCAGAGATCATTCCCGGTCGCCCGCCGACGATCGCTGTGATCACGGCGATGGAAAAGGACGCGAACAGTCCGACTTTCGGGTCCACACCCGCGATGATGGAAAAGGCGATTGCTTCGGGGATCAGGGCCAGCGCCACGACCAGACCTGCCAGCAGGTCGGCGCGAACATTGCCCAGCCATTCATTGCGAAGGCCTGTCAGGTTGACGGTTGTCACGGGAACTCTCCGGTTTCAGGATTTGCGGCCCATTTAGAGGCGGACGCGACAAAAGGCCACCCTTGCGATGCGTGTCCCGGAAAAGCGTGACCTCAAGGTATCGCCTATTGCACTTGAACTTCCCGCCGCGCAGGGCCACCGTCTGACACGATTACGAGAGCCAAGGAGCCGCCAATGTCATCCGTCACCAAAGAAGCCGTTCTGGAACGTCTTGCCCGTGTGCGAGGCCCCGACCGAACGGAAGATCTGGTTTCGCTCGGCCTGATAAGCGGGTTGAACGTGCAAGATGGCAAAGTGACCTTCGCGATTTCCGTACCGCCTGAACGCGCGCCGGAACTGGAACCGATGCGGCAGGCGGCCGAAAATCTGGTGCGCGAAATTGAGGGCGTGGAACAGGTCATCGCCGTGCTGACTGCCGAACGCGCTACCCCGCCCCCACCCGAACCGCCGCGCCTGAAACCTGCGGGCAGCCATCAAGCGCCCCCCAAGGGCGGCCTTCCCAAGAAAGAGCCCATTCCCGGCGTCGGCGCGATCATCGCGGTGGCATCGGGCAAGGGCGGCGTCGGCAAATCGACAACATCCGTGAACCTCGCGCTCGCGCTTCAGGCTCAGGGGTTGAAGGTGGGCATCCTTGATGCCGACATCTACGGCCCATCCATGCCTCGCTTGCTTGGCGTCTCAGACAAGCCCGAGGCCGTGGACGGCCGCATGGTGCCTCCGACCGCGTTCGGGCTGAAGGTCATGTCCATGGGATTTCTTGTCGACGAAGACGCACCAATGGTATGGCGTGGACCTATGGTGATGTCGGCCATTACCCAGATGCTGCGGCAGGTGGACTGGTCACCGCTCGATGTGATGATCGTGGATATGCCGCCGGGGACGGGCGACGCACAGCTGACAATGTCGCAAAACGTCCCACTGGCCGGTGCCGTGATCGTCAGCACCCCACAAGACATCGCGCTCATCGACGCGCGCAAGGGGCTGAACATGTTCCGCAAGGTTGACGTGCCTATCCTCGGCATCGTCGAGAACATGAGCTACTTCCTGTGCCCCTCCTGTGGTGAGAAGTCCGATATCTTCGGCCATGGCGGCGCGCGGGAGGAGGCCGACCGCATGGGCGTGCCCTTCCTCGGAGAAGTCCCACTGCACATGGAAATCCGGCGCAATTCCGATGGTGGCACACCTGTGGTCGTTTCCGCACCGGATGGTGAGCATGCGAAGCTCTATGCTTCCATCGCCTCCACCGTGCGCGACAGGCTGAAGGCAGAGGCCGTTTCCTGACCCGATCACGCTGCAACGCAGCGCGATAAGCTGCTGAAATATGTCGAATCCTTCATTTGACAGGGCTATACCGGACGTGCTGATATCCTATGGTAAGATATGCCACAGGGACGCAAGCGTGACGCCAGCAATAGCCCAGAACGCACCGCCGGAAGAGGACCGACTTCGCGCAGACATCTACGGATTTCTCGGCCGTCATCTATTTGCGCCGCCGTCGCAGGAAGACCTGGCGTTGATCGCCGGCTTGGCAGGCGACGATACACCACTTGGCCAAGCATTCGGAGACCTGTCAGTACGGGCGCGCGAATGTTCCGCGAAGGACGTGACGCGTGAATTCGAAGGGCTGTTCATCGGGCTCGGGCGCGGTGAATTGATCCCTTTCGAATCCTACTACCTGACGGGCTTCTTGAACGAAAAACCCTTGGCACGGCTGCGCGAGGACATGGCGCGTTTGAGCATCGCACGGCGGGCGTCGGTGAAAGAACCCGAGGACCATATCGGATCACTGATGGAAATGATGTCCGGTCTGATCTCGGGCCAATACGGACATCCTGCCGATCACGCGACACAACGGGAATTCTTCACATCACATATCGGGTCGTGGGCAGAACACTTTTTCCGCGATCTGCAAGGCGCGAAAGGTGCCCACTTCTATAAACCGCTGGGGCGCATCGGGGCTTTGTTCACCGACATCGAATCCGAGGCGTTTGACTTGATCTGACACAGCCCGCACCGCGCGGGGATGACGACAGGAGGCTGCAATGGCCGATCAGAACCACAAGAGCGACAACGCGCATGACCGTCGCGCGTTCCTGAAGCTGGCGGGTCTTGCCCCCGTCGCCGCAGGCGCCGCGACACTCGGCGCATCCGACGAGGCCGAGGCGTCAGGAACCAACCAGAGCGATGGTTACCGCGAAACGGACCATATCAAGACCTATTACGATCTGGCCCGCTTCTAGGGTCACGCGGCCCGGTACATCGGGTCAGACAGCCAAGGGCTCACACGCCCCAACAGCTATCCAGCCGGTCCAACTATCTCGGTCCGGTGCGTTACGGGAGGAAAGCAATGCTTCGCAAGAAAAGGACAGGGGTTGCCAAGGCAAAATTCCGGCCAGCGCCCTCCGCAGCACCGGCAGGGCTTTCCGGCCTGAACCGTCGTGATTTTCTGAAACGCTCCGGGCTGACAGTCGGCGGTCTTGCTGGTGTCTCTGCGCTGACGACGGGCCACGCCACCCAAGCGCAGGAAGCCGTCAGCAGCGGCGGCGACACCGAGGTCATCAAATCCGTCTGCACACATTGCTCGGTCGGCTGCACGGTCCTGGCAGAGGTGCAGAATGGCGTCTGGACCGGACAGGAGCCCGCTTGGGACAGCCCGTTCAACCTTGGGGCCCATTGCGCAAAAGGCGCCTCAGTCCGTGAACACGCCCATGGCGAAAGACGCCTGAAATACCCGATGAAGCTGGTCGGCGGCGAATGGCAGCGCATGAGCTGGGAAGACGCCATCGAAGAACTGGGCGACAACCTGCTGTCCGTCCGCGAAGAAAGTGGGCCGGATTCGGTCTATTGGCTCGGATCGGCAAAGCACAGCAATGAACAAGCCTATCTATTTCGGAAGTTCGCCGCGTATTGGGGCACGAACAACGTCGATCACCAGGCGCGCATCTGCCATTCGACGACCGTATCCGGGGTCGCGAACACATGGGGCTACGGCGCCATGACCAACAGCTATAACGACATCCACAACAGCCGCGCGATCCTGATCATCGGCGGCAACCCGGCTGAGGCGCATCCCGTTTCGCTTCAACACCTGCTGAAAGCAAAGGAAGAAAACAACGCACCGCTGATCGTTTGCGACCCGCGTTTCACCCGCACCGCTGCGCATGCCGATGAATTTGTCCGCCTGCGTCCGGGCACGGATGTGGCCTTCGTCTGGGGGCTGCTGTGGCATATCTTCGAAAATGGCTGGGAGGACCGAGAATTCATTCGCCAGCGCGTCTGGGGCATGGACCAGATCCGCGAAGAGGTGAACAACTGGACACCAGACGAAGTCGAACGGGTCACCGGTGTTCCCGAAAGCCAGATGAAACGCGTTGCCCGCACCATGGCCAATAACCGCCCCGGCACACTGATCTGGTGCATGGGCGGCACACAGCACACCATCGGGAACAATAACACCCGCGCGTACTGCGTATTTCAGCTTGCACTGGGGAACATGGGTGTTTCGGGTGGTGGCACGAACATCTTCCGTGGCCATGACAACGTGCAGGGTGCCACCGATCTGGGCGTACTCAGCCATGACCTTCCCGGCTACTACGGCTTGACGGAAGGGGCGTGGGCGCACTGGTCGCGCGTCTGGGAAGAAGACCTCGACTGGCTCAAAGGCCGGTTCGCCACCATTCAGGGGCCGGACGGTGAAGACAAGCCGCTCATGCACGAGAACGGCATCCCCGTGTCGCGCTGGATCGACGGGGTACTGGAAGACGCCGAGAACATCGACCAACCCAACAATGTCCGTGCGATGATCTTCTGGGGTCATGCGCCAAACTCGCAAACGCGCGGGCCGGATATGAAGGAGGCGATGGAAAAACTCGACACGCTCGTCGTCATCGACCCTTACCCGACCGCTACAGCGATCATGCATGACCGCACGGATGGTGTGTATCTGCTGCCAGCCTGCACGCAGTTTGAAACATATGGATCGGTCACCGCATCAAACCGCTCGCTGCAGTGGCGCGAAAAGATTGTTGACCCGCTGTTTGAGAGCCTGCCTGATCAGACGATCATCTACAAATTCGCCAAGAAATTCGGCTTTGAAGATCGCCTGTGCCGTAACATCGAGGTGAATGGCGAGGAACCGCTGGTCGAAGACATTACCCGCGAGTTCAACAAGGGCATGTGGACCATCGGCTATACCGGCCAATCCCCTGAGCGACTTCGTGCGCATATGGAAAACCAGCACATGTTCGACAAGACCACCCTGCGTGCCGTCGGCGGCCCGCTGGATGGTGAGGTTTACGGCATGCCGTGGCCCTGCTGGGGCACACCGGAAATGCGGCATCCCGGCACGCCTAACCTCTATGACACCTCGGTTCCAGTGGCCGAGGGCGGGCTTTGCTTCCGTGCACGCTTCGGCGTTGAACGCGACGGCGACAACCTGCTGGCCGAAGGATCATGGCCCGTCGGATCGGAAATCGAAGACGGATACCCTGAATTCACGATGGCCATGCTGCGCAGCCTTGGCTGGGATAGCGACCTGACGGATGACGAGTTGTCCGCGATCGAATTCGTGGCGGGCGTTGACGCTGCGCAAGTCGATGAAAGTGACCCGGAGACAGGCCAGGAAGGCGAGGAAACCGGCGAGTCCGAAGGCATGTCCGTTCCAAGCGACTACGATGAACGCACAGGCGCGATCAACTGGAAAACGGATTTGTCGGGCGGCATTCAGCGTGTTGCGATTGAGCATGGCTGCGCACCGTTCGGCAATGCCAAGGCCCGCTGCGTGGTCTGGACCTTCCCCGATCCGGTGCCGGTCCACCGAGAGCCGCTCTACACCCCACGTCGCGATCTTCTGGACAAATACGCCACCTATGAGGACCGCAAGTTCTATCGTCTTCCAACGGCCTATGCCTCGATCCAGCAGCAGGACTTCAGCCAGGACTACCCGATCATCCTGACATCCGGCCGACTGGTGGAATACGAAGGCGGGGGCGATGAAACACGATCCAACCCTTGGCTTGCAGAACTGCAGCAGGACATGTTCGTCGAAATCAACCCGTATGACGCCAACAATATTGGCGCGCGAGATGGTGAAATGGTCTGGGTTGAAGGCCCCGAGGGTGGACGCGTCAAGGTCATGGCGATGCTGACCGAACGCGTCGGGCGCGGCGTTGCCTTCATGCCTTTCCATTTCGGCGGGCACTTCCAGGGCGAAGACCGGCGCGACAAGTATCCTGCGGGCGCGGACCCTTATGTTCTGGGCGAGGCGGCGAACACCGCCCAAACCTATGGCTATGACAGCGTGACGCAGATGCAGGAAACAAAGACGACGCTTTGCAAGATTGAAGTGGCGTAAGGGAGAAAACAGAACATGGCACGAATGAAATTCCTTTGCGACGCCGAACGCTGCATCGAATGCAACGCGTGTGTCACCGCGTGCAAGAACGAGCATGAAGTTCCATGGGGCGTCAACCGGCGGCGCGTAGTCACGATCAATGACGGCAAACCCGGAGAGCGGTCCATATCGGTCGCCTGCATGCACTGTTCCGACGCGCCTTGCATGGCGGTCTGCCCAGTCGACTGCTTCTACCAGACCGAAGATGGAATCGTACTGCATTCCAAGGATTTGTGCATCGGCTGCGGTTATTGCTTCTACGCCTGCCCCTTCGGCGCACCGCAATTCCCGCAGGCCGCGAATTTCGGCTCGCGCGGCAAGATGGACAAGTGCACCTTCTGCGCGGGCGGGCCAGAAGAAAGCAATTCCTCCGAAGAGTTCCAGAAATACGGGCGCAACCGCATCGCCGAGGGCAAGCTTCCGCTTTGCGCCGAGATGTGTTCGACCAAGGCGCTTCTGGCGGGCGATGGTGACACGGTCTCCGATATTTACCGCGAACGTATCGTCGCCCGTGGTTTCGGTGCAGGCGCTTGGGGCTGGGGCACAGCCTATGACCAGAAAGGCGGCTGATCCGGCATGAGCGCAGCTTCCCGTCGTAACAGGAGGTCAGAATGATCAGTCTTTTCGCCTGCCTGACACGCATGGCTCGCGTTCTGCTGCTTGTGGTCCTGACATGCGTCGCGCCGGTCGCATTTGCGCAAAGCCCCGGTAGCGGGCCGATCAATGGCGCGACGCCTGGTGATACGAATGCGGCAGGGTCGTCAGATGCGGACCTGTGGCGCGCGGTGCGAGCGGGCGACAGCTTCACATCGCAGTCCCGTGTGCCAATGGGCAACCAGTTGATTCAATCCGCGGGCCATGACTGGGAACTGACGCGCAACGGCCCGCTCGCGATGTACACCGCGTGGATCATCACTGGCATGCTGGTACTGCTGTCGATCTTCTTTGCGCTGCGTGGTCGCATCCGGATCGACGCCGGGAAATCCGGACAGACCATCAAACGGTTTACCTTGGTTGAACGCAGCGCCCACTGGATGATCGCATCCAGTTTCGTGCTGCTCGCTCTGACCGGACTGAGCCTGCTGTTCGGGCGCAAAATCCTTATCCCGCTGATGGGACATGAAGCGTTCTCGGTGTTGGCCTATTGGGGTAAGCACATCCACAATTATGTCGGCTTCGCCTTCATGGCCGGCATCGCGATCATCTTCGTTATGTGGGTCATACACAATATTCCACGCCCAAGCGACCTGGTCTGGATTGCACGCGGCGGTGGCCTGTTTGGCGGCGGCCACCCACCTGCACACAAATTCAACGCTGGCCAGAAAGGGATATTCTGGGCGGTCATCGTCTGCGGCACGTCGCTTGCGCTGTCGGGCTGGGCATTGCTGACGCCTTTCACGACAACCATGTTCGCGGATACCTTCAGCCATGTGAATGCGATCTTCGGAACAACGCTGCCCACAGATCTGACGATCCATCAGGAACAACAATTTCAGGAAATCTGGCACACGATCATGGCTGCGATCATGATCGCCATCATCATCGCGCATATCTACATCGGCACAGTTGGCATGGAGGGCGCGGTTGATGCCATGACGCATGGCGATGTCGATCTGAACTGGGCGAAAGAACACCATTCTCTGTGGGTCGCGGAAAAGCTCGGCAAAGACACGCCCCGGTCATCACACACCCCGGCGGAGTAGAAAGGGCATGTCGTGAAATCCATTCTGCTTGGCATCCTTGCAACCGTGGTTATCGCGGTCGGCGCGTGGTTGGTGACGGACAATCTCGATACCAGTTCGCAAAGTCGATATACGTCCGACAATGGCAGTGTCCGGCTGGATTGAGCAAAGAGGAAGCAGATGTCCGACAGTTTCAACATGTCCATGCGCAAATTCCTGAAGCAGGTTGGTGTGACCTCGCAGCAGGAAATCGAATCTATCGTGCGCAACACCGATATTGCCGGGCAGGACAAGCTCCACGTCCGCGTCGAACTGACCGCTGAAGGCACCGATCTGAAGCATGTCGTGACCGGAGACATCGACCTGACCGACGCCCCAGAATGATCGGACCGGAGTTTCCGGCCCTCCTCACCGCACATCCTGCACCTTCCGGAGTATCCGCGTTCCGGGCGGCGTTGGAAGGGGTAGCGCGGAGCGAACTGGGCGCAACCGATCTGGTCTGGACCACATCGGACGATCGCTGCGAATTCACCTTGATCCTGGAGCCGGAAGTCAATGCTGCGGCCAGCGCACAAATGCTGCTGGTCGCAATGTTGGCCATCGGTGACGCTATCGGCAGTTTGGCTCCGCCCCAGATTGGCGTGACCTATGGCTGGCCCGATGTGATCTTCCTGAACGGTGCTCGGGTCGGACATGCGCGGATCGCGATGGAAAATGTCGACTATCCCGAATGGCTGGTGATTGGGGGCGACCTAAGTATGTCTCCGAAGTCCAGATGCATTGAACCCGGCGATACGCCTGAACAAACCTGTTTCGCTGACGAGGGTTGCGAAGATATCCGGCCCGGACAACTCATAGCCATGGCAGCGCGCCATCTGTTGCGATGGCTTGATGAATGGGAACGCAACGGATTTGACGATATCCGAAAGCAGTGGCTCCGACGACTGGATGCGCACCAACCATTGGCAGGGCGTCATAAGGACGATTGGCACGACATGGACGCAGAAGGAAACGCCGTAACCCGAACCGGCGAAAACCCAACCACACTGCATCTACTGCACAACCTAAGAGAGAACCATGCCACGTGACTTCTGGAAATCTTCCGGCTTCCATCTTGTGTCGCGGGATGAAAATGGTTGGTTGACCGTCACGGATGATCTGTTGCGCGCCTATCTGACACGGCCCGAGATTCACCCGATCGAGGATAGCTGCCCCGTCGAGATCGCGTTGTTCGACGCACTGATGCAGCAACCGCGTCTTGAGATACCCGACCAACGGATCAGCCAGATCGCGGACAAGGACACCGCCGACAACTACCGCATGGTGCTGGCTTTCCGCGATCATCTGGTGAGCACCGGAACGGTCGAACGCGCATACAGCACCGCTTTCGAAGCGGGCCGCGTGACCTTTCCGCCGGTGTTTCTCGATCAGATGGCCCACCTCATCCTGCGCAACATCCTGAATGAAGAACTTGACCCGTTGACCGTCCGCGCGGCCGAGTTGTTCTTCCGCCCGCAACGCGTTCGCCTGGGCGAGGACCAGTTGATGCTGGCCGACGCAGAAATCGTTGACTTGCGTTCTGACAGGGCCGGCCAGGAAATCGCCATCGACGTGCTTACCCCCGAGATGGCAGGTCTTTACTGGCCACGCTCCGATAAGTTCGATACAGCGCTCGATTTCCGCTTCACTCAGCCCGCGCAGGATGCGCTGGCGAGGGTCATACGTCTGTGGGTTCGTCATTTCACGGGGATCGAGACGCGGATTCAGGCAATGCAGTCCATCCGTGACACGCGGTGGAGTTGGCATATAGGCTGCGATGCCACAGCAACACGTTTACTGAATGCGCTCTATTCCGGTGATACTTTGGACGATGACCAGCTAAGACATATTCTTGCGCTGTTCCGAATGGAGGTTCTGAACCCGTCCGCCATGATCGACACGATGCGGGGCAAGCCGATCTATCTTGGCCTGGCGTTCAATGAACGAGACAATCTGGTCTTCAAACCACAAAATCTGCTGAAAAATCTGCCGATTGGGCTAGAATGAACGAAACAGGAGGGTTCTCATGGACAGCACAGCAGACCAGCGCAGCCGAGGCTTTCTGGATTCGATCTGGGCACGCCTGATCGCGCTCGTGATTGCGGCCCTGCTTTTGTTCGCTCTCTGGGCGAGTTGGAACACGGAGATCACAGCGCTGGTGCGCGGCAACCTGTCCGCGCCCGCGATCATCGAACAGCCCAAACCGGACGCGAATGTCGTCAATGTCGCCCTACAGGACTGCCTGACCAAACGCATCGGTGATGTCGAGCAGATGCAATCAGAAGGCATCCTGAGCGATCACCAGTACGAAGATTTCCGGCAAAACGCCGAGCAGCTTTGCTACGCGCAACACCAGAAGTGATCAGTCGTCAATCACAAAATCTTTCGGCGACAGCGCAGCGTCGCGTTCGCGCAGGTCGTCTTCCGTGGTGCGGGTCAAGGGCTTCGCGCGATAGCTGAAGGGGTCATCGCCACCTTCCGCCTGCGCCTTGACGCGGCAGGTATCGCACATCTCGATTAGGCGTGCCCGGTCAGCCGTTGCAAACATGGAATGCTGGCCCGCCAACTTGCTGCGTATCCGTTCAATGGTGGATCTCGGGGCAAACTCTTCACCGCAAGAAATGCAGGCGAAGGGTTCATCCTCCTTCAAGGTCTCGGGGCGCATAGCATCGGGTGACAGATTCAGTTGCGGTTCCAACGACAGCGCATCTTCCGGACAGGTCGCAACGCACAGCCCGCACTGAACACAAGCCGCCTCCGTGAACCGAAGCGTCGGCACCCCGGGAGTATCCATCATTGCGCTGGCCGGACAAGCCGACACGCAGGACATGCAAAGCGTGCAGGCACTGGTATCTATATTAACGCGCCCGTAAGGCGCGTTCGCAGGCAGACTGTCGACCCGCTCCACCCCCGCAACATTCAGGGCCGAAAAGGCCAGGCGCGCGGTTTCTCGCTTGGCACCCGCAGCGTTGACGAAACTGCGCACGGCGCTCGCTGGCTTGGGCGCAGACCATAGCAGTTCTTCGATTTTCTCAGGATCGGCATCCTCGACCAGCACAACCTTGTCCTGGCCCTGCCCCAGCCCAGTGCATATCCGATTGGCAAGATCGGTTTCATACTGCAGGGGCTCGATCTCCGCACCCAATGCGGGGTCCGTCAAACAAACAATTCGTCCGACACCGCTGGCGAGCAGCGCAGCCATTTCGACATGCCCCAGACTGGTCGCCGCATGCAGGGGCTGCGGAATGACATTGGCGGGTAGCCCACGACCGAATCGAGCCATCATGGCGATCAATTCATCACCAAAGCCCTCAGGATACAGCAGTAGCACCGCATCCTCGCCCCCCGCATCATAGTAACGCCGAATCATCAACTGCACGCGCCCGACCAGATCAACGCGCGCCGGATAGCGATAGGTGATCGCTCCTGTCGGGCAGACAGCCGCGCAGCTTCCGCAGCCGCCGCAAATGAGCGGGTCAATCGATACGCCGTCCCCGTCTTCCGAAATCGCGCTTGCGGGACACGCATCCAGACATTTGCTGCATCCCGCGATCTTTGACCGGGAATGTGCGCAGACAGGGGCGTCGTAGCTGACATAGATCGGCTTCTCGAACTCCCCGACCATGTCCACCGCTTGCAACACCGCTTCCATAACTGCCGCAGGACGTGCCGGATCCACGCGGAAATAGCCGTCGCGATGTGCTTCGCCGCTGACCAATGGTCGGCCACCGCTGACATCGACGATCAGGGAGTATTGCGTGTCTGGCGGTAACGACTGCGGTACAAATCTGGGGACATCGCGCGAACTTGGCCGCAGCGCCGCATGATCCGCGAAAGTAACGCGGAAGCCACCAAAAGATCCCGTCACGCTACGCACCCGTCCTCGAAAAACCGGGACATCGGCGGTGACTGGCGGCAGAAAATCATCCACGTCCCGCAAGACCAGCGTGACGGACAGATGCGACGACAGATGCCTTGCCAAATCATAGGCCTGTTGCCCCTTGCCATATACCAGACATGAGCCATCCGAATTGATCGTCTTCAGGCGTGCTGGCGCCGCCCGATACGAAGCCCCGGCAAGTAGCGCCTCAATCTTGGGACCGGCGTGTGTCGCGTCCTGCGACCAACCGGCCGTTTCGCGAATGTTGACGAAGGTGACGTCACTCCGTCCCGCTTCTTCCGCGATTTCGGCAAACAGCGGGGCCTCCTGCGTGCAGCCGACCAGCAGCGGACCGCCCAGGCCCAACGCTTCCTCGAATCGGGAGAGCTGCGCACGACACAATTCGTTCGATACTGACGCTAGATCGTTGCGCTCGCCCGACTTCACCGTATCAAACGACATCGTTTTGCCGCAGGTGCAAAGCAGGCATTTTGGCGTGGCTACGGTCATTCGACCCTCTGGCTGGCACTATGCTGATATCGAGACTAGGCACTTGCCCCACGCATCTCAACCACAACTTGCGCTGCAACTGTCATGCACTACTATCGGACACAAGGAGGTTCCCATGCCAAGCATCGAACAGCGCGAAACCAGTCTTCCGGTGGGCGTGATCGTCGAGAAACGACGCTCCAACCATCCTTGGATGGACTGGGGCTGGAAACCTGTGGAGGTCTTTCACGCCCTCGATCTGTCGCTGGCGCGCTGGACCGTCATGCATTCTGCCGACGACCTGACGCGTTACTATGCCGGTTTCACAACCGTTGCCCTGCACCGCAAGGACAGTGAAGCCCTGCGCCTGAACCTTATGCTGAACACGCCGGAGATTTATGTCGCGCTTGCCCCTCAAACGGATGAGCCCGGATTTCCGTGGAAGCTGAAGGGTGTCACGGCGTCATCCTATGACGCGCAGGACTGGCTGGACGGCGACAGCCTGCTGGTCGAGAAACTGCCGATGCCGGATCCTGTCGCTGCATTCATCCAAGCCTTTGTCGAGCATCATCACATCGATATGCCGTTCAAGAAGCGCAAACGGGACCGTCTTGACATCGAGGAACAGAAATTCGGCAAGCACCCCGTCTTTACCCCGCTGACACGGCAATAGCATGACCCACGAAGATTTCCTGACCCGCTGGTCCCGCCGCAAACGTGAACCAGCAACACCCGAGGCTCCGGACGACGCCCTGCCCGCAGTATCCGACGAAGAGCTGGAAACAAATCGTAAGGCCGCCGAAGACATCGACCTCACGAGCCTGACCCGCCATTCTGACCTGTCGGTGTTCTTTAAGGCAGGCGTGCCCCATCTTCTGCGCAACAGGGCGCTGGCGACGGTTTGGCGCGGCGATCCCGTGTTCGCCAATCTCGACGGGTTGGTCGATCACGCCGAGGATTTTCACGACCCCAAACAAGTGCAGCCTGGCTACAAATCCGCATGGGAGGCTGGCAAAGGATACGCCAAACGGATAGCTGAAACCCTGTCTGAGCCGGAAAAAACCGCACCAAGCGAGGAGGTCGCGCAGGCCGAGCCTTCGCCCTCAGCGCCAGTCAATGAACGGCAGGGGTTGCCCGAGACCGAAGATATCCCGGATGACGCTGACACAATGCCGAAAGTCTCTCTACGCCACCGCCTCGGGCTGGATACCGCCTGAACCATTCTTGGTATGGCTGCGCTACGGGCCTAGACCATCAAGACAGTCGACAACCAGCGAGACTGCAATGACCGTGAGCACGCCGCTCACACTAAACGACGCCGGCATTTCCTCTTCTATTCATCTGCTGAGATAGCTGTTCGGGGCAGGGTGCAGATCGGGCGAGCCATCTGAACGCCGAACTTCGCGCCACCGGCCTGCCGTCTTGGCCAGAGATATGTTGGTCTACTGTCACGGATCAGGCATCTTCGGACTTGGAACAGGTCGTCCGCACGCCGCGTGCGATGATCGCCTCCCTGCCACCGAAGCTGCCGATCCGCGCTCTATGGCCCGACATGGCATCGGTCAAGGCGAGACGAAGCATACCTATTAGAGATCTGGATCAGCTGCGCTTGACACGATGCGCGGGATCAAGGGACCGATCCGGACAACATCATGAATCCGGGCACGATCTTCAGCTTGTAGGCGAAGGAAGGGCCGTTCGCGCCGGCCCTCACCCACTGGTCATTCAGATTCGTCCGCGGATTTCGCGTTAAGAAGACCGTATTTTTCTTTGCCGAGCGTGTCGTACAGCTCGATCTGCGTTTCCAGAAAGTCAATGTGACCTTCTTCATCCGTGATAAGTTCCTCGAACAGATTCTTGGAAACGTAGTCGCCGACCTTGTCGCAATGCTCGCGCGCCTCGATGTAAAGCGTGCGTGCATCGTGTTCACCCGCAAGATCCGCTTCCAGCGTTTCTTTCAGGTCCTGGCCGATGCGGAGAGGGTCCAGCTTTTGCAGGTTCGGATGACCTTCAAGAAAAATGATTCGTTCGATCAGCTTGTCGGCATGATGCATTTCTTCGATGCTTTCGGCACGGGACTTGTCCGCGATCTTGCCGTAGCCCCAGTCTTCCTGAAGACGATAATGCAGCCAGTACTGGCTGACGGCCGTTAGCTCACTTCTGAGCGCGGCGTTGAGATACTCGATTACTTTGGTGTCGCCCTTCATCTTGGGTCCCCTGTGTCGGCGCGCGCCTCAGGCCGCGCAACTGCATTGGAACCTCAAAACTGTCACAATTTTCCATAGTTGCAAGGAAAACCGGTAGGCAGCCGCCACAATCGGGGCGCTTGCCAAGCGCACGATAGACTTTGCCGGGAGTGATGACCGTTTCGGGGTCGGATGCACGCATCCAGTCAACAGCGCTGCGGATCTCGTGATCCGTGATCGCGTTGCAATGGCATACAAGCATTTAGAACCCCTTCGGCGACGTCGAACTTGGAACGATGAATCACCAAGTCGTGCGAGCTCAATCTGAGTAAAACCATCAGCAATGTCAATTCCGATTGTTTTACTCACAATCAACAGCCTGTGACGCACACAAGTGCTAGCAACTGTATTTGACAGATAAAGCCGCGCTCGATCTCGACACATGATGGGCAGAACGAGAGAAGGACCATCTCGACGCAAAAGAGCACGAACAGCGCTCTATGAAATGATTGAAGGCGGCTTTTGCATGCGATTGGTTTGTGGCGGATTGGGTGACGGCCATTTCGCGAATTTCCCGACACGTAGTGAAACGCCATGATGCACGAAATTACGTTATCTGTAAGTATGTTAGATATCGGTCGTTGTTTTGACGGGTTGCAATGTGTTTCAGGAAATATCAATATCGTTGGCAGATGGTTGGGCAGATGACCAAGATTGGAACCGAACCGTGCCAAGGTTGGCAGACAGGCTTTCACCACTCGCGATTTCAAAGCTGAAACCGAAACCCGGTTCGGCGGTTTCCACGTTTCACGCGGTGGGCGGGGTTGCTGGCCTTCACCTGCAAGTCACTCCCACGGGTGGGAGGTCATGGGTGCTTCGTGTTCGCTACGGCGGCAAGCGGAGGCATATCGGGCTTGGCCCATATCCTGAACTGTCAGTATCCGACGCTTATGCGGCCGCACGGCAGGCGAAGGATGACATTGCAAAGGGGCGCGATCCGATTGCGGAGCGACGCGCGGCTGCACTGTCCCTGCGGGACGCGCTGACCTTTTCGCAGGCGATGGAGCAATTCCTAGAGAACAAGTTGGCCGAGTTTCGGAACGACAAGCACCGGAAGCAATGGTGTGCGACGCTGGACAAGTATGCGGTGCCTATTATTGGCGACACGATGGTTGCGCACCTGACCGTGCAGGACATGCTGCGGACGCTAGAGCCCATCTGGACCACCAAGACGGAAACCGCGTCCCGGCTGCGCGGCCGGATCGAAGCGGTGATTTCATGGGCCACGGTCGCGGGCCACCGCACCGGCGACAATCCGGCCCGGTGGAAGGGCAATCTTGATGCAATCCCTCCAAAGCCCGGAAAGGTGGCCAAGGGTGGCAATCATCCTGCACTGGCGCTGGACGATGCAGCCGACTGGTTTGCGGATCTTCGCGGAAGGATCGGCACCGCAACCCGCGCACTGGAATTTGTCGCCCTGACCGCCGCGCGCTCCGGTGAAGTTCGCGGCGCTACATGGGCAGAGATTGATCTGGACAAGGCAATCTGGACGATCCCCGCTGATCGGATGAAGATGGCCCGAGAACACCGCGTGCCGCTCACGTCCGAAGCCGTGGCGCTGTTGAGGGCGTTGCCACGGATGGAAGGCAGTCCCTATGTGTTCCCGGCACTGCGGGGCGGAATGCTGACGGACATGGCCCTTTCCGCCTGTATGAGACGGATCAACGAAGCGCGGGAGGGTGGATACCGGGATCAGCGTTCGGGGCGTCCTGCGGTCCCTCATGGGCTGCGCAGCACCTTCCGGGATTGGGCCGCAGAGAGAACCGAGTTTCCCCGAGACATGGCAGAAATAGCCCTGGCACATACTGTCGGCTCCGAGGTCGAGCGCGCATACCGGCGCAGTGACATGGTGGAGCGTCGCCGGGCCATGATGGCGGCGTGGGGCCGGTTCCTGCGTGGCGAGGCAGGGCAGAAAGTGGTGGCGATCAATGGCTGATACCAAGAGATTTCCCGGTGATACGCTGCAGGCTATCGAGGATCTGCAATACGATCCCGACGCCGCCTTGCGCCGGATTGCAGCGCTGCTACGTGCAGGGGAAGCAACGCAATCGTTCCTGTCCTCACTTGCTGACCTGATGGACCCTGATTTGCGTCCGCGCGATTGGGAGCCGAATGTAAAATTGGTGGTTAAACGTGGCCGCAGGGGTCAGCCGCCTAGCAAGCCCAACACCGCACTTGGCCTATTCCTTCATCAAAGAATCGACTACGGCGAAACGAATTACGATGCTGCGGTTACAGAGGCTTGCGAGCGATATGGCGCTGACCGTGAGGAATGCCGGAAGGCACTCAAGCGAGTGCGGGAGATTCATGAACCGTTGCCCGTGCGTAGCGACGAAGAAGAATAACACCCTGAAATCATTAGAGCGCACAAGTATTCCGCAATTCTTGCGCCTGTGATTCTGTTGCCTGAACTACCGCTCGTCATGCACCAGAATGTGCATGACACAGAACGCAACTAAATCCGATCTGGATACAGCGGCACGGTCGAAAAGCGGCCCTGATAGCCTCAATGGCCAGACCTTTCTTCGCGATACACAGGTAGCGCAACGCTACGGCGTTTCCCGCGTCACGATCTGGCGCTGGGTGAAGGACGGTCACGCATTCCCGAAACCGATCAAGCTGACCGACGCGGTGACGCGCTGGAAGCTGTCCGACCTGGAAGCATGGGAGGCAGCCCGCGCGGCTGCATGAAGGGGATCTGAAAAAACAAGACCCCGCGTTGCAGCGCGGGGCCAAGCGGCAACCGACATTCACGGGTTGGGCGGGGTTGTCGCGAGTAAAATGCTACCGCGTAACGGGCCACAGCACAAGGGCAGCTATTCCGCGCAATGCGGTCTCCCCAAGCCCTAAGGCCCCGCTGCCACCCTTTGGCGGCGAACATGGGGGAGCGGACCGAGCCGAGGGAAAGGCAGGTCTGACCTAAGCGGCGGGCTCGTCTCAGAGGGATGGTCAAGATCGCGGCGGTCAGGGCGGGAGACGGGGTTTCATCCCCTGTCACTGTAACCCGCTTTCTGACCGTCACAACGGGTCTGAACTCGTGGGATGGGTACCAAGGACGAACGGCAGGAACAGAGGGATAGAGAGCAGTAATGAACATAGAAGCCCGAAATCGCCTCGCGGAATCGGCAGACGACTATCCGCACGAAATCATCCGGTCTAACCGGCACCGCGTCATTCGTTGTCGCAACGGCATTCAATGGATCATTCAGCGCCGACGCGCTGTTGGAAGCCAATGGGACGGTCGGCATTACTGCGCCACCCGCAAGGCACTGATCGAACTGTGGCAGGCGGAAACCGGGGAGTCTGGGCCTGCTGCGCTCGCATCCCTGCCCATCACGATCACCGGGGTGGCGTGATGCAGGCCGGGCAACTCACTGATCGCGTCATCTTCGAACGCCGCACCCAGGTGAGCGACGGTGCTGGCGGCTACGTCAACGATTGGGTTGAGGTCACAACCACTCTGGCAAAGGTCGAGCGCATTAGCGGTGTGTCGCAGGAAGTCGAGCGCATGAATGCCGGTGGACTGATTGCCGCGCCCCCGGTGCGCGTCCACCTTCGAGCCACAGCATCCACGCGGGAAATTGCCACCAAGGATCGAGCGCGCAACCTGACGACAGGCGAGATGATGGACGTGCAGAGCATTCAGCCCGGATCGCGCCGCCGTCTGGTGCTCACATGCCTGCTGACGGAGGTGGTGTGATGATCGCTCGCAGCCGCGCCCCTGATCTGGTCCCAATGCCCCCGATTTATGTGCGGTGGGGCACCGTGCGTGGGGGTTCTCTATTCGCGCTGTGCTCAAAAACTCTCGTTGTAAAAATCCAAGTATATTGTGCCAATTTCGCGACCCGATCCATCCGCCACTTTGTGGTGGCCGGTGTCGAACTTACCGTTCTCAAGCTTGGTGGCCAAGTCTCGCAGAGTCGCCGCCACATTAGGCACCACATCCTTGTTGGAATCGCCTTTGGCGACAATTTCAATGTCCACTTGAAGGCATGCATGCATGCCTTCCTCAAAGTCATCGTCCCACTTCATGCTCGCGCTGTCCTCCTGAGTGCATTTGACAATCTCGGGAGGCTGTCATGAAGTCTTCCACCAAAGCAATCCATTTCCTTGAAAGCCTCAAAATTCCAGAGGGGCCGAAAGCCGGTCAGCCGGTGAAACTGGCACCGTTCCAAAAGCAATTCGTCAAAGGCGCTTTGGCAGACGGAATCAATGTCGCGGTTCTGTCCATTGGACGCGGGAACGCAAAAACCGCCCTTTCGGCCGGGATTGCGTTGGGCGCGGTTATGGGGAAGTGGGACCGTCAGCCACGCCGGGAAATCGTGATCGCAGCACGGACGCGGGATCAGGGCCGAATTGCCTTTGACTTCGTGGTGGGGTTCATTCGGTCCCTGCCTGCCGAAGAACAAAAGCTGTTCACGATCCGGCGAAGCCCACGCCTTGAAATCGAATATGAAGGTGATGGCGGCGGGCACTTCATCCGCGTGATTGCAGCGGACGGAAAATCCGCGCTCGGTTCGGCCCCGACGCTGGTGCTGATGGACGAACGCGGCCACTGGCAGGCCGATCAGGGTGACGCGCTGGAACACGCCCTGTTGTCGGGTCTCGGAAAGCGCGGTGGCCGTGCGCTGATAATTTCAACATCTGCACCCGACGACGCACACCCGTTTTCGGTCTGGTTGGACGAAGCGCAGGAAGGGGTTTACCGGCAGGAACACCGCCCGGCACCAAGCCTTGCACCCGACGATCTGGAAAGCCTGAAACTGGCCAATCCGGGCGCGGAACACGGTATCGGTTCTTCGCTGGAATGGCTGCAAGGTCAGGCGCGGCGTGCTATCGCGCGAGGCGGCTCCACGCTGACCGGGTTCCGTCTCTACAACCGGAACGAACGCGTCAGCGGCGAAACCCGCGACCTTCTGCTGACGGTTGACGAATGGCTCGCCTGCGAAGCTGACGATATGCCGCCGCGCGAGGGTCAGGTTGTTGTCGGGATCGACCTTGGCGGTTCTGCGTCCATGTCCGCTGCGGCGCTCTATTGGCCTGATACCGGACGGCTTGAGGCGCATGGCTGGTTTCCGTCAAAGCCCGGCCTCTTGGATCGCGGTCAGAATGACGGCGTGAACGACCGCTATCTGCAAATGCAGGACCGGGGCGAATTGTCTACACTTGGCGACCAGACCGTTCCGGTTGCGCCGTGGCTGGTCGAAATCATGCGCCATGTCGAGGGCGAAGCCGTCGCGGCGCTGGTCGCTGACCGATACAAACAGGCAGAAATTGGCGAGGCCATTTCAAAGGCTGGTCTGCGCTGTCCGGTGGTCTGGCGTGGTATGGGCTTCAAGGATGGCGGCGAGGACGCGGAACGATTCCGGCGCGCGGCCTATGACGGCAAAGTGTGCTCTGCACCGTCTCTGTTGCTTCGCAGCGCCTTCGCAGATGCGGTCTGCCTGCGTGATCCTTCAAACAACATCAAATTGGCAAAAGCCCGTTCGAATGGCCGGATAGACGCCGCATGTGCGGCGGTTCTGGCGGTCGCTCAAGGCGCCCGGATCTTGGGCCGTCCCGCAGCCAAAGGGGGGCGAGTCCTATGGGCGTGATGCGCGAACACCGACGCCACAGCCGGGCCGTCACGAAGTCCCGGCGCTGGAAAGCCATGCGGATGCAGGCGTTGGAACGGGACGGTTGGCAATGCGTCCGCTGCGGAGAACGGCGGCGGCTGGAAGTGGACCATATCGAGCCGGTCAGGAATCGGCCGGATCTGTCCTACACCTTGAGCAATCTCCAAACGCTCTGCGGCCGCTGTCATGCCCGCAAAACCCGAATTGAGGTTGGCATGGGCCAGCCCAATCCCGCCCGCGAGGCGTGGAAGTCCCTGCTGCGTGAAATGCAGCGCAAACCTATCGAGGAAAGGAAACGGAATGCTTGATAGCGTTCGTATTCAGCGCAGACAGTCGGAAATCCGGCAGGCGCTTGCGGAACTGGTCGGGAAGGACTCTCCGACCGAGGATGAAACCCGGCAGATGGAAACCTTGGACGCGGAGTATCGCGCCAATGAGGTCAAGTATCGTGCCGCCCTGATCGCAGAGGACACCGAACGGCGCGAAGCCGGTGCGGAACTGGAAACCCGCTCGGATCGCGAATGGTCGGATCTGATGTGCCAGTTCGAAATGCGGCAGGTTGCGCTTTCTCTGGACGAAGGGCGGCAACTGGACGGTGCGACCAGCGAAATCGTCACGGAATTGCGCGGCGTCGGTGGCTATCGCGGTATCCCGGTTCCATGGGAGGCGCTGGAAATCCGTGCCGGCGAAACCGTCGCAGACGGAACACCCGACCCTATCCGCACCGCACCGATCATTGACCGCCTGTTTGCTTCGTCGGTCGCGGCGCGCATGGGCGGCCGGATGATTAACGTGGGCGTCGGTGAGGTTGAATATCCGGTTTCCACGTCTGCCGTCACCGCGGGATGGGCTGCGACCGAGACCGGCGCGGTTGCTGCACCTGCGGCCTATACCACCGTTGATCGCCCGCTTGCTCCAAACCACAATCTTGGCATCCAGATGCGGCTTACCCGCAAGACGCTGAAACAGAGTGGAGCCGGACTTGAACAGGCTGTGCGCCGTGACATGAGCGGCGCGGTTGAGGTCGCACTGGACCGGGCTGTTTTCCTTGGCAGCGGGTCCGCTGGCGAGCCTACCGGCCTGTTTGCTGGTGCGTCGGCATGGGGGATCGAGGAAACCGCAGTCGATGCGACGGCAACTTGGGCGGAAATCCGTTCCGAGGTGGTCGGCTTCATCACTGGCAACGCGGCGACCGGACCCGGTGACGTGCGCGGCCTGTTCCGTCCTGAAATCTGGGACGGCATGGACGGGACCGTTTGGGATGCTGGCAGCGGCATCACTGAATGGGACCGGATGGCTGGACGGCTCGGCGCAACAGTGCTGTCGCACAATGCGCTTGCCGCACCGACAGGCGACCCTGCCGAATCCAGCGCGGTTCTGACCACCAGCGCAGGCGGTGTTGCTCCGTTCTTCGTCGGGACGTGGGGCGCGATTGACCTTATCCGTGATCCTTATTCGGACGCGGCATCTGGTGGTCTGCGGCTTACGGCTCTGGCGACGATGGACGTGACGGTTTCCCGCGCGGTGCAGACCCGCATTCTGACCGGGCTGCAATAATGCTGTGGGGCGGTTCACAAGGCGGGCTTGAAATCCGCACGACGGCAGGCGGGGAAACCCGCCTGACCGGCCGTTTTCCATATCGCAGCCCGACCGAATTGCGCCAAGGGCGGCGCGAGGTTTTCGAGTCCAGGGCGTTCGGCAGTCGCGTCTCATCCGGGGAGGACGTGCATCTACTGGTTGGCCACGATTACGAAAAGCCGCTGGCAAGCCGTTCGGCGGGATCGCTCACACTTTCCGATGATGATGAAGCCCTATCATTTGAAGCGCGCATATCGCCCGAAATGCGAGCGGTGGGGTTCGTTCGTGACTTCCTTGGCACCCTAGCGGCCGGGCTGGTCGGCGGCATCTCTCCCGGCTTCGTTGTGCCGCAGGGCGGTGATGAAGTTCGCCACGAAGGCGGCGGCGTTCTTCGCACGGTGCGCCAGGCCAATCTCTTTGAAATCAGCGTAGTGACGAAACCGGCCTATCCACAAGCACAGGTAGAGGCGCGGAACTGGACACCTGAGCCCGACAGCCGCCGCCCGCCCCGGCTGCATGGCCGAAATCGGTGGAGACTCTGACATGGCGGTGACAATCACACAAAACGAGATCGCCCCGGACCAATTTCCAGAGATCGCGCCATATCCACACCGGCATGTTGATGACCTGCTGCCCGAGGAAGCGGCGCTTAGCCATATGGTGATCTGGCAACGAATAGAGCAGTATATCGCCTATCGTTTCGTCCCGCGCACCGTGGTCTGGCACGTCGAAGGCGAGGGCCATTGGACGCCACCGCTTGCCCCGGCGACGATCACGGCGGCGTTGGTTTGGGAAAACGGCGGCTGGTCCGAAACGACGCTGCCCGCGGGGCCGTATGGATACTGCCTGCCCGGTGATGGTCCTTATAAAATCACGGCAACCGTGGGTGAGGAAGGCGCGACGGTGCCGGAGGACGTGCACGAGGCTTACCGGCGGCTGCACGAATACTTTCGCGGCGTTGCAGAGCAATTCAAGGCGGATGCGGCATTACGATCCTTCGATGGCGATGACATTGCGCCCAACTGGACCGCACGCGCACTTCAACTCAGCGGGGCGGCTGATCTGCTGCGCCCATACCGGAGGGTTTAATATGGGCATGATGGACTGGTTCCGGCGCAGGCAGCCGGAAGAAACCCGCTCTGCAATGTCGGGTTTCACCGCCGAGTTGATGGCGGCGCGGGAAAGCTATGTCAGCGGTCGGCGCGGCATCGCAGAACTGACCGCAACTGTGCAGGCCGCAGTCAGCCTGTGGGAGAACGGTCTGGCCCTTGCCGACGTGTCTGGTACTGATTTGCTCGATTGGCACTGTCGCAGCCTCGTTGGCCGGTCGCTAGCGCTACGGGGCGAAGCTGTGATGCTCATCCGCGAGGATGGGCTTGTACCGTGCTCTGACTGGGATCTTCGGACTCGGCACGGCAAGCCAACGGCCTACCGAGTCAGCATTTCCGAAGCCGATGGCGGCACGACACGAACCGCCCTCGCTGCGGAAGTCCTGCACTTCCGGGTCGGAACCGATGTGGCAGCGCCATGGATTGGCACCGCTCCGTTGAAGCGTGCGCAACTGACCGCTGGTCTTTTGCAGGCCGTCGAAACCGCGCTTTCCGAGGTCTATGAAAACGCGCCGCTCGGCTCGCAAATCGTGCCCATGCCAGAAATGCAGGATACCGACATGGAGACAATGGCGCGCGGAATCCGTGGCAAGCGGGGCCGCGTCCTGTTGCGCGAATCCGTGACCGTGGAAGCGGCCGGTGGCCCGGCACCTGCACAGGACTGGCGCGGCAATGACCTGACGCCCGATCTGCAAAGAGCCATGACACGTGAAACGCTGGTGGCCGCTCGGGATGCGATCAACATGGCGTTTGGCATCCTGCCCGGTCTTTCCGCTCCCGCCGCCACCGGCCCGCTTGTCCGCGAAGCGCAGCGCCACCTTGCACAGTGGATCTTGCAGCCCATTGCGGCCGGGATGGCGGAGGAAGCCAGCGCCAAGTTGGGCAACGAGGTCCGCATTGACGTGATGCGACCGCTCCAAGCGTTTGATGCTGGTGGCAGGGCGCGCGCGCTGACCGCAATTGTGCAGGCGATGGCACTGGCGAAAGAGACCGGCGTTGATCCAACACCGGCCATGCAGCTTGTGGATTGGGAGTCGTGAACGGTGCTGGTCATGACTCCCGCCGCACGGAGGATGAAACGGCGGCTTGAGCGTCGGCAGCGGGACGCCCTGCGCGGGCGTCTCGGCCGGCAACGCTATGACCACCTGATCAACAAGCTGGCCGCGTTCATGCGGCGGGAATGGCAGGAAGATCGCGTTCCGACCTTGCTGGCCCATGAGGGCAACCTTCGCCATTCGGTTCGGTCTGCGCTCTGCCTGCAAGGATGGAAGTGGGAAAGCGCGGATGAGATCGCGCGAGACTTGGTGCAAGCCGCGCTCGATCGCGTCGGGGCCAAGCGTCCGACCTGGCTGCAGGGCCAGCGGGAATTTGAAGAACGGTTCATAAACCGCACCCGGTGCAAAATCTGCCATTTTCAGCTGCCTGAAGGACGCCGCGTGTTCTGTTCGTCGGAGTGCGGCAGCGTGTTCGACGCACGGCTTCACCGGGTTCGATACGCTGATGAGGGACGGGCTTACGAATTAATAGCGAGGGAACGCGATGCGCCTAGATGATCTTCCGGGCGATAGCTGCGCCTTCTGCGGCGCCAGCATCGAGCACAAGACGGTGCGAGCGATGTATTGCAATTATACTTGCCGAAACCGTGACCGGCACCGGCTGGACCGCGAGTCGCGGCTGGAAGCCAACGCGGGTCGCACCTGTCCACATTGCGGCGAACCTATCCCGGCGCACTGCCGGGCTGATGCCGTCTATTGCGGACTCAACTGTAAACTGGCGGCTGCATATCGGCGTAGAAAGGAACGTCTTGGGAAAGCAAGGGCGTGACGCGTTGGCAGCTTGTGGGTGCGGCAGAACGTTTATCTGAACGCCGATAGGTTTTTGACCATTTCGTCTGAGGTTCTCCAGAGAGTCCCGACCAAGAATGGTGTCCGGGGAGCGCGGTAACTGCTTTCTGTCGGATAGCGCAGAGGATAGTCTGGGGAAGCTTGATGGAGTTCGCACAGGCAATGTATTTGCCCGCTGATTTCTTCAAGCGCATCGAAACCATCGGCCTCACCTGGGACGCCGAAGAATGGTGACGACAATCGTGCGTTTTCTAGTTCCATCTCTGCGTTTGCGTAGACGATGCCGCGCAATGGTTCGCATGCTGCGCTTTGCCAAAGTTCCAAAATCTGATGGCCTTTCCGTCCACGCGGAGGCGCTTCGCCGTTTAGAGTCAAGCAACCCTTGATGATCAGTTCCAAACCTTGCCCGGTGAGAAGAAGTGCCGGAAGCCGCACGATTTCGCCTTTCTGAATCTGTGCTTCCATAAGTGTACGGGCACCTTCGAGAAGTTGCTTTGCGACCACCGCGTATCGTTGCGCGTTGACGTGGTTCACCGTTTCAACCTTGCACCAGCACCGCCACCGTTTTCGGGGATGAATGTCGCTCCGGCGGCTTCCAATGCGCCGCGCAACGCGGCTTCCGTATCATCCCTGCCGCCGATTGGTCCGGTTCCGGCTTCAAGGCGCTTCACAGTAGGAAGCGAAACGCCCGACCGTTCCGCAAGGTCTTTCTGCGACCATCGCAGCAAAGCGCGCGCCGCCTTCACTTGCTCAACTGATACCTTTGGTATTGACATGGTGTGTCCTGTGGTGGTGTCGTGGTGATACTTCTAGCATCAACAGAAAGGAGAACTTTGCAATGGCAACCAAGGATGAGTTCTTGAACGAGATGTTCCGTCGCCGCGAAGAGACCGGCAAAACGATGGATGAGGTGGTGGACGAAGCAATCGCGGCAGGCGAATGGGCACCCAGCGAACCGCTGGAATCCTAAGAAGTCACACATCATAGCTTTCTCTGCCCGGCCAAGTGCCGGGCTTTTTGTTGGCATATGGGTGGGCATATGGATCTATGATTTCGGTTATTATTTATTTAATAACAATCACTTACAGGATTAAGTGGCGGATTGGGTGGGATTCGAACCCACGGTACGCTTCCACGCACGGTAGTTTTCAAGACTACTGCCTTCGACCGCTCGGCCACCAATCCGTATTGGACCATCTAGTGTAATCTTCCGGGCAGGGCAACGGGCCATCACGAATCTCCTGTTCTGCGGCGATCCGTCCGGCGCCTGTGCTTGCTGTCCCGGCGCCGCCCGCCTATGAGGAAACAAAGCGAGGAGCAGATGGCCAGAAACACGACCCGCGCGAAAGAAGAACGCCCCGGATCCAAGAAGGTGGGCGCGTTGAGGGCACTGATCCCGTTCATTCGGCCGCATTCCGGTTGGGCGGTCGCGGCAATCGTCGCGTTGGTGGCCACTGCGATGACCTCGCTGGTTTTGCCACTGGCCGTGCGCCGCGTGGTTGATGGGTTCCAAACCAGTTCCGAGGCACTTCTGGACAAGTATTTTCTGGCTGCTATGGGGCTGGCGGCGCTGCTCGCGCTTGGCACGGCGTTGCGCTATTATTGTGTGACTCGGCTGGGCGAGCGGGTGGTGGCGGACATCCGAGAGGCTCTGTTTGCTCGTATGATCGGGATGAGTCCGGCATTTTTTGAAAGACACCTGACAGGCGAAATCCTGTCCCGCATCACGACCGACACAACTGTCGTGCTATCCGTCATCGGCACCTCGGCATCATGGTTCGTGCGCAACGCGCTGTTGTGCATTGGCGGTCTGATAATGATGCTGCTGACCAGCCCAAAGCTGACCGGGCTGGTTTTGCTTATCGTGCCCGTTGTGCTTCTGCCCATTCTTGGACTTGGTCGCCGCTTGCGGAGCTTGAGCCGTGACAATCAGGATTGGATCGCCAGAAGCTCCGGCCGTGCGTCTGAACTGTTAGGTGCCGCGACGACCGTGCAGGCTTTCACCAATGAAAACCGCAGCCGGTCGCAATTCGCCGAGATCACCGAAGAGAGCTTTCAATCGGCCAAACGCCGCATCGGGATGCGCGCGCTTCTGACGATGATCGTGATCTTCCTGGTTTTTGCCGGGATCGTGGGCGTTTTATGGATCGGTGCGCGTGACGTCCGCGCCGATATGATGACAATCGGCGAACTGGTGCAGTTCGTGATTTATGCAGCGATCATGGCAGGCTCCGTCGCGGCGCTTTCGGAAATCTGGGGTGAATTGCAGCGCGCGGCCGGTGCCACCGAGCGTCTGGTCGAGCTGCTGAACGCTTCGGATAGCGTGCAGGACATTCCCTCTCCCGTCGCCCTGCCCTCTCCGGCCAAGGGCGAGATTACCTTCTCGGATGTTCATTTTCATTACCCGACGCGCCCGAACCAAGCCGCACTCGAAGGGTTGAACCTGCAGGTGTCTCCGGGAGAAACGGTCGCGTTGGTCGGACCATCCGGGTCAGGCAAATCAACGGTCCTGCAATTGCTGATGCGGTTTTACGACCCATGCAGCGGTAGGATCACGCTGGATGGCACGAAACTGAGTGATATGGCCCGGCAAGATTTTCGTCAGTCATTGGCGTTGGTGCCCCAAGAACCAGCCATCTTCGCCGACACCGCGATGGAGAATATCCGGTTCGGTCGCCCCGCAGCATCTGATGCCGAGGTCATCGAGGCCGCTCGGGCGGCCGACGCCCATGGCTTCATCGAAGCGCTTCCCGACAGCTACAATACATGGCTCGGTGAACGTGGCGTGATGCTGTCGGGCGGTCAGAAGCAAAGGATCGCAATTGCCCGCGCGATCCTCCGCGACGCGCCCATCCTTCTTCTGGATGAGGCAACATCGGCTCTGGATGCAGCAAGCGAACACGCCGTTCAGCGGGCGTTCGAGGCACTGTCTGAAAGTCGTACGACACTCGTCATTGCGCACCGACTGGCCACCGTGAAGAAGGCCGACCGGATCGTCGTGCTGGAAACCGGCCGGATCGTGGCACAGGGCACACATGACGAACTGGTCGCACAGAACGGGTTGTATGCACGGCTGGCGAAGCTGCAGTTCGCCGAAGGCACCTGACGTCAGCCCCTTCTCGACGTGTCGTTATTCCAAAGTCGCGCAGCGTAACACTTGTGTGCTACGCATAATCTGCCCAAGTCATTGAAAACGGCTCTTGGGAGGGAGGAACCTTTGGTCGCATTCACATCAGTTGACGTCCGCAATCAGGTCGAAGCGGAAATGCCGTGGTCGGAACGGGATATTCCGCTGACCGTCTACGACGCGATCCTTCGAACCGCGCAGACACACCCTGACAACAACGCGATCTCGTTTCAGCTTCTGTCCGATCCGGACGCCAAGGCCGAAACGCTGACATGGAAGGACCTGTTGGGTCGCGTCACGCAGACAGCGAACCTGTTTCATTCGCTTGGTGTTGGTGAAACCGATGTGGTGGCCATGCTGCTTCCCAACGCCAATGAAACCGCCATGACGCTTCTGGGCGGGATGACGGCCGGGATCACCAACCCCATCAACCCGCTTTTGGACGTCGAGCAGATCGCCGGCATCCTGAACGAGACCAAAGCCAAGGTGCTGGTCACGCTGAAATCGTTCCCGAAAACGGATGTCGCGCAGAAAGCTGCGCAGGCGGCAGCCTTTGCGCCGAACGTCAAAGCGATCTTGGAAATCGACCTGCTGCGCTATCTGACGCCGCCCAAGAGCTGGATTGTCCCGCTCATCCGGCCCAAGGTCGACGCGCGCCACAGCGCCCGCGTCCTGAACTTCGTGGACGAAATCAATAAGCAACCCGCCGACAAGCTTATCTTCGAACAGTCGAAGGAAGACCGCGTCGCCGCCTATTTCCACACGGGCGGGACGACCGGCACACCAAAGGTTGCGCAGCACAAATTCTCGGGGATGATCTATAATGGCTGGCTGGGACAGGAGCTGCTGTTCGAAGCTGATGACGTGATGATCTGCCCGCTGCCGCTCTTCCACGTCTTTGCGACGTATCCGATCATGATGTCCGCCATCGAATCGGGGGCACATGTGGTCTTCCCGACCCCTGCCGGCTATCGCGGCGACGGTGTCTTCGACAATTTCTGGAAGCTGATCGAACGCTGGAACGTCACCTTCCTGATCACCGTCCCCACCGCCCTTGCCGCGCTGATGCAGCGACCGGTCGACGCGGATGTGTCCAGTTTGAAGACCGCGATCTCAGGATCTGCGGCTATGCCCGTGGAGCTATACAAGCGGTTCGAGAAAGCCACCGGCGTGCAGGTCGCGGAAGGGTATGGATTGACCGAGGCGACATGTCTCGTTTCCGTAAATCCGATTGAGGGTAAAAAGAAGGTCGGCTCGGTCGGCATTCCCCTGCCCTACACGGACGTCCGCATCCTTCATTGCGAACCTGACGGGACGGTCACCTATGAATGCGAAACGGACGAAGTGGGCGAGATTTGCATTGCAAATCCGGGTGTGTTCGAGGGATCGACCTACACCGAAGAAGGCAAGAATCTGGGCCTGTTCGCCGATCGCATCTACCTGCGCACGGGGGATTTAGGCCGACTGGATGAAGATAGCTATCTCTGGATCACCGGTCGCAAGAAGGACCTGATCATCCGCGGCGGCCACAACATCGACCCGGCAGAAATCGAGGACGCGCTGATCAGCCACCCTGCGGTCGCGTTCGTTGGTGCGATTGGTCAACCGGACGCGCATTCGGGCGAGTTGCCCTGCGCCTATGTCGAATTGGTGGACGGAGCGATGACCTCGCCGTCTGAACTGCTGGACTACTGCAAGTCGCGCATCCACGAGCGCGCCGCTATTCCGAAACATATCGAGATTCTGGACGAGCTGCCCAAGACGGCGGTCGGCAAGATCTTCAAGCCTGATCTGCGTAAACTGGCGATCAAACGGGTGTTCACGAAGGTCATGGAAAGTGGCGGCTTTCCGGTCGAAGTTGTTGAAGTCGTAGATGACAAGAAGCGCGGCCTGACAATGAAACTGCGCAGGCATGGCTCACTGGACGAGGACAAGTTCACATCCACGATGGGGCAATTCGCTTCCCAGTGGGATTGGGCCGAAGACGCCTGAAATGGCAATGCGCGGCTGGACAATCAGCCGCGCAAGTCTTTCACCGGAGAAGATCGGATACTATCCCGATGGCCTCGATGACAGTCGCGGTGTCCCGCGCCATGCGATACACTTCATCATCCTTTCGGACATAGACCTCGCCCGGGCGAGGGTTCGGCAACCGCCACCGATCAAGGTCGCGGATGATGACGTAGTCATCGTCGCTGCCTAGGCGGTAACCCCTGCCATACATCTTCTTTGCGTGGCCCGGCGGTACACCACCTACACCCCAGCCGCGGCCAGGATGCCCATTGTCGAATTTTTCTTTGTGGCCGCCCGCATTCGCTACATCGGCAACGCCGATGGACATCGCAGAAATCAGAGCCAGTGTTATTGCCTTACGCATGGCCAGCATCCTGTTTGGTTTCATTCTCACGGATGAAACACCCCAACCTCAACCCGGGTTCCACTGTTCAAACGTCAAGTTCCTCGACAAAACGGGCGTTGTCTGTAATATATTCGAACCGCTTCTCCGGCTTCTTGCCCATCAACCGCTCGACCAGATCGCCGGTTTCACCCGGCTCGTCCTCGTCAATGGTGACTCGGATCAACTGTCGCGTGGTCGGGTCCATCGTGGTTTCCTTCAGGTCCTTGGCATCCATTTCACCAAGACCCTTGAACCGGCTGACGTCGATCTTGCCCTTGCCGCCCAAACCCTTTTCGAGCCATTCGTCGCGCTCGGCCTCGTCCAGACAATAGACCCGCTTCGCGCCCTGCGTCAGGCGGAACAGCGGCGGACAGGCCAGATACAGATGGCCATGGTCGATGAGCGGGCGCATCTGGCTGAAGAAGAATGTCATCAGCAGCGCGGCGATATGCGCACCATCCACATCGGCGTCCGTCATGATGATGATCTTGTCATAGCGCAGATCATCCACGTTGAACTTCGTGCCCATGCCGACGCCGAGCGCCTGGCAGATGTCGTTGATTTCCGCGTTCTGGCCCAGCTTGGACGACGCCGCACCCAGCACGTTCAGCACCTTGCCGCGCAAGGGCAGAAGGGCCTGTGTCTTACGGTCACGCCCCATCTTGGCCGAACCGCCCGCGCTGTCACCCTCGACGATGAACAGCTCCGTGCCCACGCGGTTGGTGGCCGAGCAATCCACCAGCTTGCCGGGCAGCCGCAGCTTCTTCGTCGCAGATTTACGCGCCGTTTCCTTTTCCGCCTTGCGACGCAGACGTTCCTCCGCCCGCAGCACGAGGAAATCGAGGATCGCGCCCGCTGATTTCGTATCCGCCGCCAGCCAGTTGTCGAAACGGTCGCGGATGGAATTTTCCACCAATCGCTGCGCCTCGGTCGTCGCCAGACGATCCTTGGTCTGGCCCACGAATTCCGGTTCGCGAATAAAGCACGACACCAGCGCACAGCCACCCGTCAAAAGGTCCTCGCGGCTGATCTGGCTGGCCTTGCGGTTGTTCACCAACTCGCCATAGGCACGAATACCCTTCAAGATCGCAGCCCAAAAACCGGCCTCATGCGTGCCACCTTCAGGCGTCGGCACGGTGTTACAATAAGATTGGGTGAACCCGTCACGCGAAGGCGTCCAGTTGACCGCCCATTCGACCGATCCGGGCACCTTGAACTTTTCCTCGAACGACACTTTCCCCGCAAAGGGTTTGTCAGAGTATGTCGAGGCGCTTTCCAGCGTCTCTGACAAGTAATCGGCCAAGCCGCCGGGAAACTTGAAAGTCGCTTCCAGCGGCGTATCGCCATCCTCGACCGCGGACTTCCAACGAATTTCGACGCCTGAGAAAAGATAGGCCTTGGACCGCGCCATCTTGAACAGGCGCGACGGCTTGAATTTCAACTTTCCGAAAATCTCCGCATCGGCATGGAAAGTGACGGATGTGCCGCGCCGGTTAGGTGCCTGTCCGACCTCATGCACGCGGTTTTGCGGAATACCGCGGGAAAACTCCTGCGCGTAAAGCACCTTGTTACGCGCGACCTCGACCCGCAGGTGATCGGACAACGCATTTACGACCGATACACCCACGCCGTGCAGACCGCCGGATGTCTGGTAGGCCTTGCCCGAAAACTTGCCGCCAGCGTGCAGCGTACACAGGATCACTTCCAGCGCGGACTTGTCGGGAAACTTCGGGTGCGGATCGACGGGGATACCGCGTCCGTTGTCACGGACGGTGATGGAATGATCGCCATGCACCTCGACCTCGATCCGGTTGGCATGCCCCGCGACCGCCTCGTCCATCGAGTTGTCCAGAACTTCCGCCACCAGATGGTGCAGCGCGCGTTCATCCGTGCCGCCGATATACATGCCCGGTCGTTTACGAACGGGTTCCAGCCCTTCGAGCACCTCGATAGAGGACGCATCATACTGATCGGGATCGACGCTGTTAAGTAGGTCTTCGGCCATTTCGCTGCTCGGTATTCTTGTGTTTCCCTACTGTAGTCCATCGTGGGCAGGACAAGCAATCGGAACGCTACATCTCGGGGTCGCTGCGGGGGGATGCACAATTTTCAGGCAGTTTGCAAAGTCTCTTGCCCCGGCGAGAACGGCCAGCTAATGCCCTATGGTGACACAGGAAATGACATATCCCGAACACGCACGCAAAATGCTGGCGCTTGGCTTACCCCTGATCGGTAGCCAGCTTGCACAGGTTGCCGTGCAGGTCACCGACACGGTGATGATGGGCTGGTATGGCATTGAAGAACTCGCCGCGCTGGTTCTGGCGCATTCCATCTACTTCACCACCTTCGTTCTGGGCGCCGGATTCGCGTGGGCCGTGATGCCCGTGGTTGCATCCGCATCGGAAGAAGGCGACGAGGTCCAGATCCGCCGTGTTACCCGCATGGGATTGTGGGCATCTCTAGGGTTCGTCCTGCTGGTCGTCGGGCCATTCATGCTGTCCGAGCCACTGTTCCTGGCGATGGGGCAAGACCCGGTTATCGCAACTCTTGCGTCTCAATACCTCCGGATCGCCGCCTGGGGATTGATCCCGGCGCTACTATTCATGGTGATCCGCAGCTACCTGTCCGGGCTGGAACGCACGCAGATCGTCCTTTGGGTCGCGGTCGCGGGGGCCGTTCTGAACGTCTTTCTGAACTACATCCTGATCTTCGGCAATTTTGGCGCGCCGGAACTGGGTGTGCGCGGGGCCGCTATCGCATCTGTCGGGGTGCATTGCCTGTCGCTGATAGTCGCCGCCATCTACGCCGCGCGCAGCTTTCCAGAACACGACCTGTTCGCGCGGTTGTGGAAGCCTGACTGGCAGGCCTTCGGTCAGGTCTTCCGGCTTGGCTGGCCCATCGGCATCACCAATCTGGCAGAGGTCGGGCTGTTCGCCTTTTCCTCGATCATGATGGGTTGGGTGGGGCCGCAAACGCTCGCCGCGCATGGAATCGCCCTGCAGCTGATTTCCATGACCTTCATGATCCATATCGGTCTGTCTCAGGCGGCAACCATCCGAGCCGGACGCGCATTCGGCCGCAAAGACCCCGAGCATCTGAAGAAAGGCGCCCTAACCGGCATAGCAATGTCCGCCGCGGTCGCCATCATCACGGCCACGGCATTCATCGTGACGCCCGAGCCGCTGGTCGCGTTGTTTCTGGACCCGAACGAACCCGCGCGCGATGCGATTATCGCGATCTGTGTCAGCCTGCTGGTGGCGGCCGCCATGTTCCAGGTCGCGGATGCGATGCAGGTCATCGCGCTCGGCCTTTTGCGCGGTATGCAGGATACACGCGTGCCAATGGTGCTGGCGGCTGTCAGCTACTGGGCACTCGGAGCACCCTTTGCCTATATCGTGGCGTTTCCGATGGGGTTTGAGGGCCTGGGCATCTGGCTGGGCCTTGCCCTTGGATTAACCTGCGCAGCCTTGGCCATGATGTGGCGGTTCTGGCGACGGACCCTGCCGAGCCTGTCACCCAGAACGTAAAAGGCCCCCTCAAAGCGGGCCTTCTTCATATCAGGTCAGGGACGCGCAGAAATCCTGAATACGGGTGCAGGCCTCTTTCAGCGCCTCATCCGACGTCGCATAGCTGACGCGGAAATTCGGCGACAAGCCAAACGCCGCACCGAAGACCACGGCCACGCCCTTTTCTTCCAGCAACGCCGTAGCGAATGCCTCGTCACTGTCGACCTTAACACCACCGGCAGAGGTCTTGCCGATGCATCCCGCGACCGACGGATAGACATAGAACGCGCCTTCCGGTTTCGGGCAATTGATGCCGTCCGCCGCGTTCAGCATGTCCACGACCAGATCACGACGACGCTTGAACGTCTCGTTGTTCGTCGCAATGAAATCTTGCGTGCCCGTCAGCGCCTCCAACGCGGCATACTGGCTGATCGAGCAGGGGTTCGATGTGCTCTGCGACTGGATCTTGCGCATCGCGTTGATCACTTCTTCCGGCCCCGCCGCATAGCCAATGCGCCAGCCCGTCATGGCATAGGCCTTGGACACCCCGTTGCAGGTCAGCGTGCGGTCATAGAGCGCGGGCTCAACCTGCGCAGGCGTGCAGAATTCGAAATCGTCATAGACGAGGTGTTCATACATATCATCGGTCATCACCCAGACATGCGGGTGGCGCATCAACACATCGGTCAGGGCTTTCAGCTCGTCACGGGTATAGCCCGCACCCGTCGGGTTCGACGGCGAGTTGAAGATGAACCACTTTGTCTTCGGGGTAATCGCCGCTTCCAGCGCCTCCGGCGTCAGCTTGAATTCGTTCTCGATCGTCGTCTCGACCGCCACGGGCTCACCACCTGACAGCAACACCATGTCGGGGTAGCTGACCCAGTAAGGCGCGGGAATGACGACCTCGTCTCCCGGATTGAGCGTCGCCATCAGCGCGTTATAAAGGATCTGCTTGCCGCCCGTGCCGACCGACACCTGCGACGGCTTGTAATCCAACCCGTTGTCGCGCTTGAACTTCGCGCAGATCGCTTCCTTCAGCTCGGGAATACCATCGGCGGCAGTGTATTTCGTCTTGCCATCAGCGATGGCCTGAACGGCTGCATCCTTGATGTTCTGCGGGGTGTCAAAATCCGGCTCGCCCGCGCCAAGGCCAATCACATCCTTGCCCGCCGCTTTCAGTTCGCGGGCCTTGGACGTCACGGCGATCGTTGCAGACGGTTTCACGCGGCTCAGCGATTCGGACAGGAAGCTCATGGGTCTCTCCGGTTGTCATATCACGCGGCCATGCTTTAGGGTGCGCGCCATTGCGGTTCAAGGGCAGACAGCGGATTCGGCTGCTCGCGCCCCAAAAGACAGGTCGATACAGCCCAGATGACATCCGAAAGCAACGAAACGCGGCTCAAGCGGCTGCAAATGCGATCCATGCGGCGCGGCATCAAGGAAATGGACATCATCCTGGGCGAATTCGCCCGCACGCATCTGGACAAGCTGGATGAGCAGCAGATCGCGCTCTATGAAGGGCTGCTCGAAGAAAACGACCACGATCTGTATCAATGGGTGTCTGGCGCCAGCCCGACACCTGCCGAGTATCTGAACCTTCTGACCTATATTGCGGCGACCCGCCAAACCTCGGACGTTTAAAATTCGAGGTAATCACGAGTCTCGTTTAACCCATTCTTGGGACTTCACGTGGAATCTCTCGGCCAACCTGTATTTGGCGGAGTCAGCCCATGAGTATTCATTCCCATCCACTCAACCCACGCGAACAGGATTTCATGCATGGCTATCTTGATGCGCTTGCGTTGGTCGAACGGCTGCACCGCCTGCTGCTCGACGTTATCAAGGATGAATTCGAACGCGTCGGAATCCTCGAAGTAAATGCGGTTCAGGCCCTGCTGCTCTTCAACGTCGGCGACAACGAAGTCACGGCAGGAGAACTGAAAACGCGCGGCTATTACCAGGGGTCCAACGTTTCCTACAATCTGAAGAAGCTGGTCGACCTTGGCTTCATGCATCACCAGCGTTGCGACGTCGACCGCCGCTCCGTGCGCGTCAAACTGACGAAAAAAGGACGTGATGTTCATCGAATCGTCGAGGAACTGTTCAGCCGCCACGCCAATGGCCTCGAAAGCCGGGGCGTATTGGGCCCTAAGGGCGTTACGGACATCGCATCGTCGTTGAAACGCGTCGAACGCTATTGGACCGAACAGATTCGTTATATCTATTAAGGCGCTACAAATTCACCGGCGGAAAGACCGCATTGGAAATTGCCCCAAGCGCCAATCTTTGGCATTATGCACGCGCAATCACCGAAAGAGTGACCCAGAGGCAGAGCATGAAATTTTCCAAGGTCTTTTCCACCACACTCATCGTTGCGTGCGCCGTCGGTAGTGCTCCGCAAGCCGCGTTGGCCGGTCCGGTCGAGCGCGCGTGCAACCAGTCCGACCGCCGCGCGGCGACGCCACAATTGTGCAGTTGCATTGGCGCCGTCGCCCAGCAAACCTTGTCCCACAGCGATCAACGGACTGCCGCAAGATTCTTCAAGGACCCGCAACAGGCCCAAACTGTCCGGATGTCGGCGAAAAATGCTGACAATGCGTTCTGGGACCGCTACCGGGCCTTTGGTGACTATGCCCGCAGCTATTGCGGATAAGCATGAACCAGCCCGCTTCGGCGGGCTTTTCATATGCCTTAACGAAAAACCCCGCCGAAGCGGGGTTTACGTTATCATCGCGAAAGACCCAGAGATCAGGCGGTCGCCTGAGCCTTCAGGATGTCTTTCTTGATCTTCAGAGCGTTCTCGGACAACTCGGCGTCTTTCGCCTTGGACAGGTATTCATCCAGACCACCACGATGATCGACGGTGCGCAGTGCAGCCGACGAAACGCGCAGTTTGAACGAACGTCCCAGCGTGTCAGAGATCAACGTCACATCCTGCAGATTCGGCAGGAAGCGGCGCTTGGTCTTGTTGTTGGCGTGGCTGACATTGTTGCCAACCATCGGACCTTTTCCAGTCAGTTCACAACGGCGCGACATGGCGGTGTCCTCATTCTCAGCGGGGGCTCGGGCGACCCGAACGCAATATTTCAACAGAAAAGGGCGCCGCAAAGGGCAGCGCCCGGAAATCGTCTGCGGGACATACGGGCTTTCGTCAGAGGCGTCAAGCTTCGAATCCGAAGAAATCGTCCCGTTCCGCAACGGACCCATTCCACCGCGATCGGGTTGTCTCTTTCAGACGGCCCGGTTGTCAGTCATAGCAATGACGATATATCACGGCATCAAGGCAAGCAAAGGCAACGTTGCACCATGAAGACACGACTTCTTCCGCTCGTCTATGTGATCTGGGCTTTGTCAGCAGCTCTGTCGCCTGCGCAAGCACAGGAAGTCGGACAGTATGATGTTGTTGTGGGCGGCCTGCGCGCGGGAACATTGGCTTATGAAGCTGACGTTTCGGGCAACACCTACAGCCTGCGCGGATCTGCCCGTGCCAGCGGGCTGGTCGGGATATTCGTGGACAGCGTCGTGGACGTGGCGAGTCGGGGATATATCGACGGGCATACACTACGCCCATCGGGCTATGCCGAACGCACCAACAACAAGGGCGAGGTCGTGCGCCGCGATTTCCGCTATCGCAACGGCATACCGCAGATCACGCGCACACCACCGCGCGACAAGCCACAGAAACACGCGGTGGCTCCGCAACAACAGGCTGGAACGCTGGATCCGATGAGCGCAGCATTCGCTATTCTGCGCGACAAACCGACCGTTGAAGCCTGCCAACTCGACATCTCGATGTTCGACGGCGCGAAGCGTAGCAGGTTGCAATACACCAGCCGCGAAGACGATGGCGACGATATTGTATGCTCTGGCCAGTACCTGCGTATTGCGGGTTTCAGCCCCAAAGAAATGGCCGAACGTGCATCCTGGCCCGTCACCGCGCGGTATCAACAGATGCCCAACGGTGACGCCCGCCTGGCTGAGTTGCGGTTTTCGACCAGCTTCGGCGCAGCACGTATCCGCCGTCGCTAGGCATGACGGCGCTGCCCATCGAAGACGCTCTGCCAGACCTGATCTCGGCACTGAAAAATCATGGTCGCGCGGTTCTGCAAGCCCCTCCGGGTGCAGGTAAAACCACGCGGGTGCCACTGGCGCTTTTGGACAGTGCCATCGTGCCAGGCAAGATCGTGATGTTGGAACCTCGCCGCTTGGCAACACGAGCCAGCGCGGAACGCATGGCCAGCACGCTCAACGAACCGGTCGGAAAGCGAATCGGCTACCGCATGCGCGGTGAATCGCGAACCGGACCCGAGACGCGCATAGAGGTCGTCACCGAAGGCATCCTGACCCGCATGATCCAAACCGATCCCGAGCTTTCAGGCATCGGCGCGGTCATATTCGACGAATTTCACGAACGATCGCTGAACGCCGATCTGGGGCTTGCCCTGTGTTTGGAGGTCCGCTCCGCATTGCGTGACGACCTCCGACTTCTGGTCATGTCCGCAACGCTGGATGCCGAACCCGTCGCCGCGCTGCTGGACGACGCCCCCTTGATCACATCGCAGGGACGCAGCTTTCCTGTCGCCACGCATTGGCTGGACCGCCCGCTTCCGCCACGCAGCCGCCTTGAAACCGCCGCCGCCGATCTGGTCGAGAGCGTGGTTTCACGAACCGAAGGCGGGGTGCTGTGCTTTCTGCCCGGCGAAGGCGAAATCCGGCGCACCGCCGCTGCGCTTGATGGTCATCTACCGTCGGAATGCGAGATCATGCCACTGTTCGGCGCGATGAAACCCGCCGATCAACGCCGTGTTCTGTCACCAGCACCAGCGCGGCGCAAGGTCGTTCTGGCAACATCAATTGCAGAAACCTCTCTGACGATTGACGGGATTCGGGTCGTCGTGGATGCGGGCAGATCGCGACGCGCGCGTTTCGATCCCGGCTCTGGCATGTCGCGCCTGGTCACCGAACGCGTGACTCGAGCAGAAGCCGAACAACGCCGCGGCCGCGCAGGACGTGTGGCGCCCGGCGACTGTTTTCGCCTGTGGACGAAGGGGGAGGAAGGCGCATTGTCCGCGTTCCCACCCGCCGAAATCGAATCCGCCGATTTGACGGGATTGTCACTGGAACTCGCGCTATGGGGCGCGTCCGAGGATGATCTGTCCTTTCTGACGCCGCCACCCGCTCCCGCGATGGCCGAGGCCCGGGGCCTGCTGCAAAGCCTTGGAGCGTTGGACAGCCGCAACCACGTCACCGATCACGGTCGTGCGCTTGCTGCAATGCCACTGCATCCCCGCCTGGGACATATGCTGGCGCTGTGTGGGCCGGCGACAGCCGATCTTGCCGCGCTGCTCGCTGATCGTGACCCGTTGCGCGGCGCGTCCTCGGACCTGGCCACGCGACTGCGCGCCTTGCGCGACCCGAATACAGCCCACAAGGACAGCAGGCCTGCCCTGGCGCGACTGTGCGAGGAGGCCAAGCGCCTGCGCCCCATCGCACCCGCCAATGCCTCCCTTGGCGATCTGAGCATTGGCGCTGCGGCGGCGCTGGCCTATCCCGACCGCATTGGCTTGCGCCGAAAAGGCGCCCAGCCGCGCTATGTCTTGTCCGGAGGCAAGGGTGCCCATCTGCCGGATGACGATTCACTCGCGGGATCTCGAATGATCGTGGCAACGGATACGGACGGCAACCCGCGCGAAGCCCGTATTCGACTGGCCGCGCCCGTTGCTGAAAGCGAGATCCGCGCACTGTTTGCAACCCGGATCAAAGAAGTCGAGCTCTGCGAATGGTCCCGTCGGAGCAAGCGGGTGGACACACGACGGCAGGAACGGCTCGGTGCGATCGTTCTGTCAGACCAGCAATGGAAGGATGCACCAGCCGACGCCGTTCGACTGGCTGCAATCGAAGGCATCCGGTCGTTGGGGCTAGCCTCGCTGAAGCCGTCGAAATCATTCGATCTCTTGCGCGCCCGCATCGCACTCGCGCGAGAAATACTTCCAGACCTGCCCGATCCGTCGGAGGAAAGCCTGCTGGCAACGGCAGAACAATGGCTTGGACCTTATCTCGGGAAAGCGTGCTCGGAAGCCGATTTCAAGTCTTTCGACCCGACCGTAGCTTTGCGCGACAGCATGGACTGGTCGCTGCGCCAGAAACTCGACCAGTTTGCGCCGCCACATTACCGGACGCCTCTGGGACGCGAGATCGCGATTGACTACGCCGCTCCAGATCCTGAAATCAGCCTGCGCCTTCAGGAAATGCTGGGCGAAGGACAACATCCGTCAGTGGCGGGAAGACCCCTGCGCGTAACGTTGTTGTCACCTGCCGGTCGTCCCGTTCAGACCACGATGGATTTGCCGGGTTTCTGGCGAGGTTCCTACGCCGATGTGCGCAAGGACATGCGCGCGCGTTACCCGAAACATCACTGGCCCGAAGATCCGCTCCAGGCCGACCCGACCTTGTGGGCCAAGCCCCGGAAGTAGGAGGCGCGCCACCAGACGCGGCCCCCTTGGGTATAATCAGGCTTCGCGACGCTTGCGACGCATAAAGCCGAGCGCCACGACGCCCGCGCCCAGCAGCGGCAGACCGGCAGGCAGCGGAACCGGTGTCGCGCCATAGTAGTCATCCAGCACCGTGCCGACATAGTCTGGGTTGTCGGTGATGAAGCCATCCAGACCCCACTCCAGGAAGTTCGCCATATCCGCATATGCGTCTTCCAGGTCGGTCGGACGGAACGTCCATGCAAACACCTTCAGTCCCAGCGCATGCGCGGCCTCGATGAAGGATTGTTGGATGGAGCCATAGGACACGGCAACCGTATCCATGTATCCAGCCAGCTCGGTCAGCGTTTTCACGCCGCTCACTGTCCATTCCGCGCCATTGAAGAACGCGCCGCCAAGCTGCGCGACCCCCATATCGACGCCTGCAGCGCCGATCAGTTCAGCATATTCCGCGACATTGTCGAAATCAAAAGATTGAACGGCCGATTTTTCCGGTGTGTCATAACCCTTCTCGATCAGCGTATCGATAACGGCCTGGTTGGTCGCGGAGCTATAACCGTACTTGCCCTCGGTCAGGATACCTACATTGGTGCCGTTGGCCGCATTGTAGTCCGTCAGCGCATCCAGCATGTCGGCAAAGGTCGGTACACGCCACGGGTCACCATCGGTCGGCGTATAGCCAGGGTAATCCGTGTTCCCCGTCAGCGTCAGAGCCTGAATTTCTTCATAGGTAAAATCGCTGACACGATAGCCCCCGTTGCGCGGCGCGTAGATGTCTTCGACATCGGTCGTCCGGGTCAGCGTGCTGTCATGCATCGCGATCAAAACGCCGTCCTTGGTCATCATTACGTCGGTTTCGATGTATTCCGCGCCCATATCGACGGACAACTCGTTCCCACCGATCGAGTTTTCAGGCAGGTAAGCGGGCGCACCGCGATGGGCAATTACGATTGCACGTTCGCCATCCAGTGTCTTGGCGCCAGGGATCGTCGCCGCTTGGGCAGACATAACCGGAAGCAAGGCCGCAACGATAGCCGCCCCGCCCAGTCGAGCAAGTGTAAGCATAGTCAATCCTTTTCAATGATTCTAAACGCCGAAAGGCGTCGCGGCGAGACTAGCCATCGAAATTAACGGGAAGCCTGCATATTATTGAAAAGTTCATGACACTTGACTGTCAGAGTTCCAGATCATGATCATTGCCAAGCGGCAGATCACACACCCAGGCACCAGCGCATCACTGCCTTCTGCGCGTGAAGCCGATTTTCGGCCTCATCGAAAATCACTGACTGCGGCCCATCCATAACCTCATTCGTGACCTCCTCGCCGCGATGCGCCGGCAGGCAATGCATGAACAGCGCGTCCTCATTCGCCTGCGCCATCAGTTCTCCATTCACCTGATAAGGGCGCAGGAGATTGTGACGCCGCTCGCGCGTGGATTGCGCGTCATGCATCGACACCCAAGTATCCGTCACGATCAGATCGGCCTTCTGCGCGGCCTTGGCCGGGTCGCGCTCGATAGCGACCGCAGCGCCATTATCCCGCGCCCAGTCGACAAACTCCGGCTCGGGGTCAAGAATGTCGGGTCCACTGAAGGTCAGATCAAATCCGAACTGACCCGCCGCATGCAGGAAGGACGCACAGACATTGTTGCCGTCGCCTGCCCACATGACCTTCTTGCCCGCAATCGCACCGCGGTGCTCTTCATATGTCAGGATATCGGCCATAATCTGGCACGGATGCGTGCGGTTGGTCAGCCCGTTGATCACCGGCACCGTCGCGTACTCCGCCATCTCGTGCAACGTGGCTTCTTCAAATGTCCGGATCATGATCAGATCGACATAGCGCGACAGCACCCGTGCGGTATCCGCCACCGTCTCGCCGTGACCCAGCTGCATCTCGGAACCAGACAGCACCATCGTCTGCGCGCCCATCTGCATTGCACCGACATCAAAGGACACTCGCGTTCTGGTGGACGGCTTCTCGAAAATCAAGGCCACCATCTTGTTCTTCAAGGGCTGTTCATTGTCAGGCTGGCCACGAGAGAACGTATCCCGCGCATCTTTCATATGGCGGGCCTGATCGATCATCGACCGTAAGGCAGACGGGTCCGTCGTGTGAATATCCAGAAAATGGTTCATCTTTATGTATCCTGTTGGAGGCACAGCCCGCATAACGAGCCGCGCGTTCGTTCTTATTCGGCCGTGGCTTCGACGCTGGACGCGGCCTTGTCGATCCGCGTTGCTGCCTCGGCGATGTCTTCATCGGAAATGTTCAGGGGCGGTAGCAAACGCATGACATTCTCGGCCGCCGGTACAGTCAGCACCATCTGCTTAAAGCCTGCCTTGACCACATCACCAGCAGGCACGCGGCATTTCAGGCCCAGCATCAACCCGGATCCGCGCACCTCTTCGAACACGTCTGGATGGGCCGCGACCAGCCCTTCCAGCTTTTGCCGCAACGCACCGGCCTTGCGATTTAC